>DYKZ01000075.1 GCA_020722345.1 Anaerolinea thermophila | reverse complement strand
AATAATGATTTGTGATTTTGCATTTTCCTGGCAGTCTTCGCGTGCTGCGCGGTGCAATAGCCTTTTTGCGGTAGAGTCAAGAAATCGTTGACCGCCTGCCGAAAAACCAGGTTGGTGATCCAGAAGAGCAAAAACAGCAGGGCATGGATGAAGACGAGGACGGCCATTGCCACTGACAGATTGCTACTTCACCATGTACAGAATGCCAATCGTCCCCGGCCCGCAGTGGCTGGCAATGACGCTGCCGGCTTTGGTAATGCGCACTTCGTCCGGGGCGGCCAGGCGCATGATCTCGCCTTTCAGGAACTCGGCGTCGTCCGGCGAGGTGGTATGGGTCACAAAGACCCGCCGACGGTCGAGTTCGTCGAGGTGAGCGGCAAAATCGTCCAGCATCAATTGCAGTCCCTTCGGCCGCGCCCCGCGCACCTTGTCCTTTACCCCCAGCGTCCCATCCGGGCGGACTTCGATAATAGGATGAATCTTCAGCACACTTCCCGCAATCGCCTGGAGGGCCGTGCAGCGCCCGCCCTTGTAGAGATAATCCATTGTGTCAATGATGAACGAAGTACGCACTTTTGGCACGGCGTTCAGAACAGCCTGTTCGATCTCCTGCGCCGATTTTCCGGCGGCGCGCAGTTCGGCGGCTAGCAGCACAAGCAAGCCGATGCCGGTCGAAAGGTTGAGTGAGTCGAGCACCCGCACGCGGCCAGCAGGCAACTCTGCCGCCGCCAGTTTCGCATTCTGAATGGTTGCCGAAAGGCGCGAGGAAATGCCGATGAAAATGCTCTCGCCGGGGCGGTCGAAGAACTTCTGGAATTCCCCTACCGAAGGGGCAGCCGTCTTGGGCAGCGTGCCCACCTGCCCAACCAGTTCAAAGAGTTTTTCCTGTTCGATTTCGACGCCGTCAAGGTAGACTTTCTCGCCAACCGTCACCGGCAGGGGGATCACATCGAAATTGAACTCGCTGGCAGCCTCGCGGCCCAGGTCGGACGTGCTGTCGGTCAGGATATTGATCATGATAGTGTCTCCTCTTTCGTAAAAATTGCCGCTGCAACTATACCCGATTCCGCTTGCACCCGCAAATAGTCAGCCAACCACGAACACGCACTGTGGCAGCCCCGCCCCCGTTCTTTCCAGTTTAGCCGTCTGCAATACGGCCTGCCCCAGGCAACCCTCCAACAGGAAAGCGTCCACCCGGCAGAGTTCGGGGTGGCGCTCGATGACCGTCAGGAAGGGACAATGCCCCAGGATGAGCCGCGCCCCGGCCGCACCCGCCTCCCAGCGCGCCTGGTAATGGCGCGCGTTCAGGAAGCGGACCGTCTCTGCCAGCCGCCTGGTGAACGACTCCACGCCCGCGCCGGAATACGCGCTTCCCAGCCGCCCGGCCACGGACCGGAGGCCTGCCTCCCGCGCCCCCTCCGGCAAGCCGCCCAGCCACTCCGTCAGCAGCGCCGACGCCAGTTCATCCAGGCTGTCACCCAGCACCCGCCGCGACAGGCCGTAAACATTCCCCGGCCGCCCTTTGCCCTGACGGCACTGCCCCACCACCTCCACCAGGTCGTTGGACTCGAGCACCACCAGGTGATGGCGGATGTTGGCGCGCGTCAACCCCAGCGCACGGCTCAACTCTATCGCCGAGGCAGTCTGCTGCTTGCGCAAAAAGTCTAGGATGCGTAAACGGGTGGTGGGTTTCATTTCATGTTGCCGGTATCTGCTACCAAAGATCTGCAGCGACGAGCCGCTGCATTCCAGATTATACCGAATTTTGCAAATATATGTTTGCAAAATTAAGTTGACGTTCCCTCCCTCCCCGGCTATAATCTGCCCGGTTGCTCACTCTTCCCCTGGAGACGATTATGGTTCCCGAAGAATTGAACTCTCCCGGCTACGACATCCCGCCCGAAGCGCGTGGACAGGTAGCCATCACCACCCTTGACCGCATCTACAACTGGGGGCGCAGCGCCTCGGTGTGGCCGATGATGTTTGGCCTAGCCTGTTGCGCCATCGAGATGATCTGCGCCGCCGCCAGCCGCTACGACATTGCCCGCTTCGGCATGGAGATTATGCGCCCCAGCCCGCGCCAGAGCGATCTGATGATCGTCGCCGGCACGGTGACCAAGAAGATGATTCCCCTCATCGTCCGTCTCTACAATCAGATGCCAGAGCCGAAATACGTGCTGGCTATGGGCGCCTGCGCCTCCGGCGGCGGGCCTTTCAAGGAAGGCTACAACGTCGTCTCCGGTGTGGATAAGTTCATCCCGGTAGATGTCTACGTGCCGGGCTGCCCGCCCACGCCGCAGGCCCTGCTCAACGGCCTGATGAAAATCCAAGAGAAGATACGCGGCGAATCGCTCAAGACATCCCGCTGGTATCAGAAAGGTCCAGACAGCGTCGAGATGCCCATCCCCCTGCTCGGCCCGGACTTGATAGACACGCGCAAGATCGCGCTGATCAAGCCCGCCGCTAAAAAAGGACAGGAGGCCTAAGATGGCAACTCCCGCACCCGTATCTGCGCCTGCGTTTGACCTGTCCGCCCGTTTCCCCGGCATTGCCAGCCCGGATACCCGCCCCGGCTACTCTGGCTGGGTCATCCCGAAAGAAAACCTGCCCGAAGTCGCCGCCGCCCTGCGCGACGAACTCGGCTTCGATTACCTCTCCCACGTCACCGGCGTGGATTATCTCCCCGAAGGGAAGATGGAGGTGGTTTACCAGTTCTACAAGACCACCGGCGGCCCCGGCCTGAGCCTCAAGGTCCAAGTGCCGCGCCAGGATCCGATCGAAGTGCCGTCCATCGTCTCCATCTACCCCGGGGCGGAGTTCCAGGAGCGCGAGGTCTGGGACCTGTTTGGAATCCGGTTCACGGGCCATCCCGACCTGCGCCGCATTCTGATGTGGGAAGGCTTCGAGGGTCATCCCTTGCGCAAGGACTGGAAAGAAGCCTACTACGAAGAGGATATCAAACCCTTCAAGTCGCGCTGGCCGGAAGGCAAGCATGTCCCGGCAGAGGACAAGACTCCCTTCGGCGATAACGTCACTTACCCAGACGGATTCGACGCGGAAAAATGGATCCCCGAAGACCCGGAGAAAGCCCTCTACGGCGCGCTGGCCCGTTACCAGGTCCAGGACGAGACCGGGCTAGGCACCGAGCATGTCATCGTCAACATCGGCCCCCAGCACCCCTCCACACACGGCGTCTTCCGCGTGGCGGCCATCCTGGACGGCGAGACCATCGTCAGCCTCAAGCCGGTGATGGGCTACCTGCACCGCAACCACGAGAAGATCGGCGAGCGCAACACCTACCTGATGAACATGCCCTTCACCGACCGGCTCGACTACCTCTCCTCGATGAGCAACAACTTCGGCTACGCGCTGACGGTTGAGAAACTGATGAACATCAAGCCGCCGGAACGCGCCGAGTACATCCGCGTGATGATGGCGGAGATGACACGTATCTCCAACCACCTGATGGCCATCGGCGCGCTGACCAACGACCTGGGCGCCTACTTCACCCCCATGCTCTACTCCCTCGAGGAGCGCGAACTCATCCTCGACATCTTCGAGGCCGTCGCCGGCTCGCGCATGATGTGCAACTACTTCCGCTTCGGCGGTGTGGTGCGCGACCTGCCGGAAGGTATCCCGGAAAAGATCAAGGGCCTGTTCTTCGAGCGCCTGCCGCGCAGGATTGACGAACTGGAACGCTTCCTGAGCGAGAACGAGATCGTCCGCTCGCGCGGCATCGGGCAGGGCGTCCTGACCGCCGAGGATGCCATCCGTTACTCGGCTTCCGGGCCGTTGTTGCGCGCCTCGGGCATCCCCTACGATGTGCGCCGCGCCGAACCGTACAGTATCTACGACCGCTTCGATTTCGAGGTCTGTGTGCGCCCGAATGGCGACATCTACGACCGGTTGATGATCCGCTTCGACGAGATCCGCCAAAGCATCCGCATCGTCCAACAGGCGGTGCGCGGCCTGCCCGAAGGTCCGGTGATGGCCGTCAAACCGGCCTACACGGTGCGCGTCCCGCCCGGAGAAGCGTATGGGCGGGTCGAGGGTCCGAAAGGCGAACTGGGCTTCTACATCATTTCCAACGGGAAACCCTCCCCGTGGCGCTATCACGTCCGCGCCCCCTCGTTCATCAACTTGACCTCCTTCGGCCCAATGTGCATTGGCCAGAAAGTAGCCGACCTGGTGGCCGTGCTCGGTTCGATTGACATCGTTCTCGGCGAAGTGGACCGCTAGGAGAGGAGACAGACATGAGCGAAGAAATGTTTGGAAAAGGCATTCTGAAAAGCCTGAGCGTTTCCCTCAAGCGGTTCGTCGAGACTTACCTGGACGACCTAAAGTGGCTCGGCAGGCGCTATCGCACTGCCGAGGGCATCACCCACCGCGGCAGCAAGGATGGACGCGGCATTTTCACCGTCCAATACCCGGAGGAGAAAATCCCCGTTCCCGAGGAATTCCGCTTCGTCCCCTTCCTGGTGTACGACGAGGGGCCGGACGGCGAGAAGATCATGCGCTGCACCTCCTGCGGCATCTGCTCGCGTGTCTGCCCGCCGCAGTGCATCTGGATCACGCGTACCACCGACCCGGTCACCGGCCGTCCAATCCCCGACCCGGCGGAATTCTACATTGACGCCGACATCTGCATGAACTGCGGCCTGTGCGCCGAATACTGCCCGTTCGACGCCATCAAGATGGATCACGACTACGAACTGGCTTCCTTCGGGCGCAACGTGTTCGACAAGGCGCGGCTTTCCAAACCGGCATCCTACTACGAGGAGATCCGCCCGGTCAACGCTGCCCGCGAGAACGCCGCCCGCGCTGCCAAGGAAGCCGCTCGCGCCGCGCCCAAAGAAGGTTGAGTAAAAGCGTAGAGTAAGAGAAGTCAAGAAGCAGGTTAAAAGTAAAGAAGGAAGAAGTGGGAACTTTTTTTCCTTCTCACTTCTTCCTTCTCTCTTTCACTATTTCACTATTTCGATCGAAAGCGAGACTCCATGACCACCATCTCCCGTGAAGCCATCCTGGCCGCGCTAGGCAAAGTCCAGGAGCCCGAACTGCACAAAGACCTGGTCACGTTGAACATGATCCGCGACCTGGAAATCAAAGGTGGAACAGTTTCCTTCACTATTGTCCTGACCACCCCGGCCTGCCCGCTGAAAGGCAGCATCGAGGAAGCCGCCCGCGAGGCCGTCCTGACCGTGCCTGGCGTCCAGACCGTCAACATCAAGATGGACGCCAGCGTGCCCAACGACGGGCGCATGCGCGGCCTGATGCAGTTGCCCGTCCGCAACGCCATCGCCGTCGCCTCCGGGAAGGGCGGCGTGGGCAAAAGCACCGTCAGCGTCAACCTGGCGGTCGCCCTAGCGCAAAGCGGGGCGCGCGTCGGCCTGATGGACGCCGACATCTACGGTCCCAACATCCCCACCATGATGGGCATCCACGACATACCCGGCATGGAAAAAGACAAACTCATCCCCGCCGAGGCCTACGGCGTCAAACTGATGTCCATGGGCTTCCTCGTCAAGCCCGGACAGCCGCTCATCTGGCGCGGCCCGATGCTCAACTCTGCCATCCGCCAGTTCCTGTCAGATGTGGAATGGGGCGAACTGGACTACATCATCGTTGACCTGCCGCCCGGCACCGGCGACGCGCCGCTCTCCCTGGCGCAGAGCATTCCCCTCTCCGGCGTGGTCATCGTCACCCTGCCGCAATCCGTCTCGCTGGAAGATGCCAGCCGCAGCCTGGCCATGTTCCAGACTCTGGAAGTGCCCATCTTGGGCGTGGTCGAGAACATGCGCGGGGAATTCTTCGGCGCGGGCGGCGGCGAGGACCTGGCGCGGGTGGCCGGCGTCCCCTTCCTGGGCGCGGTGCCAATGGAACCGTCAGTGCGCATCGGCAGCGATGCCGGCAAACCGGTCCTCGTGTCCCGCCCCGATTCGGATTCGGCCAAAGCCCTCCGCTCCGTAGCCGAGCAGGTGGCGGCGCGCATCAGCGTCGAAGCCCTGAGCCAGAAGCAGGCTCCCACCATAAACGTTGTATAATTTCAACATGCAGCCGCTCATTGTTGGGATTCGTTTCGCCGAAGTAGGGAAAATCTACCATTTCGATGCCTCCGCCCTGTCGGAGATCAAGGTCGGCAATTTTGCCATCGTGGAGACTTCGCGCGGCAAGCAGTTGGGCGAGGTCGTCCAGATCGTCAAGGAGCCGGCCGCGCCCCCGGAGGGCTGGAAAGCCGTGGAGCGCATCGCCACCCCGCGCGACCTCGTCCTGCGCCGCATGTGGGCGCAGAAGGAACTGGAGGCCATGATCGCCGGCCGCGAGCGCGCCGCGCAACTGAAACTCAAGAGCGTCAAGATCGTCGCCGCCGAGTTCTCCTTCGACGGGGCGCGCCTGGCCCTAATGTTCAGCACCGAGAAGGAAGACAAGGCCGACCTGAAATCCCTGCGCCACGACATGCAGAAGCAGTACCCCCAATCGCAGGTGGAGATGCGGCAGATTGGTCCGCGCGACGTGGCGAAATTCCTGGGCGGCATGGGCGCCTGCGGCCTCGAAACGCGCTGCTGCTCCAAATTCCTGACCGAGTTCAGCCCGGTCTCCATCAAGATGGCCAAGGAACAGGGCATCTCGCTCACGCCCGAAGAGATTACCGGCATGTGCGGGCGCCTGCGCTGCTGCCTGGTTTACGAATACGAGCAGTACGCCGCCGCCCGCAAGGAACTGCCCAAGCGCAACAAGCGCGTCGTCACCCCGATGGGCGAAGGCAAAGTACTCGACTGCAACCCCCTGCGCATGACCATCCGGGTCGAACTCCCCGATGTCGGCTGGCGCGAGTTTGGCCGCGACGAAGTGGAGCCCTGGGACGAACTCGAAGCCCTGCGCCGTAAGGCGGAAGCGCCGTGTAGTGAACAGGCAGGCGGGGGCGACTGCGGCAAAGGCGCCGCGGCCGAGAAAAAAGACGGGGAAAAAACCGCCCGTAAAGGATAGGCCCTTGTCCGAAAAGTATTATCATGAATTTGGCCCAATTTTGAAAACCATTCTGACCGCCAATGGCTACGAGGAAGCGCCTTACACCGCAGGCGGTCTGGGCATGGCACAAGACTTCAAAAAGGGCGAAATCACGATTTCACTCTTGTACGACCTGCGTGACGATTTGGTCATTTTGCAGCGCCTTGTTGCCGGGAAACGCACCCACATCCTGTACGAGGAGCAATACCACCAGTTCCAGGCCGCCCTGGGAACCTGGCTGCAATCTGATTAACAACCCTGTTCAAACTGCTTATGGATTCAACCTCTCCAGACCGCGCCTGGCCCGAAAAACAAACCATCTTGGTCATCCTGGCCCACCCGGATGACCCGGAGTTCTTTTATTGAACGCGCAAATCTTATCTGGCAATGCCGACCGTAGGTCGGCGGTACGTTTGGCTGCGGCTCGAGGCCGCGCTATGGGTAAAGAAAGAACACCTGCGTCAACGCGAGGGCCGGCGCTCTTCCGGTCCGAGGCAATCTCCAAGCAGGCAGGAAGATTGCTTCGTCGCCCTCCGGCCTCCTCCATAGACTTGTAGTAGTATTGAGGCGAGATTGATATGACAGACTGGTTCTCCGAAGCCCAATCCCTGTTCGAATACACCCAGGCCCTGCGGCGCGACTTCCACATGCACCCCGAACTCGGCTTCCAGGAATTCCGCACCGCCGGGATTGTCGCCCGCGAACTGACCGCCCTCGGCCTGGAAGTGACCACCGGCGTCGGCGGCACGGGCGTGACGGCGCTCATCGAAGGCGGGCGCCCCGGACCGGTTGTCCTGCTGCGCGCCGACATGGACGCCCTGCCCATCACCGAAGAGACCGGCGCGGCATACGCCTCGCAGAACCCCGGCGTGATGCACGCCTGCGGCCACGACGGCCACACCGCCATCCTGCTGACAGTGGCCAGGATGCTGTTCGCCCAGCGCGGCGAACTGGCCGGGACGGTGAAACTCGCCTTCCAGCCGGCCGAGGAAGGCCTGGGCGGCGCGGAGAAGATGATCGAAGACGGCGTGCTCGACAACCCAAAGGTGGACTACGCCCTGGCCCTGCACGTCTGGAACGAGAAGCCCCTCGGCTGGATCGGCGTCTCGGACGGCCCCTCGATGGCGGGCGGGGAAATCTTCAAGATCAAGGTCGTCGGCAAGGGCGGGCACGGCGCCGCACCCCACCTGACCGTAGACCCTATCCTTGCCTCGGCGCAAGTCGTCAGCGCCCTGCAGGGCATTGTGGCGCGCAACGTCGGCCCGCTGGAAACGGCCGTCGTCAGTGTGTGCACCATCCACGGGGGGGAAACCTTCAACGTCATCCCGCCGTCTGTCGAGATGACCGGCACGATCCGCACCTTCGAGCAAAGCGTGCGCCGCAAGGTGCTGGAGCGCTTCGAGAAGACCGTCCAAACAGTGGCCGAGGGACTCGGCTGCCGCGCCGAGGTGGAGGTCAACCGCCTGACGCCGGCAGTCATCAACGACAACGGCCTGGCGCGCCGGGTCCAGGAAACCGCCCGCGCCCTCTTCCCTGAAAGCACGCTCGACACCGGCAACTACGTCACCATGGGCTCGGAAGACATGGCCTACATCATGGAAAAGGTGCCTGGCAGTTTCATCTTTATCGGCTCGGCCAATCCAGAGAAAGGCTTGGATGCCGCCCACCACCACCCAAAGTTTGACATTGACGAGGCCGCCCTGCCGCGCGGCGCGGCGCTGCTGGCCGCCTCTGCCGCCGCCCTGCTCGCCTGACCCTTCACCCTCTTCACCTTCTCGCTTTACGCATCTCAATTCTAGGAGTTCTTATGTCAGAAAAGATTACCAACAATTTTAGCCTCACCATCGCCACCGTCAACGGCTTCGGGTCGCAGACCGCCAACGTGACCCTGCTGCGCGCCCTCTTCAAGATGGGTATTCCGGTCTCGGGCAAGAACCTGTTCCCCTCCAACGTCCAGGGGCTGCCCACCTGGTACACCATCCGCCTCAGCAGGGACGGCTTCACCGCCCGGCGTGACGAGACAGAGATCGTCGTCACGCTCAACCCGGCCTCGTTCGCGCGGGACCTGGCAATGGTCCAGCCCGGCGGGGCCTTCTTCTACGCCGACGACATCAAACTTCCGCTCGAGCGCAAGGACATTTCGGCTTACCCGATGCCGGTCAAAGCCCTGGCGCGCGCCGCCGACGTGTCATCCAATCTGCGGGATTACATTGCCAACATGGTCTACGTGGGCGTGCTGGCGCACATCCTGGGCATTGACATGGACAAGATCAAGCAGGCGCTCGCCTTCCACTTTCACGGCAAGGAACAGCCTATCGCCTCCAACTTTGGGGTGGTGCAGGCCGCCGCAGACTGGGCGAAGCAGAACCTGACCAAGACCGATCCCTTCTGGGTCGAGCCGATGGACAAGACCGACGGTCTCATTATGGCCGACGGCAACACCGCCGCCGCCATCGGCTCGGTCTATGGCGGGGTGCAATTCGTCGGCTGGTACCCCATCACGCCGGCCTCCACGCTGGCCGAGTCGCTCAACGTTTACCTGCCCATGCTGCGAAAAAAGGACGGCAAGCAGACTTACGCCGTGCTGCAGGCCGAGGATGAACTGGCCGCCATCGGCATGACCGTCGGGGCGGGCTGGAGCGGGCTGCGCGCCATGACCTCTACCTCCGGCCCCGGCATCAGCCTAATGGCCGAATACACCGGACTGGCCTACTACGCCGAAGTGCCGATTGTGATCTGGAATGTGCAGCGCGTCGGTCCCTCCACCGGCCTGCCCACCCGCACCGCCCAGGGCGATCTGACGGAGACTTACTTCCTCAGCCACGGCGACAAACAGTACGTAATCTTGCTGCCCGGTTCCGTCAACGAATGTTTCGAGTTCGGCTGGAAAGCCCTCGATCTTGCTGAGCGCCTGCAGACCCCCGTCTTCGTCCTCTCCGACCTCGACTTGGGCATGAATCAGTGGATGACCGAGCCCTTCAAATACCCCGACATGCCGATAGATCGCGGCAAAGTGCTATGGGAGGCCGATCTGGAAAGGACGAACGGCGTCTGGGCGCGCTACAAGGACGTGGACGGCGACGGCATCCCCTGGCGCACCGTGCCCGGCAACATGCACCCGGCTTCGGCCTGGTTTGGGCGCGGCACCGGCCACGACGAGAATGCCCGCTACACCGAAAACAGCCGGGAGTGGGAAAAGAACATGGCGCGTCTGAAAAAGAAGTACGATACGGCGCGGCGCCTCGTGCCGGCTCCCGTTATCGAGGCAAGCGCCGACGCCGAGGTGGGCATCATTGCCTACGGTTCCACGGGCCCGGCAGTGGAAGAAGCCCGGGTTTTGCTGGAGCAGGCAGGAGGTCCGAAAACGGCCTTTTTGCGCCTGCGCGCCCTGCCTTGCTCTCAGGAAGTGGGTGAGTTCGTCCAAAAGTACGAGCGCATCTACGTTGTCGAAGCCAATCGTGACGGCCAGATGCGCCAGATCCTGTCTGCCGCCCTGCCTGATCAGGCGTCTAAGTTGCGCTCTGCCTGCCACTCTGACGGCCTGCCGCTGACCGCCAAATGGGTCAAAGATTCCATCCTTTCGCAGGAGGTGAAATAATGGCTACCCCCGTACCTGTCACCGCCGGCCCGCTCAACAAGGCCGGCCTCTCGAGAAACGATTACAAGGGCCTGCCGTCCACGCTGTGCGCCGGTTGCGGCCATAATTCCATTGCCAATCAGATCATCGCCGCCTGCTACGAATTGGACATCGTGCCGGAAACGTTGGTGAAATTCTCCGGCATCGGCTGCTCGTCGAAAAGTCCAACCTACTTCCTGAGCCGTTCGTTCGGCTTCAATGGCCTGCACGGACGCATGGCCCCGCTGGCCACCGGCGCCATCTTCGGCGATACGCGCCTGCGCGCCCTGGGCGTCAGCGGCGACGGCGACACGGCCTCCATCGGCATGGGCGGGTTCAAACATCTCATCCGCCGCAACGTGCCGATGACCTACATCGTCGAGAATAACGGCGTCTATGGCCTTACGAAGGGCCAGTTCTCGGCCACCGCCGAGGTGGGCCTGACGCTGAAACACCAGGGCACCAACCCCTACATGCCGGTGGATATCTGCATGGAAGCGCTGGCCTCCAGCGCCACCTTTGTGGCGCGTTCCTTCGCCGGGGACCCGAAGCAGGTTAAGGAACTGATCAAGGCCGCCCTCAGCCACCGCGGCATCGCCGTGCTGGATATCATCAGCCCGTGCGTGAGTTTCAATAACCAGGAGAACACTCTGCACTCCTACACCTGGGGCAAGGACCACGAAGCGCCCCTGCACGAGATTTCCTTCGTCCCGGCGCTGGATGAGATCGAACTGCCCGGCGAATTCGCCGAAGGCGACGTGCGCGAAGTGACTCTGCACGACGGCTCGGCCATCATCCTGAAGAAACTCGAACGTGACTACGATCCCACCGACCGCGGCGAGGCTATGCAGATGCTCGAACAGGCCGAGCGCGACAACGTCCTGGTGACGGGTCTCATCTACATAGACACCTCCCGCCCCACCCTGGTGGACGGCTTCAACCTGGTCGAAACGCCGCTCAACCGCCTGGGCGAGGCGGACCTGAGGCCTGCCCGCGAGACGATAGACAAGATCAACGCCTTGATGTTCTAGGGAAGTCTTCAGGTCACAAAGTTTTACAGGTCTGACAGGTCATGCTCGACTTGCCAGACCTGTTGACTTCCTGGCTTGTCAGATTTCCCAGGCGTGTTAGACTTGGCTTATGGAAATCTCCCCCTCCCTCACCCTGCCCGACTCCGAACTGACCTTCGAGTTCGTGCGCGCCTCCGGCCCGGGCGGGCAGAATGTCAACAAAGTGGCCACCGCCGTGCAGTTGCGCTTCAACGTGCGCGCCTCCCCCTCGCTGACGGAGGATGTCAAAGCGCGGCTGATCCATCTGGCGGGCAGGCGCATGACGGCGGACGGGGTGCTGGTCATCGAGGCGAAGCGCTACCGGGCGCAGGAACAGAACCGGGCGGATGCCGAACTGCGGCTGATGGCGCTCATCCAAAAAGCGCTGGTTCCACCCAAGAAACGCAGGCCCACCCGTCCCAGCGCGGCGGCGAAGGCGAAGCGGCTGGAGGAAAAAAGACAGCGGGGGGAAATCAAGCGGGCGCGCCGTGAGCGTCCGAGGGGGGAGGAAAATTAGGAATCCTGGAGAGCAAACTCATTCGTCTAGCGGGCTCTTCACCGCCAATCCGCCGCGCTGGAGGACGTGGGTGTAGATCATGGTGGTTTTGACGTCCTTGTGGCCGAGGAGCTCCTGGACGGTGCGGATATCGTAACCGGCCTGGAGAAGGTGGGTGGCGAAGGAGTGGCGGAAGGTGTGAGGGGAGACGGGTTTATCTATTTTGGCAAGGCGAGAGGCTTGTTTGATGGCGCGCTGGAGAACGCTTTCATCGAGGTGGTGGCGCATGGTTTTTCGAGTTTGGGGGTCCACGGAGCGCTGGCTAGCGGGGAAAACGTATTGCCAACCCGGCTCGCGGTTGGCATTGGGGTATTTGCGTTCGAGGGCGTAGGGGAGAGGAACTTCACCGTAGCCTTCCTGGAGGTCGCGCTGGTGAATGGTTTTTACCTGCTGAATGTGGGCTTTGAGGGCGGGAGTAATGCTTTCGGGTAGCGGGACGGAGCGGTCGTTTTCGCCTTTGCCATCGCGGACAATAATCTGGTGATTGGCAAAATCAATGTCTTTGATCCTTAAGCGCAGGCATTCCATGAGTCTCAGGCCCGAACCGAAGAGAAGCTGGGTCATGAGTTTGGGTACGCCGTTCATTTTTTGGATGACGGCGAGGGCTTCGGCTTTGGAAAGGACGGTGGGAAGGCGGTCGGGTTTTTTGGCGCGGATAAGGTCGGTGGGAAATTCGATCTTTTGGAGGAGGACGTGGCGGTAGAGAAAGAGGATGGCGCTAAGAGCCTGGTTCTGGGTGGATGCCGCCACGTTGCCTTCGGTGGCGAGATGGGTGATGTAGGCCTGGATCTCCGGGAGTCCCATTTCGGCGGGATGGCGTTTGTTGTGGTAGAGGATGTAGCGACGGCACCATTCCACGTAGGTCTGCTCGGTGCGATAGGAATAATGTTTGGCGCGAATGGCGTCACTGAGCTGGTCGAGGAGTTTCCTCCCCTTTGGCGGGGACTCTGTGGGTTTTTGGGTGGGAGAGATAGGTTCGGACATTGTGTTTCCCTTTTCAAGGCGGTAATAGGATGCTATACTATCGGTGCAGATTGTACCAGTCCTTGCGGTCTAATTCCTAAATTAATTTGGGGGATTAGATTGCAAGTTTTGGAGATGTCTAAAAGGAAATATATTCGCTACAGCCCATCCGTTGTT
>DYKZ01000074.1 GCA_020722345.1 Anaerolinea thermophila | reverse complement strand
CTGGCGGTCTTCGCGTGCTGCGCGGTGCAATAGCCTTTTTGCAGTAGAGTCAAAATTACAAAAATAGAGGAGAGTCACATGACAGAGAAAAAATCAGGCATCCAGATCAGCAAGAAAGCCTTCATCCAGGCGGTTGCCATCATCTTCGTCCTGATGATGGCTGCCGGGCTCATGACCCGTCTCGTCCCGGCCGGAGAATATGCCCGCGTGGAAGTGGACGGGCGTCAGGTCATAGACGCCGAGTCCTTTGCCTTCACCGAGCGCCCCAATTACCCGGTTTGGCGCTGGTTCACCGCCCCCTTTGAGGTGTTCGCCGCCGAGGGCAATGTTACCATCATCGGGGTAATTCTGTTCATCGTGCTGGTCGGCATCGCCTTTTCTACGATGGACCAGAGCGGCATCCTCAAATACGCTATCCACACAATTGTCAGGAAATTCGGCCACCGGAAGTACGCCCTGCTGGTCGTGCTCACCTTTTTCTTTATGGCACTGGGCGGTTTCTTCGGCATTCTGGAGGAAGCCGTCCCCCTGGTGCCGATTGTCATCGTCCTAGCCTACACCCTGGGCTGGGATACCCTGACCGGCCTGGGCATCTCCATCCTGGCGACCAATGTCGGCTTTTCGACCGCCGTCTTCAACTTCTTCACCATCGGCACCGCCCAGCGGTTGGCAGACCTGCCGCTCTTCTCCGGCTGGGGAGCGCGCATCGTACTCTTTGCCGTCGTTTACGTCATCCTGGCTATCTTTCTCGTGCGGTATGCGAAGCGGGTGGAACGGAAACCGGAGACCTCCCCTGTCTTCCGCGAGGATCAGGCCGAGCGGGTCAAATACGGGACCTTCGAACTGGACGCCGCGACTGCCAACGACCCGCGCATGAAGCGCGCCGCCATCTTCATGGCCTGCATGTTCCTCCTGATCCTGGCAGCCGTGATGGTCCTTTCGTGGGTCGAATCGCTCAACGACCTGGCCATGCCGCTTTCGGGCCTGCTATTCGTCATCGGCGGGATCGGCGCGGCGCTCATGGCTGGCATCGGCAAAAAAGCCTGGCGCGCCGTCTGGGAAGGGTTTCTGGGCGTTGCCCCGGCCATTCCCCTGTTGATGATGGCCGCCAGCGTCAAACACATCATCGCCTCCGGCGGCATCCTGGATACCCTGCTGCACTGGGCATCGAACGCCTTCTCCGGGACGAGTCCTTTCGTCTCGGCGCTGATCATCTACGGGCTGACGCTGGTGCTGGAGTTGTTCGTCACCTCCGGCTCGGCCAAGGCCCTGCTGGTCATCCCCATTCTCATGCCGCTGGCCGACCTGGTAAACGTCAACCGGCAGATCGCCGTCAGCGCCTACTGCTTCGGCGACGGGTTCTCCAACCTGGTCTACCCCACCAACGCTCTCCTGCTCATCGCCCTCAGCCTGACGGTCGTGCCGTACCACAAGTGGCTCAAGTGGGTCCTGCGGCTGTGGCCTTGGGTCATCCTGGCAACCGTACTCTTCCTGGCTGTGGCGGTAGCGATCAACTACGGCCCGTTCTAGGCCGGCTCGGAGAAAAAGCGGACTGGCTCCTCAACCTGCAAAAGACGCCGCGGGCTGTCATCCGGGTCGGGTTCAAACAAACCGAAGTCATCGCCCATCGCCTGCCGCCGCAAGACGCCGAACGTGAAGTGCTCGACTATGCCCGCTGCCATCCGATCCCGATGCGCGCCCTGACCCGCATCCTGGGCTATCCCTGGGACGGCACGGAATCCGGCCTGCGCGCCCTGGCGCCGCAGGTGCCAATCGTCGCGCTCGTCGTGAAAAAGTAAGCCAGGAAGAATACATTGGTTCAATTGCAAAAGGAGGCTCTCATGAAACACCCTTTTTGGAATATTTTCCTTTTCACGATCCTCATGCTAACGCTCGTTGCCGCGGCTCCTTCCTACCAGCCGGGACTCGACCCCAGCCCTCCAGCCCAGCCCGTGAAACTCATCTTCATCCACCACTCCACCGGCGAGAACTGGCTGACGGACGGCTACGGGGACCTGGGAGTGACTCTGGCCGAGAACAACTACTTCGTCAGCGACACGAACTACGGCTGGGGGCCCGATTCCATCGGCGACCGCACCGACATCCCCAACTGGCTGGAATGGTTTGCCGGCGACCAGACACCGAGGTACATGGAAGCGCTCGTCAACGAAAGCGGACAGAACTCCGGTTACACGCGCCTGTTCGATGACCCCGGCGGCGAAAACGTCATCATCATGTTCAAGTCCTGTTTCCCCAACTCGGCGCTGGAAGGCAGCCCCGACGATCCTCCCGACCCGGACGGCTGGCTTACCGTCGGGCACGCCAAATATGTTTACAACGAAATCCTGCGCTACTTCGAGGCCCACCCCGACAAACTCTTCATCGTCATCACCGCCCCGCCGCTCTCCGACTCCACCTATGCCGGGAACGCCCGCGCCTTCAACAACTGGCTGGTCAACGATTGGCTGGCCGAAAACAATTACACCCTGCCCAACGTAGCAGTCTTCGATTTCTACAATGTCCTGACCGCCAGGAACGCCCACCACTGGTACCAGGACGGCCAGATCGAGCATCTTGACGCTGGCAGCAACACACTCGCCTACCCCTCCGGAGACGACCATCCCTCCGAGGCAGGCAGCCGCAAAGCGACCGAGGAATTCGTCCCGCTGCTGAATATCTTCTACAACCGCTGGGCCGGCACGGCTCCCGCCTCCCCGCCGACAGAACAGGAACCCGCGCAGGAAACGGACATCCCGAACAGCGTGCCGCTGCCCCCGGAATTCGTCCAAAGCGTTGACGACTTCGAATCCGGGGACGCCGGCTGGGAGGCCTACTGGGATGCGGCCACCGGCACGAGTATCACCTGCGCCATCGAACCGGGTTCCGGGAACCAGGGATCGAGCGCCCTGCGCATTGACTTCTCTGTCGCCGCGGGAAGTTGGGCAAACTGCTCCCTGTTCTTCGAGGAACCGCAGGATTGGAGCGCCGGGGAGCGGATCGCCTATGACCTCCACGTGGAACAGGCCGGCCTGACATATAACGAAATCCTGTATGGCGGCACGCTGGAGAACGTGCAAATGTACACTCATCCGACAGGAATTTACACGCCTTATGAGGGCTATATTGCCTATGTTGCGCTGTGGAAAGATTTCCTGCGCGTCGAGTGGGAAGAAAACCCCGGTTCCCCCTTTGAAGAACCCGGACAGGTCGTTGGCGTGGGCTTCGGTTTCAACGCTTCCGGTGACAGCCCATACACCGGCGCGGTCTGGATAGACAATGTCCACCTGGAGAAAAGTCCATCGTACGACAATGCCGATGAGCCTGAGGATTCGCCCGGGAACGGCCTGCCCTGCCTCGGGTCCATGCTCGCCCCGCTGGCCCTAGCAGGCTTGGCTTTGTCCAGGCGTAAAATTGCCGGAAAATGGTAAATCTTCAGGCTGTTGATAGCCCATCTTCATGATTCCCGGCACATATCTGGGCAAGGTAACCTTTCAGCGTAACTTCTCGCGCCTCATGGCGTATATACTCTATAGTATTACTCTTGGAAATCTATCGCAACCGCGAAGATTTTGCACAATGCTCATCGTACCGCCAGGCTCCGCCCAAGCGCCACGAAGTGGTACAAGTGCCACGAAGTGGTACAAGTGCCACGAAGTGGTATGGCAAAGCCGACCATAGGTCGGCGGTACATTTGGCTGCGGCTGGAGGCCGCGCTATGAACCATCATAAATAATCAAGGAGAATGAAAAACATGGAAAAGAGAAATCGCACGCAACTTGTCCTGAGCATCCTGCTCATCCTGGCTGCGGCCTGGCTGGTCCTTTCGCGGGTCAGGCCCGAATGGACCTCCTGGCTGAAGCTGGCCTTCGACTGGCCCGTCTGGGTCATGCTGGCAGGCGCAATCCTGCTGGTCATTGGCCTGCTCACCGGCGCGCCCGATATGGCCGTCCCAGCCACGATTGTCGCAGGCATTGGCGGCATCCTATACTATCAAAACGCCACAGGCGACTGGGACTCCTGGCTCTACATGTGGACGCTCTTCCCCGGTCTGGTCGGGATCGGCAAACTGCTCTCCGCACTGATAGGCGGGAATCTCAAACAAGAGGGCCGCAACGCCATCAACGCCATCTTCGTCAGCATCGTCTTCTTCGCCATCTCCGCCTCCATCTTCGGCGGACTGAAGATCTTCGGCCCCTATAAAGATTATGTCCTGATCGGACTGCTCTTCATCTTTGGGCTGTGGCTTATCCTGCGCGGCATCTTCCGCAAGCACTAGCAGCAGATAGGAGTGAACAATGAGACGCGGTAGCATCTTCTGGGGACTTATCCTCATCATCGTGGCGGGTCTCCTGCTGCTGAAACAGTTTGAGATCATCACCGATTTCTTCGGTTATCTGTGGGTATTCATCCTGCTGCTGGTCGGGGTTTGGCTGATCGTCAGCGCCCTGAGGCGCGGCGTCCGCGGCCCGGCGGAACACATCGCAGTTTCCCTGGCAGGCGCACCCAAAGCCCGCCTCAAACTGGACCATGGGGCCGGCCGCCTGAACCTGCACGCTGGCGCCGCCCCCGGCAACCTGCTGGACGCCGAATGCTCTCCCGGCACACTGGTCAAAAGCGCCACCGAAGGCGACCTGCAAAAGGTCAAGATCAAACACGCCTCCGATTTCTGGGTATGGTCGCCGGGCGAAAGCCGCGACTGGGACCTGTCGCTGTCGAAGAACATCCCGCTGATCCTGGATATTGACAGTGGCGCCAACACCTCGATCCTCGACCTGCACGACCTGCAGGTCACCGAACTGGACCTGGACACCGGCGCGAGCACGACCGACATCACCCTCCCCGCGGCCGCCGGGCTGACGCGCGTCAAAGTGGATGCCGGCGCGGCCACCGTCCGCATCGCCATCCCGCAGGGCGTCGCCGCCCAGATCCGGGTCGAAAGCGGCATGGCCTCCATCAACGTGGACAGCCGCTTCCCCAAAGTTGGCCACAACCTTTACCTTTCCCCTGATTATGCCAGCGCCGCCAACCGCGCCGATATCAGCATCGAGACCGGCATGGCATCGGTCGAGATCAAGTAAAAGAGGCAACCCATGAAACGCGTTGATTTTCGCATCCTGCTTGGCGCTCTTCTTATCCTGGGCAGCATCCTCGGTTTCCTGGAACTGCAGGGCATCCTGGCTAATGCGTTCGCCCTTTTCTGGGCAGTCGTCTTCGGCATCGCCGCCCTGGTATTCCTGTACATCTTCTTCACCAACCGCCTGCACTGGTGGGCTGCCATCCCCGGCTTTGCCCTGGCCGGGCTTTCGGCGGCCAGTTTCCTGCCCGCAGGCCCGGGCTGGGACGGCCTGGCCTTCCTGGGCGGAATCGGCGTCGGCTTCTGGGCAGTTTACCTGTCCGGGCGTGACCGCTGGTGGGCAATCATTCCGGGCGGCGTGCTTGTCACGCTCGGAATAGTGTCCGTACTCTCCGAACAATTCGCGTTGGCCGAGACCGGCAGCATCTTCTTCATGGGACTTGGCCTGACGTTCCTGCTGGTAGCCGTCCTTTCCAAACAGCGCTGGGCCTACATCCCGGCCGTGGCCCTCCTGCTGGTCGGCCTCCTGGTGGATACGCAGTATGCAAGCGCCGTCCAGTATGCCTGGGTGGTTGTCCTGCTGGTTGCCGGCGGACTAATGATCTTCCAGGCGCTGCGCAACAAATAACCCCCCTCTTCGGCCGGTGATTAACTCCCTTGCGCGGGGAGGAAGTTGCTTTTTTGGATCAAACCGCCTGCACGTCTTCGATATCCGGGAAGAACTGCCGCACGGTGCCCTCCACCCAGCCATGCAGGGTACTGGGAGAAAGCGGGCAGCCCAGGCAGGCGCCTCCCAGCCGCACTTTCAAGACTTTCCCGTCGAAATCCACGTATTCCACTGAGCCGCCATGAAAAGTCTCGATATAAGCGCTGATCTGCTCCAGCAAAGCCTTCATCTGTATTTCGATCTTAATATCGGCCATTTTCAATTCTCTCCTGAACAATTCGCATGGCGCATCCCATCTGCCAGGATAGACGAGACATCTCCCTGCAAGTTCTGCCGGCGTTCAGCAACAACCAGGGAGAGCCGCTCAAGAAGCACGCTGCCGATACGCGGATTTTTGTCGCACAGTCTCCTTAGTTCTTCGCCGCGGATGATCAGCACCTCACTGTCCAGCGAGCAGACTGCGGCTGAAGTATATGCCTGATTCCCCATCGCCGCCGACCAGCCGAAAATTCCTCCGGGCTGGACGCGCGTAACAATCATGGGGGGGGCATCCGCCGGCTTGTAACGGATGGTCACCTCCCCGCTTGCCACAAGGTAAACGGATTCGGCTTTATCGCCCTGTTCGAAGATAACAGTCCCGGCCACGTAACGCGACGGCGTAAAATAAGGCGCCAGCGCCTCAAGGTCCATGGCGCTCAGCCCTTTGAAAAAGGCAAGTGAACCGTATTTCTCGAAATCCATATTATGTAGGATATTAGTCAATCTATGCCCCGCTTTCTAGTGGCAAATATCCTCAACAGCCTGACATTTGTCCGTATGTTTTGTCATGCCTTTTGGAATCGGTCGGGTATACTGAACCCGCAACTTTTTTTAGAGGCCATCATCTAATGGATAGCAGCGAACAGAACATTTCCTTGCAGGCGCTTCGCGAAGGCAACCGTCAGGAGTTTGCCCGCCTGGTGGACGCATACTCCGGCCAGCTATACCGCCTAGCGCTGAAAATGCTTGGCAACTCGCAGGACGCCGAAGATGTGCTGCAGAACACCTTCCTCAAGGCTTTGGAGGGCGTCAAAACATTCGAGGGCCGTTCCAGCCTCTCCACTTGGCTTTACCGAATCGCCGCCAACGAAGCCCTGATGCTCATACGCAGGCAAAAGCCAGAAACCGCCCTGGCAGACGCCATGACAGAAGACGAGGACGGCGAAGAGTACACCCCGGTCGAATTCACAGACTGGTGCTGCCTGCCGGAAGAGGAATTCGTCAATGCCGAATCCCGCCGTGCCCTCGACGATGCCATCCGCCGCCTGCCTGGGACCTTGCGCGTGGTCTTCCTCTTGCGCGACATCGAAGGCCTCTCCATCCAGGAGACCAGCGAAGTCCTCGGCCTGACCGAAACGGCCGTCAAGACCCGCCTCCTGCGCGCCCGTCTGCGCTTGCGCGACCTGCTCGGCGCTTACTACGCCGAACGGCTGCGCGGAAAGGAAGGAACGAAATGAGCGATTACCAGCCGAATTGCAAAGAGCTGCTCGGCAGTCTCTCCGATTACGTGGACGGGACGCTTGACGAGAGTCTCTGCCACGAAATTGAAGAACACCTGGCCTCCTGTACGAACTGCCGCATCGTTGTGGACACACTGCGCAAGATGATCTACCTTTACCACGAAACCACGCGGGAACCTGCTGACATTCCATCTTATGTTCGTGACCGCCTGTACCACACCCTCAACCTGGAAGATTACTTGAAACATTAAGTTATCCTGTGCATCTAACAGGGTAATGGAAGAACAAAAACCGCCTGCCTCCATCCACATCGCGCCGCTCTCGACGCCCGGTGAAAACGTCCAGAAACCGCTCCAACCCGGCGCGCCCTGCCCACGCTGCGGCATAGAGTGCGGCTACGTGATCAGCGGCGGCGGAGGTTGTACCTGATAACCGTCCCTCCCTTGCCCCATGCGGGCAATCATTCTTTCAAATAAGGAAATACCACATGACTAAACTGCTCAACGAAAACATCGAAAACCAGATTCGCGAAGTGTTCACCGGCTTGAAACAACCCGTGCACATCATCTTCTTCGGCACGCAGGAGAACTGCGACTATTGCAGCGACACCCTCCAACTGGCCGGAGAAGTAGCCGCTCTCTCGGACCTTCTCAGCCTGGAACAGCACGACCTGCAAGCCGACACAGACCTCGCCGCCCAGTACCACGTGGACAAGACTCCCGCTCTTATCATTGCCGCCAAAGACGGCGAAACTGTCACCGATTACGGCGTGCGCTTGCTGGGCATCCCCTCCGGGCACGAATTCACCTCGCTCATCCAGGATATCCTGCTTGTTTCCGGCCGGGATTCCGGTCTCACCCCGGCCGCACGCGAATTCCTCAAGACAATCAACCAGCCCGTTCACCTGCAGGTCTTCGTCACCCCCACCTGTCCTTACTGCCCGCGCGCGGTGGTGCTTGCCCACATGATGGCCATTGAAAATCCAATGGTGCAGGCAGAAATGATTGAGGCAATGGAATTCCCCGCCCTGGCCAACCGGCACCAAGTCAGCGGCGTGCCGCACACCGTCATCAACGGCGGCGCCGGCAACGTCGTGGGCGCCGTCCCTGAAACCAGCCTGCTTCACGCCATTGGGCAAGCACTCCAGCGGTAAACACCATGTCGAAAAGAAAATCGCGCAAAAAGCCTGTCACCGCCATTTCCGCGCTCCTGCTGGGCGCCGTTTTCCTCATCGGGGCGGCGCTAATCATCCTCTTTTCCGCCAACAGCGACAAGGTTGCGCAGACCGAGGCCTACCTAATTCCCCCCGCCGTCGCCAGTTACCCCGCCCCCGACCTGACGCTTACCGATTTGCAGGGCAACAGCGTTTCGCTCAGTGACTACATAGGCCAGGTGGTGCTGGTCAACAACTGGGCCACCTGGTGCCCACCCTGCCTGGCAGAGATACCCGAATTGCAGGCCTACTACAACGCCCACGCAGACGAGGGATTTGTGCTGATCGGCATCGAGGCCGGAGAGCCGGTTGCAGAAGTGGCGGCTTTTGTCAAGGCGCATGGTCTTACCTACTCCATCTGGCCCGATCCCACCACCAGCGCGGTCAACGCCTTCCGCAACGGCAACTTGCCCAGTTCTTACGTGATAGACAAGAACGGGATAATCATCTACATGTGGACCGGCCAGATCAACCAGCCTACGCTGGACAAGTACGTCACCCCGCTTCTGACCCCCTGAAGGAGGATGAATGGACGCAAAAGCAACCTGGCATGAGGGATTGAGTTTCACCGCCACAGCCGATTCGGGCTTCCAGGTCCGGCTCGGCGCGGAGCCGGAGGTGGGCGGCGCAAACGACGGATTCCGCCCCATGGAACTGATGGCCGTCAGCCTGGCCGGCTGCACCGCCATGGATGTCATTTCCATCCTGCGCAAGAAACAGCAGCAGGTGACCGGCTTCGAAGTGCGCGTGCACGCCGACCGGGCGCAGGAGCACCCCAAGGTGTTCACCCGCCTGATCATCGTGTACAACGTCCGCGGCCGCGGCGTGGAGGAGGCCGCCGTGCGGCGCGCCATCGAACTGAGCGCCACGAAATACTGCCCGGCGCAGGCCATGCTGAACAAGGTAGTCCCCACCGACCTGAAATATGAGATTTACGAAGATGAGGGGGAAGGAAACGCCCGGCTGGTAGTGCAAAAGACCTTCGAACTTCCGTAGACAAACCAATGGCGCAGGATAATATCCTGCGCTACTTTTATCTCCCTGCCGTGACCTGGCTGGTGTAATCGGAGCACTCGCAGGCGAAGATGGTCTGCCCGTTGCGGGTCAGCGTCCCCTCGTAGGGAGCGTCGCCATTGTGGGCCACCCAACCCTCCAGATTGAACGGGATGACACTATCGGCGGAAATCCATTCGCCATTGTATTTGCGCGCCACGTGGATGTGCGTGCCCGTGGCCGTCCCGCCCTCGCAGGAGGGATAACCGAGCGGGTCGCCCGCCTCCAGCACGGTCCCGACCGGGGCGCGGCCGGCGGTGGCCACGTGCAGGTAGAGCAGGTTCCAGCCGGTGCGTTCGTCGCCATCGCCGTCCAAGTCGAGCATCACCACGCCGGTCTCGGAGCGGACGACGACGCCCGCGGCCATCGCCACTGTCGGCTTATCGGTGGAAGTACACCCTTTCACCCCCGCAGGCGCAAAGTCGAGCGCCGCCCAGGGCATCAGCGTACCCCAGCCGGAGTGCGGGCCGCCGGTGAGGGCCCACGTCTCGCCGGGGCGGAAAGGGAAGGTCAGGGCGGGCTGCTGCAAACTGACCGGGATGTGAGGCGCGTCCGCCAGCCAGGGATCGCCGAAGAGTTCCCCGTAGAGCCGCGCCAGGCCCTCCGGTCCGATAGCCGTCTCGTAGCCGGGGTAGTCTTCCAGCCGCGAGAACAGGTACTGCACTGCCACCGTCCCCGCCGTCTGCCAGGGGTCGGGGCGTTCCAGCCGCCCGTCGGAGAGTTCGAATTCGACCAATTGACCGGTGCGCCAGCCATAGAAGCCGTTATTCAGGACATTCGCCACCCAAACCAACTGCATGTACAGGCCGGGGTATTTGTAATTGTAAATCCCCAACGGATAGCGCCCCTCCGGCGCGGCCGGCTGGGAGAGCGCGCCGCTGCGGTATTCCAGCACAGCCAGCAGCAGGCGCGGGCTGACGCTGTAATTGGTTGCCACCAGTTGCACCACTTCGGCCCCGCTGCGATTGTCGCCCTGCGCCCAGGTGCGGAAATCCTTCAGCCAGCCAGGACGACTCTGGACGAATGTCTCCACATCGAAGCCGATCTGCGCCGGGCCGTTGACGTAGAGGCTGTCCGGCAGAATCTGGAACTGCGTGCCCCAGAACGAGCGGTAATAGATGGGGATCTGCATCGGCATGCCGGGCGGCATGGTGGTGGCGTCTGCCGGGACCTGCGGGTTGGCGAGGCGGATCTCCTCGACCGTGGTGTTGAAGCGCGCCGCCAGCGCCGGGAGCGTGTCGCCGCTGTGGGCAATGTACTCAACCAGTTGACCGGGGTCGTATTCGGGGCGCGGGGGGTAGGAGGTGGCGGTCGGGGCGGCGGCCTCCTGCGCGTTGGGCGCGGCAGGCGTCAGGTCGGCGGGCGGGGCAGAAGCGCAGGCCGCCAGCAGGAGGACAAGGCAGGGAAGCAGGATTTTATTCAGGCGCATTCAACGTTGCCGGGGCAAAGTCCCCGGACTCCAAACACTATTCCCCGGGCTGGCGGATGATCTGCGATTCGTGGGTGCCGGTTTTGCTGGAGGTAATGACCTGGTCGCCCTTGGTGAGGGTGCCGTAGTAGGGAGCCGCGCCCAAGCGGGCGGTCCAGCCGCTGAGGACGAAGGGCAGGGCGCCGCCCGCGCCAACCCATTCGCCGTTGTATTTGCGGGCAATGTGAACGTGCGTGCCGGTGGCCAGGCCGCCTTCGCAGGAGGGATGGCCGATGTGGCCGCCGGCATCTAACCAGGCGCCGAGAGGGACGCGGTTCTTGGTAGCGATGTGCATGTAGAGGATGACCCAGCCGGTCTGTTCATAGCCGTCGCCGTCCAGGTCGAGGATCACGTAGCCGCCGCCGGAGCGGACGATGAGGCCGGGGGCGACGGCCACCACCCAGGCGTTGGATTCGCCGCAGCCGGGATCGGCCATGGCCGGGGCAAAGTCGAGGGCGGCGAGGGCGCTTTCCTGCTCCCAGGCCGGGTGCGGCCCGCCGGTGAGGCTCCAAAGGTAGCCGACTTCGAAGGGCAGGGTAAGTTCGGGCTGAATCAGACCGGCCGGGAAGAGCGGCTCCACCAGCGCCGCCCGCTGCCAGGGATCGCCGAACAGGGCCGTGTAAGTTGCCATGAAGCCGGTTTCGGGGTCGAGCGCCGCCAGCCATTTATCATAATCGTACTGGCGCGAGAAAAGATATTGCAGGGCAACCGTCCCGGCGTTCAGGCCGGGGGCCAGGCGCAGGGTCTCGCCGTTTGGGAAGGTCAATTCGGTCAGCGTACCGGCGCGCCAGCCATAGTACCCGGCGTCCAGGTCCTGGACAAGCAGGCGCAACTGCTGGTAGAGGCCGCGGTAACGCAGGTCGCCATAGTCAAGCGGGTAGGTGACATCTACGTCAGGCAAGGGGTCACCGCTCACCCAGCCGGATTTGAACTGGATGTACGCCAGCAGCAAACGCGGGTTGATGGAACTCTCGAAAGCCAGCCGCCGCACCGACCCGGCGCCGGTCACCCAACCGTCCACGGCCAGGTACTCGCGATAATCCTTGAGATAACCGCCGGCCGAATCTACATAGGCGCTGATGTCGAAATCCACCGCGCTAGGCGAGTAGACCACCTCGCTGTCGGGGAGCAGTTTATCGGCAGGCGAGAGCGGCACATCTGCCAGCCGGTTGGGAATCACCAGCGGCGTGCCGGCGGGAATGAAACCCACCTCGGGCAGCGGGGCGGAGGCGGCGATCTCTTCGGGCTGGACGCCGAAATGGGTGGCGACCACCGCCAGGCTGTCGCCGGACTGGGCGGTGTAGAGGACGGTGGGACGCGGGGTTTCTGCGGACGCGGGGGACGGGGTCTGCACGGCGGGCGCGGTCGGGTCCGGACCGGAGGCCTGCGTCGCGGCGGAAAGAGCCGTCGCCGTGGCCGACAGCGGGGACAGCGTATCGGTGGCCGTCGCGTCAGGGGCGGGCGTCAGGTAGGGGTCGTAACTGCCCCACAGTCCGCTCTCGCAAGCAGAGAGCAGGATAAGGGACAGCAGGAGCGCCGACAGAACGGCGGGGTTGGCAGCAATGGTTCTCACAAACAGGGATTATACAACAGGGCAGGCAAGCGGGGATGAGAGCGAGGTGAGAGGAAGGATCGAGGATTGTTGATTGTTGATTGTTGATTGTTGATTGCGGGTTGGCGCGGCAGGTCACTCGCCGGGTTCGGGATGGTAAAGACCCTCCACCCATTCCTCGCCACCCGGACCAATCTCCTTCTTCCAGACCGGGACAATCTCCTTCAGCCGGTCAATGCCGTAGCGCGCCGCCTCAAAGACGCCCGTGTCGCGATGGGCGGCGGTGCAGGCAATGACCGTGGTCGGCGCGCCGACTTCCAGATTGCCGACACGCTGGACGATGGCGATACCTTCCACGGAGGGCCATTTCCGGCGGATTTCTTCAGCCACCTGGCGCATCTTCTCCTCGGCCATGGGTGGGTAGGCCTCGTATTCGAGGCGCGTGGTCTGGCGCGGACGGCCGCGCGAGGTGACGCCGCGCACAACGCCGGTAAAGACAACCGATGCGCCCGTACTCGGCAGGGTAATGCGGGCAAGCAATGAATCAATATCCAGAGTTTCTTCGGTGATCAGAACGATAGTTGGCAGGTTGGGTGTTTGCATGTTTGCGGATTGCGGGTTGCAGGTTGGCAGGTTGAATGTCAGCCGCCGGAGACGGGAGGGAAGAAGGCGATCTCGGCGTTTTCGGGGATGATTTGTTCGTCAGCGGCGTACTGGCGGTTGACGGCGGCCATCATCGAGCCGCGCACTTTCTCCAGACGCGGGTAGCGGGCAATCAGCAGATCTTCGAGCGCGGCGATGGTCGCGCCGGGGGGCAGGTCGAGTTCGAGGGCGCGTGCGCCAACGTAGTCGCGCAGGGTGGCAAACAGTAAGATTTTGACGCGGTTCATCCGTTTCCTCTCATGTGACAGTCACTTCCTAACTCGGACAAGCCGAAAGAGATTCAAACACGAAGGACACAAAGATTAC
>DYKZ01000261.1 GCA_020722345.1 Anaerolinea thermophila | reverse complement strand
GGCGTCCCGTCCCTGGGACGCACGGGCACCTCGAAAGGTTTTTCGAGGTGCCCCGAGGTCTATCTGGTGCGTGACCTGCAGACGGCGCTCACCGCTACGCTGCGCTACTGCCCGGTACTGGCGACGGAGCCGGAGGGACGGCTGGCCGCCATCGTGGACTTCACGTTCAACCTCGGCGCGGGACGGCTGCAGACCTCAACGCTGCGGCGACGGGTGAACCAGCGGGACTGGCCCACCGCCGCGACGGAGCTGCGGCGCTGGATCTATGGCGGCAGCAAGGTGCTGCCAGGACTGATCGCAAGACGGGAAGCTGCGATCCGACTACTAACGAGCCCTCGCCAAACGCGCCAAGCGCTGGCTCTGCAAGGGGCATTGAAATAGAATTTTATCAATGCTTCGGCGGATGGGTCCACTGGCATGCCAGCGAGCAATCCGAAAATGAAGGCGTTCCTCTTCAGTTCGCAGCTTAGTCTCGTGACGGAATCGCTCTCACGTCCACGATGCTCATTTGAAAGCGAGAAAAAAGGAAAACATGAGATATCTCGATACGGGAGGCAGGGACCCTGGGCATGCGCTTGCGAATTGGCTGGCGCACGCGGTACGGGAGCAAGTAGCTGAGATCCGTCTCCAAACAGGCTTCTTCTCGCTTGATGGCGTCGGGCTGCTCATCCCTACGCTTGAGCAATGCAGAGCCAATGATCGGGCGACTAAGGTGCTTATTGGCTCGAACGATGCGAGTACCTTAAGAGATGATGTCGCGGGATTGATGGAGATCATCGGAATACCGCGACACTGCGCACAGTTGGGTGTTGTGAATTTCGGCGGTGCGTACTTCCACCCCAAGACCTATCATATTCGACGTGCTGATGGTTCCCAGCTGGCTTATGTCGGATCGGCGAACCTGACTGCGGCAGGCTTGGCGTTGCATGTGGAAGCGGGCATTACGCTTGACACCAACGAAGGCGATGACCCAAGACACTTGTCGGAAATCGCCGCAGCTATCGATTGTTGGTTTGACGAACAACGAGATGGGCTGACAGTCATTTCTAGCCAGGCGACTCTCGATACTCTGGTTGAAAACGGTATTCTTTCGTTGGCACCGCCTCCGCGTGCCGAAAACCAAGGTGCTGGAGCGGGAAACTCCGGCAGGCCGGCGCGGCCGCGTCTACAGCCGCTTGTTACCTTGCCTCGCGCTCGTGCGGCTTCTACACAACCGACAACTCAAGGTAGTGGCCCAGTATCTTCGGCTCCCGCTGCGACACCCACTCCTGCACAACCCACCGCCGCCGTAGCCGCAAACCTCCCGTCTGTGCCGCGGGGCGGATTTCCTCCCTACCTTCTGTTCGCACCAAATGCAGCGGGCCCAACGATCGGCGGGTCAGCATTGACAGGGGCGTTACTGCCAGGAGGCTCGGTAGGACTGATTATTCAGCTAAACTGTGACAGTGCGCGCCATTTTATGGGCAGAGTCGGCACGGCAAACATCAGCATTCCGGTGGCAACGGTGTCCACTTTGCGGTTTGGGGTCTTTGGCAAGCACGACAGACCTCGAGCTGAGTTCAATCTCAGGTTGCGTTACGTAAGTTCTGGAAGGGTGATTGACGGAGGGACTGCCAGTACGAACGTTATGGGATATGGTTTCACTGCATCTGAAACGGGGCACGGTGATATTCGCATGCTAGTGCCGACCGAAGCGCGGAGCCTCGGCCAAGCTGTGACTGCTGCAGGGCTAACTCCTCCCACTGCGGGCGACGTTGCTTTGCTTGAATGGCCGACCGCGATTGATCCTTCATTTCGCCTGAGTTTCCTTGATACTCGTTCAACCATTTCGCAGCAAGTGACGACCTTGTTCAACGCTGCCGCCGCAGCCGGACAAAATGTCGGAAATGGAGCCTGCTGGTTGGCGGCAGGAGTCTCACCGAACTGGTGAGCCCCCTGTTATGGAACTTAGTCAGCTATTGCTCTCAAAATGACGAGTGCCTCGGTGGTGGTCGCGTTATTC
>DYKZ01000073.1:6205-13628 GCA_020722345.1 Anaerolinea thermophila | reverse complement strand
ACGGTTCCCCTCGATCCAAGATGTTGAAGAGTTCTTTGATCAATGACTGAGAGGTGAGGGTAGATGCTCGATCAATAAATCTTGCCGGAATCAGTGTATTTGCCGCATAAGGCCGCGAGAGGCTCGATGAAGCAATTTTTCATGGTGATCCTTTGGGGAACTCTGGCATTAGACGCTCTATTGATATTGCCTGCGGTCGCCCGACTGGGATCGAATCTGATCTCTGGAGTGTTCTTGATCCTTATCGCGGCAGTCCTTGTCTGGGGATATTTGATTGCGGAGCGCTGACCATGCTTTATGCATCCACCTGGATCAAGGGCAACCGCTGGTATCGCCTGGAAATGGGGCGCGATCTCTTGGGGGACAGTGTGTTTATTCGATCTTGGGGATCCCGTGTGAGGGCGGGAGCAAAAAGCATTACGGCCACCCTGGCGCCGGAGGATGCACCCCTAGCCATGCAGCGTGCGGAGGTGCTAAGGGAGAGGAGGGGGTATGTGCGGATTGATGAGGAATGGTCTGTCTCCGGAGACTCAATCTCTCCTTGAGATGCTGATGCTTATGAACCATGTCAACATCATCAAGCTTGGTCTTTCCGTTCCCCATGTCGGGGATCTGGTGTGGTTAGAGTCATTCATTAATGCGTAATCCGATTATCAGAGCAACACTGTCTGTGTTCGGGTTCTGGTGGGCTATCGCATTCCTTTGGGGCGCGAAGAAACACGGTCTACCACAGGATTTGATGTACCTCCCCGTCGCTATCAAGGCGGCGATTCTGGGCCTTGCAACCTTCTTCATTACTGCCTTTGCCATGTGGGGTAAGCGATGGATTGACCAGGGAGGCCTTGTGAAGACCCAGGCGCGAGGAGCGCAATGCTCCATCGGTGTGTTGCCCGGATTGGTGCGATGGGCACGGAGCAAGAAGCCAATAACGGTCAATGCGAAACGCTGGCCACGCACGGCAAGTTGGCAGAAAAAAGCTCCGGAGCAGTATGCGCGTGCCTTTCAGGCGATTCTTGACACACTTGGCTCCCAACCAAAACTCCCTGCATCCCCGGTGACCGGCGGTCACGGCGGTGAGACGCTCCTGAACCATACTCTGAACGTGGTCGAAACTGGTCTTGAGTTGCTTGAAGGGTGGACATTTGATCGTCGCCCCAACGATCCGCTTGCCGGCAGTTCGGTGCCTGCCGATGACCGTGATGTGGTGGTACTGATTCTCGCCGGCCATGATCTCGGAAAACTCGAGGCATTCCGCATGGAGGGCGCCAAGGTGGTTGAGTGGAAGCGCTCCCATGACCGGGAAGGCGCCAGGATCCTGGCGACCATGGAGGAAATCTGGGAGATCCCGGAGGATGATCGCAAGGCCATGATTGCGGCGGTCGCCCATGAGCACCACCCGCAGGATCTACCGATGCACGCTGGAGATCGGACGCGCTTGCTGCTCGAGTTTCTGATTGATTCCGACGCCGAGGCATCGAGACGGGAAGAGGGCAAAGCCCATCACCACGCGGAGAGCGATGAGATGCAATCCGGGGTGGAAGTCGTCTCATCTCCTCAGCAAAACTCCTTTGGGGAGGATGAGGCCATCTGGATGTGGTTCATCGACTTCCTGGCTAAGCCAGGCACGATCAACGGGAAAGACAAGCGTTTCCGGGTCGGCTTCAAGGGAAGCGATGGGTGCATTTTCCTCAACGAAGTATCTATTCGTCGCGCCATGGCCGAGGAGTTCTACAAGAACCCGCTCATGGCCGAAAACCGCAAGGGTGATGGGCGTTACACCATCACCGAGAACCTGATGCGCATTCTTGAGGAGCGCAAAGCCCTGTTACAGACATGGAATGGTCAGCGCTTTTCCTACAAGAACGCACTGTTTCGTGTGATTTCCCGTGATAAGAGAGGGAAAGTGATTGGCCAATGGGCTGCGGCCATCATAGTTGATCTCGGGGAGAGCACGCCGGCGTCCCTGCGCATGATGAATCCGGCACCCAACCCCCCGGAAATTGTCGAGGCAGTTTTCAGTCAGCGGGCGATGAAGGATGTGGACAGTGCCGACCAAGGCGGCGCTGGAGGCAAGGAAGAAAGGAATCCCTCTCAAACCGAGGATGCGCGGCACGAAGAGGATGATACACCTGTAGACACCGCGCCCCATGATTCTCCGGCACTCGCTTTCATCGAGGCCGAGTCATGGGACGAGCAGATCGATCATGCAAGTCATGCGAGTCCGGAGAATACACCCCAGGAATCGGATACGCAGGATGCTTTTGCAGAAGGGCGGGCTATCGAAGCAGAGATCAGCAGCTTTGACTACGGCACTCAGGCCTTGCAGTCCTTGGAATCTCGGGAAAAAGGCCGGAAAGAGCGTCGCCCACGCGCTGCCAAGACTGATCGTGCCAAGGAATTTCATGCATCGCTCTCAAGCGTCGTAGAGGGTGTGGAGAGCGCAGACCCCCCCAAAAACAGTGGTTCTATGGGTGTATCTGGACACAAACCTTCTTTTTCATTACATTGTAAATCCAGCTGTGGATTGCTGGCTCAAGCCATCCTAAGAGGCATGGAAAAGCAGGGCAGGAACAGCGAACAAGAAAAAGAACAAGACGGCTCCCTTTCCCTCTCCTCAAGCGAGGTTGTCAAATTGTCCTCTCTGGGTTCCGTGCCGGTGGTGAACCTGGATGAATTCCTGGTTGCCGTTGGCGACAACCCTCGCGTGTTGGGTGGGCTGACCTTCATACGTAACGGAGAAGGAAGTGTGGAGCGGGTGATCATTCAAATGGGCGATCCCGCAAATCAGAATAATGGAGGGATTCAATGATAGAAGGGGTTGAGGCGGCTGGCATGACGGGCGCATGGCATCCGGTCGCCAGCGGCATTCCGGGCATGCGTGACGGACTTGCGACAGAATTGGCCAGCTTCATTGACAGCGGTAATGGAAGAGGTGGGTATGCCCTTGAGATTGGTGCGCACGCCCTCGAGAGAGCTGCTGGCAAGGAGTTTGTTATATCGGAAGCGGTGCATGTGCTACATCTGATGCTGACGGCGTTGCGTGACCCCGCGACCTCCGATCACTCTTCTGAGATCATCCTGGCTTCCTTTGCCGCATGGGCGATGTCTGAAGAACTCTCCGATGAAACCAAGCGCAATTTCATGAATCTGCTTGAGGCAGCATTCGCAGTGCTGGATCAGAACGTTGTCCTCTGAACGTTGTCCCCGGTTTAGGGGCGGTAGTTCATCAGTTTGCTTTTCAGGTCGCAAGACCGGAGCGAAACCAGCCTCGGTGAAGCAGGAAATCAGCACTGAACCGGTTTGGGTAGGTCTGATGGAACGGGACAACGAAATCATGCAGGCATGGCGCCAAGGCACCGTTTCTGCCGAGGAGGCATTGTCCTGTTTGACCCCCATGCTCAAGCGGCTCGCCCGGTGGTCTGCAGACAAGTATGGGATACAAGGTCTGGCAGACGACATTCAACAAGAGCTTGCCGTCGCCATCCTCGGCGATGCGGGCAAAAAGTGGCACCCGGAGCAGTCGATCTCCAGCTACATGGCCGGATGGGCCTGGCGCATTGCATCTGGCATGAGTCAGGAAGCGGGCAGAGAACAATCCTTCGATGAGCTGTTTGCCGCTTCAGAGGCCGACTTCCTTCATGGCGAGGGGGACCGGGCTGGGATGTCATGGGGCGGGCTCGTAGCAGACGAAGAGACCCCGGAGCACTTGGCGCTGGCCGATGGATCCAGCGCCTTGGCTCGTTCAGCACTTATGGGCATATCCCTTGATGCCTTAGATCGTGAACTAGCTCGAGTAGAGCCCCGGCGGAAAAGTACCAGGAAATCTCCAGCGCGCAAGAAACACATGATACCCAATGCGCGCCTTGTCGCTTTACGCGAGGCTGTCGGCCTCACCCGACCGGATATGGCTGCAGCACTGGGACTACCCCTTGGACGGTATGCTGCCTTCGAGTCCGGAAAGATCAAGTCCGTTCCGGATGAGGTTTATGAGCAGGCAGAGGTATTGGTCAAGAACGCCTCCCAGCGGGTCAAGCTGGGAGAAGAAATAGCCGACCTTCCAATGAGTCGTATCATCGAGCTTTGGTGCTCGATGCTTGGCCAAGATGACACTATGGTGGTGGCAGAACTTCTTGATGTTTCACCGCGTACAATGCGGCGTTGGGCATCCGACCTGTACAAACCGAGACGCGACATCGTAATATCACATCATGTTCGGGTGCATGAGCACCTTCAGAGACTCCAAACGAAACCCTGAACCTGACGGATGCTGACCTTTAACCTCGATCCCAAGAAAGACAAAATCACTCGCCGCGAGAGCATTTTCCCGCCGTCCTCAGATGATGACACAAACCTGCCTGATCATCCGCGTCGGCGTGGACAGGTGCGCAAAAAACTCAGCCCGGAAGCTCAAGAGATGGTTGAGATCCGCAACAAACTGGGGATGAGCCAGCCAGATTTCGCTATTGCCCTGGGCGAGTCGCGGGACAAGATCATTAACATTGAGAATGGTCGCCTGAAGCGTGTTCCCGTGGATCTGCTCCAAAATGCTCGTGAACTGCTTGAATCCGAACAAGACACCCGAGTGCGCCCTCTTGCGGAACTCAAGAAACTCTCCATGGTGCAACTCATGGAACGCTGGTGGGAAATGATGGGAACGAATGACGACAAAGAAGCCGCGATCCTCTTGGGCACGACGATGACGACGATTGATCGTTGGCGGAATACGGATACTCGCCCGAGCAGTGGAGATCTGCTGCGTTATGAACTTGTCGCTCAACGAGTGAAAGAAAAGCGCACCCCTGGATGATGCAGAAACTCCTTTCGCGACAGAAAACCCCCGGCAATTTAAGGGGGTTTTTTTATAGAACTTCCTCCAGGCTAGTGTCCCACAGCGGCCCCTGAACCAACAACTGCCCCAAAGTCCTCTGGTGTCAGCGTCAGGCCAAGAAACGCCGTGATGGTCTTACCGTGTTGGGCTCCCTCACCGTTCAGGATGTCACCGAAGCCCCGGCGCGCGGCATCCATCTCGGCCAGCTCGAAACCGTCCTGGGATTTCTCAAGCATCTTCAGACGCTCGATGATGGCGAGCTGTTCATCGCTCATGTTCGGGTCATCGGTGTTGAACGGAAGATAGGGGTAGAAGAACCCCTCACCGCCATCCCGAGCCAGGCGCCCGCGCATCTGGTGCAATGTGGATATCCCGTAGCGATCCGCGCTCACGACGATGCCAAGCCTCAATTTCGGGATGGTGATGCCAACCTCCATGATGGAAGTCGAAATCACGACAGGCTTCTCGCCGTTGCGTGCCAGGTTAAGTGCCTTCTCCTTCTCTGCGTCCTTCATCTTGCCGTGAAGCACTGCAACCTTCCCTGGAATCAGGGTCTCCCATCGTTCGGCTGCAGCCAAGACATTCCGGCGGAAGTCATCCTCTCCGGTTGCCAGTTGTGGATAGATAATGACTGCGCGATCACCGGCGGCGATCACTTGGCGAAGCTGGTGCGCCAGGGAGCTTTTCTCCTGCTCTCCCACCACACGGGTGATCAGGTTCTTGGCTGTGTGCCCTTTCAGGCGAAAGATACGCATGCCGCCGTGCTTGATCATGCCCAGGGTGTGCGGGATGCAGGTGGCCGTTGCCTCGAGGATGTTCGTTGCCTCATGCGTCAGTGCCTTCTTTTGCTCGAGGCCGAACTTCTGCTGTTCATCAATCACCAGAAAGTCCGCTTTCCAGTTGTTGCGCTCTGCATAGGAGATCATCGCGGTCGTTCCCACCAAGATACTTCCGTGCGACGAGCCGTTGATCCCATCACCGGTCAGAAGGGCGATCCTAGCCTCTGGGAAGAACTGGCGAAGTTCTCCGGCAATCTGGGAGGCCAGAGGGGTGTTCGGTGCAAGGATTCCCACCCGCGCACCGGCCTTCCAAGCGGCCACGGCAGGCAGGGCATAGGAGATGGTCTTGCCCGAGCCGACATCGCCTGACAACATCGCGTTCATCGCCTTGTCGGATTCCAGCTCCTCGATGATCCCCTCTACCGCATCTTCTTGGCTGGGGGAAAGCGCAAAAGGCAGGCGTGCCTTCATGGCCTGCAGATCAAACCAGTCCAGAGGAATAACGGCTCTTGTATCCGAGGCGCACTCGACCTTGCCACGAGCAATAATGGCCTGCACGCTCAAGCGCCGCGCCTCCTCGATGGCGCGCTCGCCTTCCTCGGGGTCAAGCGGGGAATGCATGGCCTGGATCAGGGCATCGAGCGCCCCGTGGCCAGGGGAAGCGCGGCCAAGGCGTTGATGGAGCTTGTCCACGGCGACCGCGCGGATTGCCGAGCTTCCAAGTAGCGAGCTGATCTCGTCCCGCAACCGCTCTCCACTGATGACCTTGGGGATGCTGCGATAGGTCGCCACGACGCGGCCAAAAATCTCGTTTGGCACGCGCACGGCATTGCTCAGGTAAAGATAGCGACCATACTGCCGGATCACGCCCTTCAGGATGAGGGCCAGGCCCGGCTTTACATCCGCCCAGTCTTTCGTCATGCGTGGATTCGGGCCGAAAAAGGATACCCGCAGGTGTACGCCATCTGCATTCACCTCGAACGTCCACATGTGTTTCTCTGGATGCTTCTGGGGGGTATTGACGACCACCGCCGGCCCGCAGAATGCTTCCTCTTCCATGAACCCGCATGAGGTTGCGCGGTAATCTGCCCAGCCTTTAGGCACGAGCAGAAGCAATTCGTCCGGGGTGCTGGCCCCCAAACTACTCAAGCCACGAAGCTTGGTCTGCTGCGCCATTGCAAGTTCTCGTTCAGATCATCACTCAACGAGATTATTCTAGAGCATTTACTCATATGCGTAAGTGCTTGAATGCTCTACCGCCACGGGTTTTTTCGCTCAAGCTGCCGACCGTAATTCCCTACGACATAGCAGTTCTCGACCTGCTCGAGCATCAGTCGCGACTCCAGCAGGCTTTCGATGGCGGCCATTGCAGTATTCTTATTGAAGCCACGCTCTTTGGCGATTTGCACCAATGCTGGAATGGGGATTCCAGGCCACTCCCAAGCGGCGCGGAGGAGACATTCAGCAGATGCACCGGCGTAGTAGATACCACGACTCAGGATTTCTTCTGGCGGGGGTGCAACCAAGAAGTCGATGGGTTCGTTCAGGACGACCCAATGGCGATAGAGGTAGCTTTGCATGCGCAGTCGAATGGCTTGGGGATCTGCGCCTAAGAAAATGGCGCAAGCCTCAAACTCCATCTCACCCCCGGTCGGAGGGGAGAAGTACCAGCGCAGATATTCCTGGGCACCATCCTCGCCCTTGAGAATAACCTGGACGCGCAAGCGCATAAGCCGGACAAGCTTCCTCTGTACCGGATCGTCATAGTCGTCTTCGCTAACGACCTTCAGGCGTGCCTGCTTTAGTGCCTTCGCTC
>DYKZ01000073.1:0-6105 GCA_020722345.1 Anaerolinea thermophila | reverse complement strand
AGCTTGTAGTAGGCCTTGATCCAGGTGTTGCCCTCGATCATCTCGGAGAGTTCGTCGGAAATCGCGGCAAAGTTCGAGTCCGTTTGTACCGCAGGCATCAGCATGATGTGCGCCGAGCGCGCCTGTTCAAACAGGCGGCTCCATGTGGCCGAGACATACGAACCGGCCTCGTCGAAGAAGCCCATGTAAGGTGGCCTTGGCCGTTGATCAACAGGCAATTCCTGAATCCAGGAAACAGCCGTGCGGAAATCTCCGATCGCCATCTTACCGAAGTTATTGGCCGCCACGTCCTTGCCCATGGTCGGCAGGGCGATATAAGTGATCTTGTTCTCACGAATGGAGCGATAAAGCTGCACATCCGGGTTGTAGGTGTTCATGACTTGACCGAAGGTGCCGGTTCCGAAGGTGAACAGGCGACCACCGAGCCCCCCGAAAATGTCCTTGAGCTTCTTCATGTCAATCACCCCATCCTTCCCGGCGCGGTACTGGTCGAGGAAGATCGACAGCGCCCTTGCTTCTGGAAGGTGCGCGGGAACCAGGCTCTCCAGGTAGTTCAGGGCCTTGGGAGACATGAGCAGGATGGTCAGGTCGATGAAGTTGTAGGCTACTTTCGCAGCCTGCAAAGCACCCACCAGAGTCGTGATTCCTTGGTTACCTGATTGCTTGTAGTGGTCCGCACCGGCGTTGGACTCCGTGGATGGAATCAGGCCGATGATACGGGCTGCCACCTCATCGGGGTCGCCAAACAGGATCGGATTGTAGGTATTGCTCTTAGAAGGATCGCCAGCATTGATCACCTCAAGGTCATGCTCTCGACCGCACCACGACGCCATCTGGTAGAGCATCTCCAGGTTGTCGGCGTCGATCTTGCCGTCCATGAACAGGACGCCCCCGCCTCGCTGAATCTGCTGGAACATCAAGAGGCTCGCGCCCACGGTTTTGCCGACACCCGATTGCCCCCGGATGTAGACGTGCCGCATGAGGTCGTCGTTTGCCCCCCAGATCGGCTCGCCCGTGTCGATGGCATAACCTAGCAAGAGAGCATCTTTCACTTGCTTCCCAATGGCGGCTTTGACGCGCGGCTCGTCCGAAATCACGGTGCAACTGGATTTGAAAAGCTTCTTGTTGCGAATGAACTCAAGCGAACGCCATCCCATCCACCCGGCACCAAGCGCTGCTCCGCCAAGCACAAGCGGTGCAGGCAGCCAGGTAGCCAGGTAGGGGTTGGTACTCAACAGCGTAAGGCCTGCTGCCGATAGAGCCAGGGTGTCGAGACTTCCGCCAATGCCACGATGGTTCAATGCCTTCCTCCCTATGGACTTTCACGAATGCGTAAAATGTATTATACATTCACGCAGCATTGTAGACCTGAAGCATGGGGTGTTTTCGCCATCATGATCAACCTCCGAAACGCATCATCGTGTCCGGTAATTCCTCTTGAAGCCGTCCGCATGTGACGGCGATTCGTCCTAACTCGTTCCAAGAGGAAATGATCATGGCTAAGAGCTTTATTGATGGTGTCCGCACATCTATTCGTGGCCTCGTCGAGAGCGTCCACGACTTGAGCTACCTTCCGTGGCCAACGGCGGTAGCGCTCGCTGAGCGCCCGAATCTTCGGGTGGTCACTTTCGGCGGCGGCCTCCCGTATCTCGAATTCCTTGGCTCCCTGGTGGTGGCCGTGGATGGGGAACTCGAGAATGGCAACACTCAGCGTGTCTGGCTTCCCGTCATGGATGCGCGGCATAACGCCGTGCGTGCGGCGGAGGCCAATGCCAGGGATATTGGTGACGCCATTTCCCGGTGCCGTGCCAAGGCAGTCGCAATGATCCACGGCGTAGGCATGAGCCTGTACTGTGGTTATGGCGAAAATCTGGGCGAGTTCCACAGGGAGCTTGGTATTCGACCGGACACCGACCTCTCGACGGTTGATCCCGTGGTCAGCAAGAAGCCCGGCTTGTCCGGTGCGGCTTACGTTGACTGGGGCGCGGCCTATACCGCCGCCAAGATCACCGATCCGGAGTTCCGGTTCGAGGTGTTGATGTTCGACGATATCGACACCTCAACCGGAGAGGTGCGATCCATCCCTGTCAAGCGGGTCATGGGCGGATACATGGTAGCCGTGAGCATGACCTATAAGGGCCAGTCCCACACCGAATGGCTCCCCATCATGGGTGTCCTACCGGTGCAGACCAAGAACGGGCTGAAAAAGATGGATCACCAACCGCTTCCGAACCCGGATACACACGACTGGAACCGAGCGGTCATGCGCTGCCTTACGCGAGGCATCGCCACCCTGACCGGCTACGGCCTCTCCGTGTATGCAGGCGAGGACGTGGAAAGCCTCCATCGCGAACCGGCTGGATCTCGCCCGGCGCAAGTAGAACAGGCTCCGTATCCTGCTGCCGTGAATGACGTTCCGGTTGAGGGCGTCACTCCGGCTCCGGCTGAGGAAGCGGCTGCCGTAGCTGAACCGTCGGCTGAGGTGGTTGCAACGATGCTCAAGCGCATCGGGAACATCAACGCGCTTCCGAGCGTGAAGATGGCTCGCGAACAGCTCACGAGCAAATTCAAGGGCACCAAGGCTCTTAAAGAGTTCCTGTCTGCCCTGGAGATCAAGGAGGCATCGTTGACCAAGGCCGCCTAAACCACAACCCCATCAAGCTTTGCTTGGTGGGGTTTTTTTCTTGTCCACCAATTCCATGTGAACCTCTCGCATGGAGAGAGGACTCAACAACGCCCACTAATACCCAATAATGGGTCGGGCATTTCATTTTGGAGGTTGAATCATGATCAAGACCATCATCACCGGAAACATCACTGCCAACGCTGAAGTTCGTCACACCCCGTCTGGTACGGCGGTATGCAATTTCACAGTGGCCGTAAACCATGGGACCCAAGAAAAGCCGCGCACCGATTACTTCGAGTGCTCCATCTGGGGTAAACGTGCTGAAAGCAAGCTACCGGAATACCTGACCAAGGGTCAGAAGGTTCTGGTTGAGGGCATCGTAGGCGCTCGTGCCTACATGCCGAAAGAGGGCAACGAGCCGAAGGCCGTCTTGACGCTGATGGTCAATGACATCGAGCTGATGGGTGGCGGCAACGGCAAGTCAGAAGGCAGGGCTAATGCCCAGTCTCATCAGGAGCAGAGCAAGCAGGCTCCGGCAACCATCGAGGACGACATCGGCTGGTAACAGCCATCCACGTCCACACCAACCCCGAATGGCTTTGCTGTTCGGGGTTTTCTTTTGCTCAGAGAGCCGCAAATCCTAAAAAAGCCCGCCTCTCATGGAGAAGACGGGCTGGAGTGTTATGCGGCATGCCGCTCAGTGGAGCGCTCGCGAGATCGAGCGCGCAGGATGTCGTTCACATCACCTTCCATGGGTGAACGATCAATAGCCTCGATGCCGAGCCGTGCGCAAGCAGCCAGTATGCGGCTGGTAGCCGTCTTCCCGGCTTTGTCGGGATCCAGACAGGTGTACACCTTACTGGCCCCGGTGAACCACTCAGGACGCCATACGGTGGCTCCGGGGAGGCCTATGATGTCACCCTTGAAACCAAGGGCTGCCATCGACAGCAGATCGATGGCGCCTTCAACAGCGGCCAGCTTCGATCCATCCTCTCCGGGCCAGTACCACGGACGGCTTGCCGATCCATAACGGATCGCCTTGCGCTCGCCCTCCCCTGCTTTGCGCGCCAGACGGAACTCTGCCGAGTCCATACCTGGCATGAAGAAAACCAGGGGCCGATAGGCTATAGCTGGCATCTTCTTCTCTGGGTTCCAAAGGCCAGCCTGGATCATCAGATCCTTACCTACCCTGTCTTCGAGGAACATGCGCGCCCTGAGTGGGTTGTTCGGAAGGAAGCCGAGCATCCCTTGGGCTTGCGCCTGCGCCACAAAGCGCCCCGGAAGGCAACGTTCCTTTGTGAGGTAAGCAATCGCCTCATCATCGGGAACAAGTCCAGCCACGGCCTTCTGGAGGCGTTTCAGAGCCTCATTCAGCGCATGCTGCTGAGCCTTCTTCGCTTCGTCCTCGGTCTTGGCCTTGGAGTTGCGGATCATCGGCATGGTGTCCGACACCCATTGCTCCTTTGCGAGTCGGCGGATGGCATCCCGGTGAGGAATGCCCCACAAGAAGGCTGCGGCGTCGATTACATCTCCGCCTTTGCCACAGGAGAAGCAACGCCATTTCTGGCCGCCGGCCAATAGACCAACCTTGTTGCTTCCCTTCTTGCCTTCGCCGCAGCAAGGACAGGCATCGGAACGCAACCCTCCGCCCACACGAGAGAACTTGGCCCCAAATCCCTCCAGAAATCCTTGAAGGGAGACGGATGCCTTGACGTTCTCGATCAGGCTTCCGCTCGGGGCGCTCATACCTGATCCCTCCATCGATTGAAAGCCTCCAGGTGCTCGCCCTGAAGAACGCTCCTGTCGATGGCCTTCATTCTCCGTGCGATCATGCCACCCAAGATGTCAGCCAGGAGGGAAGCATCCCGGCTCAGAAAGACCCCTTCCCTGGGGGGATCCGCTGTCAGGCAGTTCTTAATGGCGCCATGGATTTCGGCACTGGTGATCATGTTGCTCATGATTAAACTTCTCCTTGGTTGTCACCGGAACATCCGGGCTTCCCAAGGAGTTACATGGCAAAGAAAAAACCCCCTCACGCATAGCATGAGAGGGTTGGTTGTTGATCAAATATCGCGGGTCTTGCGGTGGCGCATGGCCATCGCATTGCGGATCATCCGTTGTCGGGCGTTTGCGTCAACTGTCGCCCCGGCGACGATCTCTAAGGCAGGGCGAAATCCGATGCAACATTCCGACATAAGGAGCCGGATCAGGCGCACGTACCGCGCCTCAACCTCGGCTTCCTCGCGAGTTGAAGCATAAAGCTTCACGTAGGCTCTCTCACTACGACTTGTGTAAGTTTTCCAAAATTCCGTAATGGAATTGTAGGTACACAGGCCAGTGAAGTTCTCGAGTGTTGCCCCGGTCTCGCCGTCATGGAACATGACATGGCCACCTACAGCCGTCATAAACGGAAGCGGCGCGCTCATAGGTCGTCATCCCATGAACGATCAGGCCAGATCAGATCCGGCTCGACTTTCTTGGCTTCCAGCCAGTGGGCTGGTCGGCCTCGCCGATCCAGAAGTTCCAGGACCTCGAAGTCACCGGGATAAGACGGCTCCTCCATCAATCCGCCTTTGCCATAAACCGCCGGCGAACCTGGGTACACGACGACAACAGCTTGGCATGGGATGCCAGCCACGCGAGCCGGAATGATCATGCGGTTCATCGCTGAGCCTCCACTTTGGCTTGCGGTCCTTTTCCGTAAAATGGATCGGGTTCCGTAAAAAACCCTACCAAGGCGTAAGCCATGACGGCAGCCATCATAAGGGTGCCAATGGCTCCAATGGCGTACTCGGCTATGACCGTGACGCGACTATGCCTCTTGGCCATTTCAGCCTGAGCGTCGGCAGACCGCTCCTCAATCGAGACTGCGGGACGACCACGAGTGGCCATGGCTTGATTACTTTTCATGGGTTTCCTCCTTAATGCCCCGGTGAACACGGGGCTTCATGAGGAATTACCGGTCAGGGAGGAGAGTCAAAAAAAACACCCCAAAAGCATGGCTGATGGGGTGTGGGGGGAAGCCTGAAGAACGCATGGCGCTCAACAGGCTCAAAGATCAACGCGCGGCGGCATCAATCATCGATGTGCGATCTTTCATCGCGGTCTGAAAATCGGCCTGCAAAGACTGCAGACCAGATACGAACAGAAAGCCTGCAACAATGGCAGCAACAGCTACTTTAATCATGGGCCATGATCCTCAAAATGTCTCGACGGGGGTGTCGTAGACTTCATGAGGAATTGGCGGACACAAAAAACCCCACCAAGCAAAGCTTGATGGGGTTGTGGTTTACGCTGCAATCAGATCAAGCTGGGTCACGTCGCCTGGCTTCCTTTCGGGAGGGGCGAGCATGGCCTGCACATCGATGCCATGGCGCTCCAGGACGGCGCACATCGCCTCATCCAGAATGGCCATCGCCTTCTCCGCATCCACATCATCGCGATGTTTAGTGGTCGCGCACCAGAACGGATCTGCCCAT
>DYKZ01000260.1 GCA_020722345.1 Anaerolinea thermophila | reverse complement strand
GAGTTATTGCTGAATATCCGGGATGTTCATGTTGCCTTTCAGCACGACAGGGCAGAAATAAAAGAGCGCCCAGTCGAATGTTGCACAGAAGGTGTTTTTTATGGCATGGAGCGCCAGCGGCGGGCGGTGCGGTCCAGCGGGCGCTTTGCAACGAGTTGTGCCTGGTTGGAGTTTTCGATTGTGCGGAATGCAACCACTTCCCAGCCTTCCTCGCCCATCTGGTTGAGAATGGCTTCCAGGTCGGCGTCTTTCACGCCTTTGAAGAAGGTGCCAATGGTCAACACGCGGTATTCCCACTGGTTGATTTCAGACATGATTACCTCCGAAAATCGGGCTGGGGCTGAGAGTTATTCTTAACCTGGGCCGCTACAGAGTCAGTTTTCGCTGCATTTTGGTTTCACGTGGAACTTTCTAAGGCTTGACGGCCTAGCGGAATCTTCTGCGCGAGGCTGCTGGCGTTTCACGTGAAACTGCCAGTCACTTCTTCTCTTTCGGCGCGTTTTGCTGCGCCATCGAGACGATGCCGCTGATACCTCCGAGATTCATGGTGTCCACGGCGCTCGAGGGGACGATGACCAAGGCACCCTTTTCCTTCAGCCCTTCGAAGAGCATGTTCATAGCGCGCAAGTGGAGGGCGGTGGGGTTGTCGGCATACGCTTGCGACGCTTCGGCAAATGAGTCTGCGATCTGCTTTTCGGATTCGCCCAGGATGACGCGCGCCTGGCGTTCGCGCTCTGCCTGTGCCTGGCGGGACATGGCATCCTCCAGGTCGAGCGGGATGACGATGTCGCGGATTTCCACCGACTGGACGGTGATGCCCCAGGGCGCGGTACGTTCGTCAATGATCTTCTGCAAGTCGGTGTCCATTTTTGCGCGCCCGACCAGGATATCGGCCAGGACGCTTTGCCCGATGATCTCCCGCAGGGCGGTTTGGGCGGCCCAGGCGATGGCGGCGCGGTAATCGGCTACCTCGAGGGCGGCTTTCTCTGCATCCCAGACGACCCAGAAGAGAACCGCGTCCACATCCACGGGGACGGTGTCCTTGGTCAGCGTTTTCTCGGCCGAGAAGGGTGTGACCATGACGCGGTGGTCAATCCAGTTCGGGATGGAGTCAATGATTGGGATGACCCAGAAGGCGCCGGGTCCGGCCAGGCGGCGGAATTTGCCCAGGCGCAGGACAACGGCTTTCTCCCACTGAGAGGCAACCTTCAAACCAAACAGGAAATACATGCCGATCAGCGTCCAGGCGAGTATCCACATGGAGACCCAGAACTCTGAAATAAAGCCGGCGTCTGCCATCAGGATGCCGCCGAGGATGCCAACCAGCAGGAAGATGCCGAAGAGGAAGCCGGCAATGGCCGGAACATGCGAGTCGGCCTGTTGTTTGGTTTGTTTAGTGTCCTTGGTGAGAGTTGTTAATGTAGTCGGGGACATGAGATTACTCCTTTTTGGGGAACAGGTTCAGGGTACGGGGGTAGCCCGCAGATAGGGAGAGTCGAAGAACAAGCCTTCCACAAGTTTCCCGTTGATGCGAAACACGATGGTGACCACCACATCCTCGTGTTCGTATTTGCAGATGATCTGGTAGACGGCAAACCCCTGTTTGTTGGACAGGCTTAGATCACCAGCCGAGACGAATTTCCCGCTGTGGGCGTGGAGCATATCGGCCAACGCTGTAAATTGATCTTCTGGAAGGGCTTTCTTCATCTCGTCGCTGAAATCGCGGCTGAAGGCGGCGTAGTCGTCGGTGTCCAGTGCAGTCAGAATATTTTTGGCAAGGCTGATAACTTCATCGTCGGTCAGGTCGGCCGGCTTGGCAGGACCGCATCCGGTCACAAGGATTGAGAGTACGCTCAACAGACAGATGATAAGGCTTAGGCGGGTTTTGAACATTATTAAACTCCTTTTTCTTTCGATTGACTCTCCTGCAAAAAGGTTGTTGCACCACGCAGCAGGCGAAGACTGCCAGGGAAATGCAAAATCACAAATCATTATTCAAGATAATCTGCGTCGTGGTTCAACATT
>DYKZ01000259.1 GCA_020722345.1 Anaerolinea thermophila | reverse complement strand
TGTTTCAGTGCGAGGTTAATTATGTCTCTAACAAATGTCGAGGAAAACCAGGTAAAACACCTACTCGTCAACTACGAGGGTCTGTATGATCTCTCGACGAGGGCATCTGACATCATCGCGTCATTGGCCCCCGAGGATGTTAATGTTATAAACCTGCCGACCGCCGCGCCGCTGAGCGCGTCAGACGTTCTATACGTGGCACAGGCAAACACAGACGTTAAGGCGACGATGGAACAGATTAGCAATTTCATCCTGCCGTTGTTTCCATTACCGCCGAGCGATTCAAAACTCTATTTTATGGGGCAATTCTGATGGCATCTGGAAAGCTCGGCTCAGCGGCCCTTGCTGCGAATACTGACACCGTGGTCTATATCGTTCCTAACGGCACGACTGCAACCGTCAATATTGCTATCGTAAATCGCGGGACTTTTGATGCTTTGGTTTATATCGCCGTTGCACCTAACGGCGTGCCGACCGACGCTGATTATATCGAATACGGTGCAGTTATACCGGCCAATGGGGTACTTGAGAGAACAGCTATCGTCGCCGGGGCTGGAGAGCATGTCGTAGTGCGCAGTTCAAACGCGAACTGTTCCGTGCGAGTTTTCGGATTTGAGGGCTGATAGTCTATGGGCAAATTCCTAGATAATTCAACGTACTGCTGGAATGTTAGTGTAGGCCAGAAAATTTTTGGCGGCGGGAACGTCCGTCAATATCTGGCACCAGGCAGTTCAGAGTTTGTCGTCCCTCCAGGCGTATCGCGGATCAGGGTCACGGTGATCGGCGCTGGCGGTGGCGGCGGGTCCGGCGGGTCGTCCAACGTCACCAACTCGTGTGCAACAGGCGGCAGTGGTGGAGGCGGTGGAGGATTCGCGCAGGGCGTGTTCTATGTAGAACCTGGTGAAAAATACACTGTAACTGTCGGTGCTGGTGGCGCTGGTGCCCAAACGCACGGTACAGGGAGTGCGGTCGCCGGGATCTCTGGCACTGCTGGCGGGGCGTCATCATTCGGTAACATCATCTCAGCGTCAGGTGGTGGCGGCGGTATTGGTGGGCAGGCGACGGCTACAAAGGGAACTCTGCTCGAAGGTCGAGTTGGCGGCGCAGGTGGCATTGGTGTTGGCGGCGACGTGAATATTGCTGGCGGCAATGGCGGCAATTCAGGGTCCGCGCAACGGGCCAACGACGGATCAACCGCGACGGGCGGCGGTGGTGGCGGCGGCTGCGGCGTTGGGGGCGCTGGATACATAGGCGGCCATTCAGGTCAGGAGATCATCAGCAATTCATCGTCACCATACACCGCGATTCTAACGTCTGGCGGCGGCGGCGGTGCCGGGAGCGGGGGAAATGGCGGGGCAAGCGGAAGCAGCTTACACAGCAATGGTGGCGGTGGCGGCGGCAGCGGGTCGGATGGATCGCACCCTGTAGGCGGAAAAAATATCTCGGGGGAGGTAGGAGAGGACACAAAAATTTTCTCATACCAGCCGAGGAGCTACATTGACAATGCCACCAGAGGTAGCGGCGGCGATGGCGGTACTGTCACGTATTACGACACAGGAGCAGCAGCCACACCTGGCGGGACAGGTGGTGGTGGCGGCGGGTCAAGCTCAACTCATTATAGCACAGGCGGGACAACAGGAGACGGTCAAGCTGGTGGGATTTTCGGCGGTGGCGGCGGGTCTGGCGGTGCCGGTAAAGACGCTAGCATGTCTGGCAAGGGGGGAGCGGGCGGCATAGGCTGCGGTGGCGGCGGGTCCGGCGGGGTGTCAGGCTCAACGGGTGCTGTAGGCGCTGGAGGCGCAGGCGGGAACGGCATTGTTGTTGTGGAGTGGTGACGATGAGCAAATACGCACGCATTATTAATGGAATTGCAGTTGACGTATCTGAAAACCCGGCAGAGCATTTCCACCCGGAAATCGCGGCTGAGTTTGTGCCCGTGCCCGATGACGTTTGCCCAGGATGGGTGATTGTTGATGGGCAATTGGTTGAACCGCCGAAACCTGACCAAGAGACAGAACCGGCTGCACCGAC
>DYKZ01000072.1 GCA_020722345.1 Anaerolinea thermophila | reverse complement strand
CCTGGCGGTCTTCGCGTGCTGCGCGGTGCAATAGCCTTTTTGCAGTAGAGTCAAGCATCTCCTCGTTCGCTGCGAGGAGATGCTTTTCTTCTGCAACCTAACAGAAATCAGCGCTGGATCTGGTTGATGGTACTGTTGCCTTCGAAGGCCTCCACCACCTCGTCGCCGCGCCGCAGCGTGCCGACGTATGGCTCGCCCGTCCCCTCTGCCAGCCAGCCGTCGAGGATGAAGGGGGCCGTGTCGTCCGCAGGGAGCCAAACGCCGTTGAACTTGCGGGCGATGTGGACGTGCGTCCCACTGGAGAGGCCGCCCTCGCAGGAGGGGTGTCCAATCGGCTCGCCGGCGCGCACGAACGCGCCGACCGGCACCCGGTCGCGGCTTTCGATGTGCATGTAGACCATCACCCAGCCGCTGCCCTCGTTCCCGTCCAGGTCGAGGTCGAGCGCCGCCACGCCATCGCCGGTGCGCGTCACCACGCCATCGGCCACGGCAGTCGCCCAGTAATCCACCGTCACGCAGCCCATCGCCTCGCCGGGCGGGGCAAAGTCCAGGGCGCCGAAGGGCGTACCGGCATCCCAAGTCGAGTGCGGCCCGCCGGTGAACGACCAGACCTCCCCGGCCGCGAACGGCAGGTGCATCAACGGTTGGATGAGAGGCGTCGGCGCAAGCGGCTCAATGGCATAATCGAACGGGAAGCCAAAGAGCAGGAAATAAATATCGTAAAACCCGCCGGGCGAAACATCCCGCAGCCAGGTTTCGTAGCCGTCTAGATGGGCGAAGAAATTCTGCACGCCGGCCGTCCCGGCGTTGATGGTCGGCGCAATGGGGACGACCGCGCCGTCGGCCAGCAGCCAATCGGTGACGGAGGCAGCGCGCCAACGATAGAAGCCGCCGTTGAGATGCACCGACGCCCAAGCCAGTTGACGGTAGAGACCGGCGTACCAGTCGTCAATGTAGCCAAAGGGGTTGTAGGTTTCGGCAGGAGTCGGGTTCGTCACCCAGCCGGAGCGGTATTCGAGCAGCGCCAGCAACAGGCGCGGGTTGACCGAATACGCCTGCGCAATGCGGGCCACAATCTGCGCCCCGGACAGTTGCTCACCGTAGACATCCTGCGAATAGGAGGCCAGGTAGCCGCCCCTGGCCTGCACAAAAGCCTCAATATCGAACGAGGCAGCCAACGGACCGTAAACCAGTTCCGAATCGGGGATGATCTTGTCCGCCGGGCCGGTCGGCTGCGGCTCCACCGCCGGGATGACAAGCCGCTGGCCAACCTCCAGCACGTTTGGGTCGGCCAAGTTGTTCGCCGCTACAATGGCCTCCATGCTGACGCCGTACTTCTCGGCAATCGCGCTCAGGATGTCCCCCGGCCGGACAACGTATTCCTGCTCGCCGCGCGGCGCGCCGGACGTGTAGTGCGGCGCGTCGGGGGTAGGGGCAAGGTACGGGTCGCCGGGCAGACGCGTCGGGGGCAGACTGTAGGAAAGGGTCGGGGTGACGGACACAGGCTGGGGCGTGGAAGGCTGGCCCGAGGTCCAGACCGAAGCGGGCGTGATGTCAAAATCAGACGGCATGGTCGTCTCGCAAGCCGTCAACAGAAGCAAAAGGAGGGGAAAGAAACGGCGCAGCATGGCGGGATTCTACCAGTTTCTGCTACAATGAGAGCCGACTTCATTCACAGGAGACAACAATGTCGCAGCCCAAATGGTGGCAAACCGCCATCTTCTATCAAATCTACCCGCGCTCCTTTGCCGACGGCAACAGCGACGGAATCGGCGATTTCAAAGGCATGATAGAGAAACTCGATTACCTGCAAGCCCTCGGCGTAACCGGGCTGTGGCTCTCGCCTCATTTTCCTTCCCCGCTGTGGGACTGCGGCTACGACATCTCGGACTACGAAGCCGTTGCCCCCGAATACGGATCGCTGGAGAATTTTGCCCGCTTCTTGGAGGGCGCCCACGCCCGAGGCATGAAGGTCATCCTCGACCTGGTGCTGAATCACACCTCCGACCAGCATTCCTGGTTCCTGGAATCCAAATCCAGCCGCGACAATCCCAAGGCAGATTGGTATGTGTGGGCCGACACACCGCCGAATAACTGGCAATCCTGCTTCGACGGTCCGGCCTGGACCTACGCACCGGAGCGCGGCCAGTATTACTACCACTACTTCATGAAACAGCAGCCCGACCTGAACTGGCGCAATCCCCAGGTCAAAGCCGCCATGTGGAAAGCCGTCCGCTTCTGGCTCGACCTGGGCGTGGACGGCTTCCGCCTGGACGCTCTCGGCACCATCTACGAAGATCCGGCTATGACCCCGCACAGCGTCCCGATGACCCTGACCGAACTGCGCCATTTTTCCGACAACGCCAAAACACCCAAAGAGCGCAAACTGGCCGAAAAATACTGGTTCGACATGTTCAAGCATCAGTGGGGCGGCCCCGGCCTGCACGACCTGATGAAAGAACTACGCGCCATCCTGGACGAATACCCTGGCGACCGGATGCTGGTCGGCGAGGACGACAACATTGACTACATGGGCAATGGCGACGACGAACTGCACTTGGTTTTCAATTTCCCACTCATGCGCACCGACCGCCTGACCCCGGACTGGGCGCGCAGGAACCAGGCCGAACGTCTCTCCCGGCTCGATACGCTCCAGACCCGCGGCTGGCCCTGCAATACCCTGGGCAACCACGACTCCCCACGCCTCCTCAACCGCTACGGGGACGGCGTCCACAACCTGCAGATGGCGCGCCTGCACCTGGCGCTGCTGCTGACCCTGCGCGGCACCCCGTTTCTCTACAACGGCGAAGAGATCGGCATGACCGACCTGATTATCACCGACCCCTCCCAACTGCGCGACACGATGGCAACGTGGTACTATGAGAGTCTGGTCAACGAATTGAAGATAGAGCCTGCCGAGGCTGCCTTGCGCGCCGGGACGATGAGCCGCGACAAGAACCGCACCCCCATGCAGTGGCAGAACGCCCCCAACGGCGGATTCTGCCCGCCGGGAGTCACGCCCTGGCTGCCGGTCAACCCCAACTACGCCGTGGGCGTCAACGTGGCGGATCAGGAAACCGACCCGGACTCGCTGCTCAATTTTTACCGCCGCATGATTCGGGTCCGAAAAGAGACGCCCGCCCTGGTTGCAGGCGAGTATAAACCCATCCACGAGAAGGCTTCCAAGTATTTAGCCTTCCTCCGCTTCACCCCGGAACAGACTGTGCTGGTAGCGCTTAACTTCTCTGTGAAGCCTAAACGCCTAGATTTTTCTGATTTGGGCGCAACGTCCGCCCAAGTCATCTTTTCCAGCGCCGAACGAACAGAACTCCCGCTCACCAAAGCGGATCTGGAACCGTTCGGGATTTTAATCGCCACACTGTGATTGGCTCAAAAGGAGGTCAGCGATGGAACCTAGTCCATCCTTTACGGGTTTCACGCGCCGGGATTTTTTGAAATTCCTGCCCGCGGCAGGAGGCGCGCTGTTGCTGCAAGGGTGCAATGGCTTCTTGCCAACGGCGCCATCGCCAACAGCCTTGCCTGCCCCCTCCCCTACCCTGACGCACACCGTAGCGTCCCAGCCGGAGGCCACCCAAACAGCCTCCGCCACGCCGGCGCCAAGTGAAACCTTCACACCCGTCCCAGAACACCCGCCTGAGTACCTGCCGGCCGTGGACGGCAGGTACGCTTTCTACCCACTGCCAGAGCCGCAACTGCCCGCCAGCGCATCCCTGATGCAGGCCTTACAGGAACGCCGCTCGCGCCGAGAGTTCCGTCCGGATGAGTTGCCCATCCACCTCATCACTGCGCTTCTTTGGGCCGGATTCGGCGTCAACCGGCCGGACGGCAAACGCACGGCCCCCTCCGCTTACAACGCGCAGGATATTGACATCTACCTGGTCACGGCAAAAGGTCTCTTCCGCTACGACGCCCCTGGCCACAGACTGATTCCGCTCCTGCCCGATGACCTGCGCCCGTTCACCGGTACGCAGGCATTTGTCTCGACCGCGCCGGCCAACCTGGTCTATGTCTCCGATTACAGCCGCATGAACGCCTCCGGCGAAGAGTGCCTGCAATGGTCGTGGGCGCACAGCGGCTGCATTGCGCAAAATGTCTATCTAGCCTGCGCCGCGCAGGGACTGGCAACCGTCGTCCGCTCCACGCTCGACCGCGCCGCGCTGGCCGAGCGCATGAACCTGAACGCCAGCCAACACATCACCCTGGCGCAAACCATCGGCTACCCTGCATGACCGCCATATCAAGAACTCGAATGAAAAACAGACTACTTCTCGGCGGCATGGAAGGCGGCGGAACGAAATTCGTCTGCGCCGTCGGTAGCGGCCCGGACGACATCCGCGACGAAATCCGCTTCTCCACCACCAGCCCAAATGAAACCCTCGGCCGCGCGATTGACTTCTTCCAAAAGCATCAGCCCGCCGCAATCGGCCTGGCCTCGTTCGGCCCCCTGGACCTCGATCCTGCCTCCCCCTCCTACGGGCACGTCACCGCCACCCCCAAGCCGGGCTGGTCAAACGCCGACATCCTCGGGCCGTTCCGCCGCGCCTTCGACATTCCCCTGGCCTTCGAACTGGACGTCAACGCGGCCGCCATCGGCGAATATACCTGGGCGCCCGAGAACCGCGCCCTCGACTCACTGGTCTATTACACCATCGGTACCGGCATTGGGGCGGGAATCATCGTCAACGGGCAGGTCGTCCACGGGCTGACGCACCCGGAGGCCGGTCACGTGCGCATTCCCCACGACCGGAGCAAAGACCCCTTCCCCGGCGTGTGCCCTTTCCACGGCGACTGCTTCGAGGGGCTGGCCGCCGGTCCCGCCCTGGCCGCCCGCTGGGGCCAGCCCGGCGACAGCCTGCCCGATGAGCACCCCGCCTGGGACCTGGAAGCCGGTTATATCGCCGCCGCGCTGGTCAACACCATCCTGACCCTCTCGCCGCAGCGCATCGTGCTGGGCGGCGGCGTGATGCAGCGGAGGTATCTCTTCCCACTCATACGGCTAAAAGTGAAGGAACTGCTCAACGGCTACGTAGTCTCGCCTGTGTTCGAGGGAGACCTGGGCGGGTACATCGTCCCGCCCGCGCTGGGCAACCGTTCCGGCGTGCTGGGTGCGCTGGCGATGGCAAGAGCAACCGGAGATGAACAACGATAGATGATAGATTTCCAAAAGCAGTACCCTCCCCCCGCCTCCTTCCGCCGCCCGGATGGTTCGGCGCGCTTCGCCTTCATGACCTTCATCATGCGCAACGACAGTTTCGTGCCGGGCGCGCTGGTTTTCGCCTATGCCCTGCGCCGACAAAAAACGCAGGCCGACCTGGTCTGCATGGTGACGAAAGACGTTACGCCTGCCGCCCGCGCCGCGCTGGAAATTCTCTTCGACCGGGTGGTGGAGGTGGAAGGAATCTTCATCCCGCACAAGCGGCGGCAGGAGCGGCAGGACCGTCCCTTCCTCTTCACCCGTTTCCAGGCACTGCGGGCGGGCGCGGACGGGGGACTTGGCCTCCGTTACGAGAAGATTGTCCTGGCCGACGCGGATGTGCTGCCCCTGCGCTGCTACGACCATCTCTTCACGCTGGAGGCCCCTGCCGGCATCCTCAACGAGGACAAATCTGCCTGCATGGAGTACGACGCCGACGGCAAATACATCCTCCCCGCCTCGGTAGCCGAAGACGGCACCTGGAAGTGGCATCGGCTGTACGATCTCGTCTGCCCGCACGGGACGAAAATTCCGAAGGAGATTACCGACCGGGTATCGAGCGAGCCGAAGAACATGGGCGTCAACAGTTCGCTGTGGGTGCTGGCGCCGTCACTGACAGCGTGGGAAACGCTGCTCGAAACGGCGCGCCGGCCCGAGGTCCGCGAACGGATCGGGGAGTTCGACTGGCCGGAGATGCAGTTCGCCGCCTGGTACTGGTCCGGGCAGTGGACGAGCATTGACCTGCGCTTCAGCAGTTTCAACGGCTATCCACAATTGGACGTGCTGTGCGGCACACATTTCGCCGGCTACAAACCGTGGAAGTTCAAGGAGCGCGGCACCATCGCCCGCTTCAGCCGTTTCCCCGATTATGCCCTGTGGCAGCGGACATTCCTGGAGATGCTGGAGGAGCGGCCCGGCTTGCAGAAATCGCCCAAACTGGCGCGGCTGGCAGGTGAGATACGGAAAATTCAGCGGGTATAATAGCCCCGTTCCACCCAAACCCCAAGCGTAAACCGCTAATCCAAAATCGCAAATCGAAAATCCTATGTCCCCCTCCCTCGTCGAATGCATCCCTAACTTCTCCGAAGCCCGCCGGCCGGAAGTCGTCGAAGCCATCCTCGCCGCCATCACCAGTGTGAGCGAAGTCTCGCTGCTCAACCACAGTTCGGACAATGACCACAACCGCACGGTGGTCACATTTGTTGGGCCGCCGCTGGCTGTGGAGGAAGCGGCCTTCCGCGCCATCCAGAAGGCCGCCGAACTGATTGACCTGAATCAGCACACCGGCTCGCACCCGCGCCTCGGCGCAACGGACGTGGTCCCGTTTGTGCCGCTCTCCGGCGTGGAAATGGCCGAATGCGTCCTGCTCGCCCGCCGCCTGGGCGAGCGCGTCGGGCGCGAACTTGGCGTCCCGGTCTACCTCTACGAGGAAGCCGCTACCCGCCCCGACCGGGTCAACCTGGAAGACATCCGGCGCGGGCAGTACGAGGGGTTGAAAGCCGCCATCGAGACGGATCCCGACCGGAAACCGGACTTTGGTCCTGCCCGCCTCGGCCCGGCCGGGGCGACCGTCGTCGGGGCGCGCCACCCGCTCATTGCCTACAACGTTTATCTGACCACCGACGACGTTTCCATCGCCAAAGCCATCGCCAAAGCCATGCGCCACTCGTCGGGCGGTTTCCGTTTCGTCAAGGGCCTTGGCATGTTGGTGGACGGCCGCGCCCAGGTCTCGATGAACCTGACCGACTTCCGCCGCACCCCCGTCCACCGCGTGGTGGAGGCCATCCGCCGCGAGGCCGCCCGCTACGGCGTGTCCATCCACCACAGCGAACTGATCGGCCTCATCCCCGGCGAAGCGCTGATGGACGCCGCCGCCTGGTACCTGCAATTGGACGGATTTTCGCCGGAACAGGTGCTGGAGAACCGCCTCTACGCGGCGCAGTCCGGACCTGGAGCCGGCGCCGGTTTCCTCGACTCGCTCGCCGCCGGGACGCCCACCCCGGGCGGCGGGTCGGCGGCCGCCTACGCCGGGGCGATGGGCGCCGCGCTGGTCGCCATGGTGGCGCGCCTGACGATTGGCAAGAAGAAATATGCCGACGTGGAAGCCCAGATGAACGAGATTCTCAACCAGGCCGAACGCCTGCGCCGAGACCTGACCGCCGCCGTGGACGAGGACGCGGCCGCCTTCGAGGGCATTATGACCGCCTTCAAACTTCCCAGAGAGACCGAGGAACAGCAGGCCGTCCGCGCCGCCGCCATCGAACAGGCCACGCTGACGGCCATCCGCGTCCCGCTGGCGACGGCCGAGAAAGCCGTCAAAGCGCTGGCGCTGGCCGAACGCTGCGCCGCCCTCGGCAACCTGAATGCCATCAGCGACGCCGCTTCGGGGGCTGCCCTGTGCCGCGCCGCCCTGACCTCCGCCGGGTACAACGTGCGCATCAACGTCAACAGCCTATCCGACAAGCACGCCGGGGAACTATTCCTGGCGCAGATCGAGGCATTGGAGGAAAAGGCCGCCGGTCTGGAGGCCGAGGTGCGCAAGTCTCTGGCCGGGCGCGGCGGCCTTTCCCTTTGAGATGACTAAACCCGGGACGCCAATATTGCCCATGAGCAAATGTCCTCCGGGCACAATGTTGCGTGAATGGTCCTTAAATCGGCAGTATGCGCCGATTCGCACCATTCGCCTTCTTTTTGCACTTCTGGTCATCCTCCTCGCCGCGTGCGCCCAGCCTGCAACAACCACGCCGCCATCCACCGATACCCCTCAACCGCCAACCGTCACCGCTTACCCTCCCACGCACACCCCCACCGCCACCCAAACCGAACAGCCCACTGCCACAGCGACCCCCCTCCCCTGCAACCCCGCTGCCGCCGACTACTGCATCGTGGAGGGAACTTTCCTGCTCCGGCGTCCCATCGCCGCGCCGGGGAGCGAGGCGATAGATCCCGGCTACACCTACGGCTCCACCCTCCGCGGAGCGCGCGAGCCGCATCACGGCGTGGAATTCCCTAACGCCAGCGGCACACCCGTTCTGGCCGCCGCGGACGGGACAGTGGTCTATGCCGGAGACGATACGGCTGAAAAATTTAGTCCCTGGAACAACTTCTACGGCAACCTGGTTATCCTCCAACACGACCTCCCTGGCCAGACGCTCTACACGCTCTACGCCCACCTGTCTAAACTGGACGTGAGCGCCGGTCAGCAGGTAACTGCCGGCGAGAAGATCGGCGAGGTCGGCATGTCCGGATCGGCCATTGGCAGCCATCTCCATTTCGAGGTCCGGCTCGACCCGCACGATTACGACAGCACCCTCAACCCCCAGTTGTGGCTGTCCCCGCTCCCCGGCACAGGCGTCCTGTCCATGCGCTTTGTGGACGCAGACGGCAGGTTCGTCCAGGCGCAGCCGAATGTCCAGTACTTCCCCGACCCGAACGCCGCCTTCGCCCGCTCCTGGTTCCCGGAGAACTACGACCCGTCCATGCCCGCCGGTTCCTGGGAAAACGCCCTCCTGGGCGACCTGCCCGCCGGGCGCTACCGCGTCATCTACATTTGGGCGGGCGTGGTGCACGACAGATGGCTGGAAATCCAGCCTGGAAAACTGACTCTTGTGTCCTTCGAGGTGCCCTGATGCCGGCATGGAAGCCCTGACCGGTCCGCAGGATTTTGTCGAGCAGATGGTTGCCGACTACCGGCGCCGCCGCGACCGGATGCTGGAACTGGTCAATGCCATCCCCGGCGTCCACGCCCAGACTCCGCAGGGCGCTTTCTACGTTTTCCCGAACGTGAAATCCTACGGCCTGACCTCGAAGGAGATCGCCGCCCGTCTCATTGACGAGGCCGGGGTGGCCGTTTTAGCGGGAACAGATTTCGGGTCCGGGGGCGAAGGCTATATCCGGCTGGTCTATGCCGTCTCGATGGAGGTTATCGAGGAAGGAATGGAAAAGATTGCCAGGTGGTTCAGGCCGATCAGACCATAGACGGTGGACAACATCGTGCCGCTAGGAACTTAGAAGTGAAATGCTTGTTTTTTGTGCAAGAATTTTTAAACACAAAGGCACGAAGTATACAAAGGGGGTTTAAAGTTTTCCTTCGTGACCTTTGTGTCCCTCGTGTTTGAATCTCTTTCGGCTTGTCCGAGTTAGGGTATGGACGATAAAAACTCAGGCCGGAGATTGCTCTCCGGCCTGAGGCTGCTTACGAAGCCGTTTTCACGAACTGCCTGTCCTCTTCTTCGGCAACGCGGATGCCCTCCTTCTCGTTGACTCGCGTCAGAAGGTAGCCGCCCGCCACAAAGAAGATAATCAGCGAAATGATAGCCAAGCGGCTGCCGCCCACCGCCGCGCTGACTGCCCCGAAGAGCAGCGGCCCGACCGTCCCGGCGATCTTCTCCGAGATCGAGAAGAACGAGTAGAACTCGGCGGACTTGCTCTTGGGCATCATGCGTCCCATCAGCGAACGGCTGAGCGCCTGGCTTCCGCCCTGGACGGTCGCCACAGCGAAACCGAGCACCCAGAACTGCCATTCCTGGTAGAGGAAAAAACCGGCGATGGCAATCAGCGTGTACACGCCCAGGCTGAGCAGGATGGCAGGCTTGGTACCCATCTTCTTCGCCAGCCAGCCGAACAGGAAGGCGAACGGCATAGCAACAAATTGCACCATCAAAAGCGTGCCGATGGTGGTCGTGGACGAGAAGCCCAGTTCTGTGCCGTAAATGGTCGCCATGAAGATGATGGTGCCGATTCCATTGTTGTACAGCCAGAAAGCAATGATGAAGATGAGCAGTTGCTTGTATTTCTTGATCTCGCCAAAGGTGTGCCCCAGGCGGCCAAAGGAAGCCTTCAACGGGCTAAAACCCTTCTCGGTCTCCTGGATGCGGCGCTCCGGTTCCGGGACGTGCCGCCAGATGGGGATGGTGAACAGCAGCCACCACACCGCCACCGTCAGGAAGCAGGTGCGCGTCATCAGCGTCGTCAGATCGCCTTCGGACCAGGAAGCAAGGGAGGGGATGAATTTGGGCAGCAGGCCGGGCAGGGCCATGATCATGCCCAGGTTCACCGCCAGCAGAATGCCGCCGCCAAGATACCCCATGGCGTAACCGCGCGAGGAGACCTGGTCAATCTCGTCTTCGCGTGCTACGTGCGGCAGGAGCGAATCGTAGAACACGTTCGCCCCCGCAAAGCCGACGCTGCCGACGATGAAGAACAGCGAGGCGATGAACCAGTCCCCTTCCCCGACCAGGTAGAGCAAGGCCGTGCCGGTCACGCCCAGGAAGACGAAGATGTTCATCATGCGCTTCTTCGCCCCCAGGAAATCGGCCATTGCGCCCAGAATTGGCCCCAGGAAAGCCACGATTAGCAAGGAAATCGAAGTTGTGAACGACCAGTAAACCGTGGCCGTGTTGGCCTGGTCGCTCTGTACTGCCACGCTGGCGTAATAGACCGGCAGAATGGCCGCCATGATGCTGGTGGCAAAGACCGAGTTCGCCCAGTCGTACATCGTCCAGGCACGGATGGCGCGTTTGTGTTTCTTCTCGTCCATGGGAATCTCCTCTGCAATTGGATGGGCTTGCACAAATTACAAAACCCGCTCGCAGAAGCCGGGTTGCGACAATTATACCCGCCTCCGCTCGCCGGGACAGGTTAACATACAGTAAAAATAAGCCTTCAACGACAATCATGCCCGTTTACAGGTGAAGCATGTGTCTCGGGGTCTTTGCAAAAATACTAGGTTTTTAACACAACGGACACAAAGGGGCACGACTTTTGCCTCGGCATTGTACCACCGGCAGGAAACCCAGAAAATGCGAAAGTGTTACAATCCCTGTATGGACACCTTCAGCAAAGCCGACTTACAGCCTTTGAGCGACACGCTCCTGGACGAGATCGCCAACGCGCTGGGGCTGCGACGAACAGCCGCGGCGCGCCGGACCTTTGGCCTGTTCTTCCGCCGCGCCACCGAGCGGCTGGCCGCCATCGGCCTGGCCGCCAACCGCATCGTCCGTACCGAGGGCTTCCCGCAGGCCTGCGCCTGGATGATGAGCCACTGGGTCAGGGACGTGAGGACACGCGGCACCGAAAACATCCCGTCCGAAGGCCCCCTGCTGGTGGTCTCGAACCACGTCGGCGCGTACGACATCCTCGTCATCCCGTCGCAGATCAACCGTCCCGACCTGCACATCATCTCGAGCGACATCCCCTACCTGAAAAACCTCCCAGACGTCAGCCGGCGCCTGATCTTCCTAACCGACGCGCCTGCCGACCGGATGTCCGCCGCCCGCGCCGGGATACGCCATTTACAGTCGGGCGGTTCGCTGCTACTCTTCGGCACCGGGCTGATTGACCCGGACCCAGCCCACTCGTCCGAAGCCGCCCGCCACATCGAGCGCTGGTCGCCGTCCATTGATCTGTTCCTGAAGGTCGTCCCGCAGGCGCGTCTCGTGCTGTCCATTGCCAGCGGCTTCCTGACCGAACGCTGGCTGAAACACCCCCTCACCCGCCTGCGCCCTCCAGGCTGGGAAAGGCAGCGCCTCGCCGAGTTTGGGCAAGTCATCCAACAGTTATTTTTCCCCGGCACATTGTTCGTCAGCCCGGCGGTCAGTTTTTCGCAGCCGTTCGATGGAAAGACATTGCGCGGGGAAAGCGGCGCGGAGAGCATTCTCCCGGCTGTTATCGCCCGCGGCAAGGCGCTGCTGGAAGAGCATTGCAAAGCGTTCGCTGATTGTGCTATGCTATAGCAGAGGCAGACATGGATACAGAAATTGCTGCCCTGAGCGAATCGCTGGTTGACGAACTGGTCGGCGCGGTGGCGCTGCCCAAAACTGCCTTCTGGCACAACCTGACCTGGCGGCTGTTCCGCCGAATCACCGACCGTCTCGCCGCCCTCGGTGTGAACTTCGACCGCATGGTCGCCAGCGACGGCCTGCCAAAGGCCAGCGAGTGGGCGCTGACGCATTTCTGCAACCCCATCCCGGCGCGCGGTATGGAGCATATTCCTCTGGCCGGGCCGCTGCTGGTCATCTCCAACCATCCCGGCGCGTACGACGCGCTGATCCTCTTCTCGAAACTCGTGCGCCAGGACATTTGCTGGATCTCATCCGAAATCCCCTTTCTGGACAGACTTCCGAATACCCGCAGGCACATTCTGTTCGCCTCGCGGATAAATATAGTCAACCGTATGTCAGTCGTGCGCGCCGCGCTACGCCACCTGCGCGCCGGCGGCGCGCTGCTCTACTTCGGCGCCGGTCACCGCGACCCCGACCCGGCGGTCTATCCCCATGCGGGCAAGATGATGAACTACTGGCTAGAGGGGATTGATTTCTTCTTCAAACACGTCCCCGGCCTGCGCCTGCTCCCCGCCATAGTCAGCGGTGTGGTCTCGGCCAAATGGGCGCGCCATCCCATCGTCTGGCTGCGCCGCAAGCAGATTGACAAACAGCGTCTCTCCGAGTTTGGGCAGGTCATCACCCAATTGGTCAAACCGGGAAATTTCATGGCCTCGCCGTCCATTTCTTTTGGCCCATCCGCTGCCGCGGCCGACCTGCGTCAGGAGACGAACGGCGGGGCGCTTCTCCCGACCGTCATCATCCGCCAGAAAAGGCTGCTTGCGGAGCATTGTCTCGTCTTTGGAGGAGACCCCGGCCTATGAAATTACCTGTGAAATTGGATGAAGAACTCCAGCGCCTGAACGAGTCGCTGCTCGATGAAGTTATCAAGATTCTGGGGCTGCCGCGCACCGAAGGCTGGCGTAATCTGTGCGACCTGCTCTTCGGGCGCGGGCTGCGTGAATTGGCCAAAATCGGCCTGACCTTCGACCAGACGCTCGTTGAACGCGGCCTGCGCGACGCCTCCGAATGGGCGCTGACCCACTGGTGCCGCGGCATCCTCGTCCGCGGGCAGGAAAACGTCCCCGCCCAGGGGCCGCTGCTGGTCATCTCCAACCATCCCGGCGCGTACGACGCGCTGGTGGTTGCCTCCCGGCTGCCGCGCCCCGACCTGCGCATCATTGCCTCCGACCTGCCCTTCTTCCACGCTCTCGATAACCTCAGCCGGCGCATCTTCTTCATCCCCTTCAACGTCAAAGATGCTGCCGGGCGCATGGCCGGGATGCTTTCCGCAGTGCGCTACCTGAAGGACGGCGGCGCGGTGCTGCTCATGGGAAGCGGCACCATTGACCCCGACCCGGCCGTCTACCCCGGCGCGCTCGAAAACCTCCAGCGCTGGACCGAGGCCGTCAACCTGTTCATGCGCTTCGTCCCCCAGACCCGCGTCCTGCTGGCCGCGGTCAGCCACATCCTTCATCCCAGGTGGAGGCGCCATCCCCTCACCTGGTTGCAGCGCGGCAGGATGGAGAAACGCCGCGTGGCCGAGTTCTGCCAGGTGATTCAGCAGTTGTTTCGTCCCGGCAGCCTCTACGTCTCCCCGCGGCTGAGTTTTTCCACCCCCTTCACCGCCGACGATCTGGGCGACTCGCCCCGTGATGCTCTCGTGGAACGGGAAACGTTCCTGCTCGCGGAGCATTGCCGGGAATTTGGAGGCAGTCCCCTCTAAATCATGGCGCTGGTCATTACCTGCAACTATCATCCTCAACCATAGCGGACTGTGAGAACCGTCTCTCGAAGGCTGACCCAGCAATTCCCAATATGAAATTGGCGAGCAGAGAGAAAGCGGGAGAAATCCG
>DYKZ01000071.1 GCA_020722345.1 Anaerolinea thermophila | reverse complement strand
TCACGGTGCTATTTTCCTGTATATGGTGTGTTTCACAATTTAGCGGAAACTAAAGTTTGAGCGAAGAAACAAAATCGGAGTTAATAGAAAAGGTAAAACGAACGTACCAAGAAAACATATCACCTTAAAACTCGCTCCGATCTTTAGAAAATAAAAAGGCGGAAAAACCTTGAAAAGAAATCGAACAAGTCGCCAATCTCTGCGCCTGCCGGAATATGACTACACCTTGCCAGGTGCTTACTTCATCACGGCATGCACGCTTTGGCGCGAATCTCTCTTTGAGAACCCGGATAGCAAACAAGCTGTTCAGCGAGCATGGGAGAGTCTCACAGGGATATTTGGCGGGATCGAGTTGGATGAGTTCGTTGTCATGCCCAATCATATTCATGGAATTCTCTGGATTTTGGAAGATGGGGCTTACCGATTGCATCCAGGCGCCTGGAAACAACCCCGTAGCGGCGAGCAGCTGCTCGCCGCTACGGATAACAGGAAACGTGTGGCGTTGGGAAACATCGTCGGCGCTTTCAAAACATCTGCAGCTTCCTTGGTCAATAAAATTCGGGGCGAAAAAGGTGCGATCATCTGGCAACGGAATTATTATGAGCATGTTATTCGCGACAGCAAGGAATTGGAATCCATCCGCTATTACATCCGTGAAAACCCCATCCAATGGGCAAGTGACCGAGACAATCCGGCCAATACTGCCGAAACAACCTCCAGCTATATCGACGATATCCATTATTGATAGAGATTGTTCTTCCGACGGTATGCCTTTGTTCACTTGACCCGCTTTCCATCCTGTCCTACAATTCGCACCGACTCACTGCGCTGTCCAACCACAGAACATCAGACTACTTAACTTGGAGACTAAAATGTCCGACTACCTCTTCCGCGGCACCCTCGCCGACCTCGACCCAGAAGTGTACGAACTGACCCAAATCGAAGCCGAACGGCAGGTCCGCAAACTGATCTTAATTCCCTCTGAGAGCCAGGCCCCGCTGGCGGTGCGCGAAGCCATGTCCAGCGCTTTCCAAAACATCTACGCCGAAGGCTACCCAAAGAAATCGTATCACTCGATGACGCAGAAAGAACTGCTCGATTACCCGGCGCGCCTGTCAGACTTCCGCCGCTACTCCGACCCGCGCTTCTACAAAGGGACGGAATATGCCGACGTGGTCGAAGCGCTTGCCAAACGGCGCTGCGCCGAAGCCTTTGCCGCCAACAACGTCAAACCGGAGCAGATCTACGTCAACGTGCAGGCGCTTTCAGGCGGGCCGGCCAACAATGCCGTCTATCACGCCTTGCTGAAGCCCGGCGATACGGTTATGGGCATGAACCTGTTCCACGGCGGGCATCTCTCGCACGGCTCGCCGGCCAACCGGTCGGGTAAGTACTTCAACATCGTTTCCTACATGGTGGACCCGCACAATGAGCAGATCAACTACGACGCCGTTATGGCGCTTGCCAAGGAACACAAGCCAAAGATGATCATTGCCGGGTATTCCTCCTATCCCTGGATCCCGGACTGGAAGAAATTCCGCCAGATCGCCGACGCCGCCGGGGCAATCCTGCTGGCCGATATCTCCCACATTGGCGGGCTGGTGGCGGCGGGCGTTGTCCCCTCGCCGGTGGGGTATGCCCACGTCATCACCTCCACCACGCACAAGACCCTCGACGGGCCGCGCGGGGCGGTCATCCTCACCACCGACGCCGCCCTGGCCGCGCAGATAGACCGCGCCGTCTTCCCTGGCGAACAGGGCGGGCCGCACGTCCATATCTTTGCCGCCCTGGCGCTGACCTTCAAACTGGCGCGTACGCGGCAATTCGAGCAACTCCAACGCCAGACGGTCAAAAACGCCATCGCCATCGCCGAGCGCCTCAAGGAACGCGGCTTCCGCATCCCCTACGGCGGGACGAACTCCCACATGCTCAACGTGGATGTCTCTTGCGTGCGCGGCCCCGACGGCGCCACGCTGAGCGGCGACTACGCCGCCCGCATCCTCGACGTGGTCGGCATCGTTTGCAACCGCAACACCATCCCCGGCGACGCCAACGCCCTCGATCCCTCCGGCATCCGTCTCGGCACGCCCTGGATCACCCAGCGCGGCTTCGACGAGGAGAAATGCCGTCAGTTGGCCGACATCATCGCCGATGTCCTGCTGGCCGCCGCGCCGCACACCTACGTCAACGCCAAAGGGAAGGTCGCGCGCCGCGCCAAGGTGGACTTCAAGGTGCTGAATGACGCCCGCCTGCGGGTGCGTGAACTGGCCCTCTCGGCGGGTATGGACTTCGAACCCGCATCGCATGGCTATCCCCACTTCTACTACCTCGACGATAAGTCCAAAACCGGCGTCTATGAGATTATCGGCCCGCGCGTGCGCTCTTTCCTGAATTACATCGTGACCTCGGACCTGTCGGCGCTTGAATACGGCAAGAGCCAGCCGACGCGCCTCCTCACGCCCCTTGGCGAAGTGGACGGTGTGCTGACCGCCGTGGCCTGGGACCATTACCGCCTGACCCTCCCGCTTGATAAAGCCAATCTGGCCGTCACCTGGCTGCGCGACCTCTCGGATACCTACGTCTCGTTCAACCTGGACAGCACACCCGACCACACGCTGCGGCGCGTACCGGGACCGATCGTGGTTATCGAATCAGATGAGAAACCCGCCAGCGCTGGCGGAGAACCTGTCAGCGGCCTCAAACCCTGCTTTATCGGCGTTACCGGCGCGGGGTCCGAACCCGCCCGCCCGCCTTTCCGGTGGACGCCTCCCGAAGAGACGATCCGCCGCACGCCGCTCAACGAAGTCCACAAGCAGATGGGCGCGAAAATGATCCCCTTTGCCGGCTGGGAAATGCCGGTCTGGTACTCCTCGGTGCTGGAGGAGCATATCGCCACGCGGCAGGCCGCCGGTCTGTTCGACGTGTCGCACATGGGCGTCTATCAGATCGAAGGCGACGAGGCGGTGGCATTCCTCGACTCGGTGGTGGGCAATAACTGCAGTTTCCTGATGCCCGGCGAGAGCCTCTACACCCACTTCCTCGACCCGGACGCCAACGTGATTGACGACACGCTCATCTACCGCCGCACGTGGGACAAGTTCCTGATGGTGGTCAACGCCTCCAATGACGACAAGGACCGCGCCTGGCTCGAAGCGGTGCGGGATGGGACGGTGAAGGTGGACAACGCCCGCCCCGGCGCCCGGACCCTGGGGTATAACGCCGTCATCCGCAACCTGCGCGACCCGAAGGCGGGCGCGGACATGCGCATTGACATTGCCCTGCAAGGGCCGCGCAGCCAGGACATCCTGCTGGCGATGGGCGTCAACGCCGAGACGCGCCGCCGCATCCTGGCGCTCAAACGCACCAACCTGTGCGACGCAGTGGTCGGCGGCTTCGACCTGATCGTCTCGCGCACCGGCTATACTGGCGAGAAGATGGCCTATGAATTGTTCGTGCATCCCGACCGGGCGGTGGATTTCTGGCACGCCCTGCTCAAGGCCGGGCAGAAGTTCGGCCTCAAACCGGTGGGGCTGGGAGCGCGCGATTCCCTGCGCACCGAGGCCGGCCTGCCGCTCTACGGCCACGAGATGGGGGCAGGCTCCGGCAAGATGGGCCTGCCCGACCTGGGTGTGGGAGAATCCGGCTTTGGCTCGTACGTGAAGATCTACAAGCCATGGTTCATCGGGCGCGAGGCTTTTGTGGCGCGTGAACAAACCCGCAAGGGCGTGGTAATACGCTTCCGCTTCCCTGAGAAGGGCGTGCGCATGGCGCACAACGGCGACCCGGTGCTGGACAAGCGCGGCCGCGTCATCGGTTGGGTCACCTCCTGCGCCGCCGACAAGGAGGGGACGCTGACCGGCCAGGCCTACGTGGAACTCAAGTATGCCGTCGAAGGGACGCCGATCTACATTTTCCAATCCGCTCCCGACAAAGCCGCTCCCGCCCCGGCCGAGATGAAACTCGGCGACAAGAGCCTCCTGCCGACCGAAGCGGTGGTGGTGAGGCGCTTCCCGGCGTTGTAACAGGGAATAGAGAAGAGAATAATATCGGGCGGCGGGATTTCCGCCGCCCGAATGATTCCTGATCAGGAAAAAGCAAGTTTCGCAATCGGGAAAATATAGCGTTTTGTTAGCCGCTTGATAAGTACGGGGAGAGCGAGAAGCGGTATCATCTCCCATTATTCTTGAAACTCTTTGTCTTCCGTTGGTGTTACATTGCCATAAAGTTATGAATCCACATTGTGCATCCACAACCACCCTCTATTCCTTTAGCAGGGCAGTCATCCGCCTGTTCGCTGCCGTCATGCTGCGGTTCGATGTAAAGTACCAGAGTCCTCTGCCGCCCGGCCCGAAACTGTTTGTTGCCAACCACCCCAGCGCCACCGATCCCTTCCTCATACACTTGGTAACGCGTGAGGAAGTGAATGTGATGATCACCGAAAAAGCCTTCAACGTGCGCTTCTTTGGCTGGTTCCTGCGCGAAGTGCGCGAGATCCCGGTTCCGGTGTCGCTCACCGGCGGAGTCGCCGCTGTTGAACAGGCCCGCCGTCACCTGGAGAGGGGCAGTTCGGTGGCTATTTTTATCGAGGGGCATATCAGCCCGGAGGAGGGCGGCTTCCTGCCTCCCCGCGCCGGGGCGGCGCGCCTGGCGCTTAGCGCCGGGATCCCGGTGGTGCCGGTTGGCATCTACCTGCGCCGGAACTGGCGGCTGAATATCCGCTCCGGCATCAGCGGCGAGCAGGCAGAGGCCTTCTGGTATCTCCACGGACCTTACATCATCACGGTCGGCAAGCCTGTGTGGTTCGCCGGCGATCCCGAAAGCCAGAGAAGTGTGCGCCATGCCTCAGCGCAGATAATGGAAGCCATCAAATGCCTGGCTTACGAGAGCGAAGAGCGGGGTCGCTTTCTCATGTCCAGCAGCCTGTTGGTGCGCTTTGTCCGCTTCCTGGCGCTGCTGCGCCGAAAGAGAATCACGGCGAGTTTCTAGAAGGGGAACGTGTGTAGAGATCAATTTACCTGCAACAAAGAGGCTGTCCGATTGGGCAGCCTCTCAAATTTTCATCTCTTGGACCAACCGTCTCCTGACGTCATTGAACCGATGACCATAAAAAACGCGAAGAGGCCATGTCCTCAGGATTGTTCAAGTCACTTTTTCAAAAATGCTGATGCTCTCGATGTGATAGGTCTGCGGGAACAGGTCAAAGGGGGTGACATCCGCCAGGCGGTAGCCGGCAGCGATGAGACGCGCCGCGTCACGTGCCAGGGTGGACGGGTCGCAGGAGACATAGGCGAGGCGCGCGGAACCTCGCGCCAGCAGCGCGTCGAGGGCGCGTTTCTCCAGCCCGGCGCGCGGTGGGTCCACGATGGCCGTCTCGGCCTCGATCTCCAGGTGGGGAAGAATGTCCTCGGCCGCGCCTTCATATAACTCCACGTTATCGAACTCGTCCAGGTTAGCGGCGAAATCCTCGCAGGCAGAGGGCGAGATTTCAACCCCAACCAGCCGCGCCACGCGCGGGGCAAAGAAGGCGCTGAACAACCCGACGCCGCAATAAATATCCAGCAGCGTGCCGGAGGAAGTCACCAGCAAGCGCTCCAGCAGGTGAGCAACCATCTTTTCGGCCATGGGGGTGTTCACCTGGAAGAAGGAACCCGCCGAGACCCGGAACGGGCGGTCATTAATCGTCATGGTCAGGTAGTCGTTTCCCGCCATTACCACGCTCTCCCCGTCGAGCAGGTGGACAACCGAAATGTCGGCCTCCACTTCCAGTTCGGGCGGCTCGGCCGATTCGAGGATCAGCATCACCTCACCCTCTGTCCCCGCCCGCAGGGAGACGCGCTCCAGTCCCAGGCCGGGGTCGAAATGCAGGTCCGGCCACAGGGCATCGAGCGGGGATTCGGGCAGGTGGCATTCGGAAACCGCCATCACAGCAGGCGCAGAGCCGGCCGCGATGAATCCCGGTTTTCCTTCGTCGGTCAGGTGGAATTGAACGTGGTTGCGGTAATTCCATTGCTGCGGGGAGGGGACGATTGGCCGTATGGGCGGATTTTCGATCTTTCCGATGCGTACGAGTTGGTCGCGCAGGATTTCGGTTTTGGCCGCCAGTTGCGCTTCATAAGGGAGATGCTGGTAGTGGCAGCCGCCGCAGGCCGTGAAGTGGCGGCAGCGCGGCGAAACCCGCTCCGGGGAGGGGGAGAGCACCTCCAGCAGTTCGGCGCGCACGTGCCCGCGCCGTTCCTCCACCACGCGGGCGCGCACCGTCTCGCCGGGCAGGCCAAAGGGTACGAAAACGGCGCGGCCGTCCTCCAGCCTTCCCAGGGCGTCGCCTCCGTAGGTCAATTTTTCCAATCGAAGGGTAATCGTGCCGGTCGTCATCGGCGCTGGTAGTGCTGCCAGAGGCGGCCAAGCGCCTCTTCGAGGCGGGCAGGCAGCAGGTCCGGTTGGCCCGTGGTGACATCGTCCTCGTTCTCGAAGACCGCGTAGGGCGCGTCGTATTCTCCCAGGCGGAGGTATCCGCTCTTCTCCGGGGCGAGTTCGCTCCAATCGTCGCGCCCGTAGAGGTTCAACATCTTGGTATCGGAGAGGCCGTGCTCGAGGATGCTGTGAGGGCGGTTGGGGTTGAAGCGCCTGCGGTTCTTGCGCATGGATTCGGCGAACGAGACGTTGACGTAAAGGATGGCCGCCCGTTCGCACACGGCGGGAGAAAGATGCTCGAAGGCGGCGCGGTAACCGCCGTGCTGGCTGCCGCGTGAGAATTCGATCAGGGTTGTGGCGTGGTTGTGGTAATCTGGTCTGTCGTCCAATATCTTTTGATAATCCAGACACAGGCGTTCGATGAGCAGGTGCCACAACTCGACATGCTTGAAGTAGCCATTTTCATCCGTGTGCAGGCGCGGCAGGCCGAACTTGCGGCTGAGCAGGTTGTCTTCCTCGAACCAAGTCCACAGCATGGGGAAATCGTCCAGCACGTCCAGTTCGCCAACGTGGAAACGGGCGCGGCGTTCCTCGACCGGGGTGCGGGTGAGGAAGTCTATGATCTCGCTCTTGCCCGAGGCCGGGCGGCCAATGAGCAGCAGGATGTCGAAAGTATCGGTGGCCATGGGAAGCAGCCGGGGAGGTAGGCTACTTGATGAACAAAGCCAGCAGTTGATCCTGAAAGAAGGAAAGCACAACCAGGATGACGATAAAAATGCCGGCCAGGACGCCGATGCGCCCCAGGTCGCGCCTGGTTTCGCTGTAATCGGGGTTGAACGTGTCTTTTCTTGCTGAAAATGATTGGATTTTGTTTTTCTTGCCCATAAAAACTCCTATTGGTTCTGTAGTTCTGCAAACACAACAATGCGCTTGGTGTCCACCAGGTAAGGGTAGCAACTGACCAGGGTTACGGTTGGCTCGGCGGTGGGCGCCATGACCTCCACGTACGTCGGCTCGACGATGGCGCTGCCGGTCACGATGTACACGTATTGCTGCTGGGCAGTGAAGAGGATCACCTGGTCGCCGGGTTGTAACTGGTCGAGGTCGCGAAAGATCTCGCCGAACACATCGTTGTGCGCCGAGAGGACGACATTGCCAGGCAGGCCCGGGTTCCCCGTCCCGAGGTGCTGGCCGACGCCCTTCTTCAACTGTTCCCAGGTGTCGCCCAGGACGACCGGCGCATCCACGCCGATGGCCGGGACTTGGATGCGGATGGCCTGCTGTGGCCCCGGTGTGGGCGCCGGCATGTTGGCGATGGACTGTACCAGCGGGCGCAGGTGTTCGGGAATCTCGGCCTCGTTGAACTGCGCCCCGCCTTCCGAAGTGGGCGGGGTGTGGCCGCCCGGCAGGACGATGGCCGTGATGAGCGGGGTCGGCGTCAGAGTATCCTGGCGCAGGGCGGCGGCCACTTCCGCATTCAGGGTCTGGAGCAGGCCGAAGCCGTTTGCCAGGACGCCCAGCAGGCCAAGAACGGCCAGGACTTCGACGACGAGCAGGATGCGGTCCAGCCAGCGGCGGTGCTTCGAGGGTGGGGCGGGGCTTTCAGGACCCGCTTCCTGCTCCGGGGCCTGGACGCGCCACTCCTGGTAGGCTTCCGGCGGCAGGTCCGGGGCGAGCGAGACGGCGCGCCCGCTGCGGCGGAAACGTTCCAGCCGTTTCTGGCGCGCTTCGCGGCGTTTGTCCAGCAGCAGACGGCGCAGTTCCTGTTCGCTCAGATCTTCCGGGCGCTTGGTCACGGGCGTGATTATACCGCATGGCCGGTTTTCAAATGTTTGTAATTGCGGTATGATACTCACCATAATGGACACGAACAAGGAGATTCACTTGATGATGAAAAAATCTCTCCACGTACTGGTTGTACTTGTTTTCCTGCTGGCAGGCTGCGGCGCTGAGGGGGTCACACCGACGCCCACGGAGGAACTCCCCGTCCCCACCGAGGCCGCGACCGAGGCGCCGACGGTCAGCCCCACCCCGCAGACCGAACAGCCTCCCGCGCCTGAAAGCGGGTATGGGCCAACAGGCTTCCCGGCGGACGTCAACCCGCTGACCGGCGTGAAGGTGTCAAATCCCAGCCTGCTCGACCGCCGCCCGCTGGCGATCAAGGTCTCGAACCTGCCGCGCAGCGTCCGCCCGCAGTGGGGGCTTTCGCTGGCCGACATTGTTTTCGAGCATTACACCGAGGAGGGCACCACCCGCTTCACGGCCATTTTCTACGGCCATGATGCGGAGATCGTCGGGCCGATCCGTTCGGCGCGTTTTGTGGACACGCATATCATCCGCGGCTACAAGGCGGGATTTGCCTTTGGCTCGGCCTATTCCAAGGTGATAGAGCGCCTGTTCAGCGCCGAGTTTGTGGACCGGCTGGTCCTGGAGGGAGAGAACTCGCCGCTGTATCGCTTCGACCCCAACGGATATAACCATCTTGTCGTCAACACGGCCCAGTTGAGCGACTTCCTGACCCAGAAAGGCGTCGAAAACGGACGCCAGAACCTCGACGGCATGTTCTTCCACCCCGAGGCCCCGGCAGGAGGCCAGGCTGCCGAACAGTTTGTTGTCCGCTTCTCGGCGGCGATCTACAACCGCTGGCAATATGACGCCGCTACCGGCAAGTACCTGCGTTTCTCCGATACGGTGGAAGATTTCTACGATGGCGAGCGCGCAGAATATGCCCAACTCACCGATCGGCTGACCGGACAGCCGATTGCCTTCGATAACGTTGTGGTTCTATATGTCTTGAACGAATACTACAACCGTGAGCCTGAAGTGATTGATATTCTCCTGCTGGGCAGCGGCAGCGCCTATGCTTTTCGGGACGGTCAGATGTACCAGGTGCAGTGGCAGCGCATCTCGACTGATGCAGTTGTGTCTCTGGCATACCCGGATGGTTCGCCTTTCCCCTTCAAACCCGGCAATACCTGGTTCGAGGTCATCGGCAAGTATTCCACTGTGACCGAGACCGAGCAAGGCCTGCGCTTCCAGCACCTGATGCCGTAACTTCGGCCTTCAAAACAATACATCCTTCTCTACAAGTCTTAGAGAAGGATGTCATTTTTTAATCGGGAATCCGCCTATGCCGGCGGGGGAGCAGGTTTCTGCCTGCGGTAGGGAATCAAGAGTAGGAAACCCAGGGCAATCACCACCTGGCCGAGTTCCACACCCGTGGCCTGCCAGGGGCCAAAGAGCGGCACACGCGGGAACGTCTGCGTCCCCATGCCGAAGACGTCGGCCATGCCTGCAAAGACGGCAATCACGTACCCCGTTGCCACCAGCCGGGACCCGATGTCGGCGGCGATGGTGCGGGAGGTGCTCTTCCAGAAGCCGGTCAGGCCGATGTAGCCGCCCAGGCACATGATCCCCAGCCCAATCGTGAAAACGGACACCTGGACGAATCCCACCACCGGGCTGCGATCCAGGCCAAAGAGAGCCGGCTTTGCTCCCAACAGGAAGGTGATTAGGCCTAGGAAGGTCAGGAGGATGCTGATCCGCGTCCGCCCGCGCGAGGGGACAGTCAGGGGAGTGGTATTCGAAGAAGGAACAGAGTCTGTCATGCTGGCAGGGAGTCTCGCAGGTGCTGTATCCAGTTGCCGCCAAAGATGGCCGCGATCTCTTCCTCTTCATATCCTTTCGCGGCCAGGATGGGGGCGAATTTCTGCAAGTCGGCGATGCTGTCCACTTCGGCGGGGACAGCCTCCACCCCAAAGCCGCCGTCGAAGTCGCTGCCGAAGCCAACGTGCCGGGCGTCGCCGGTCAACTGGCAGATGTGATCCACGTGGGCGGCGGCCAGTTCCAGGGGGACGCGCTGGCGGTTTTCCCCGCGCTTCCAGCCGTAATGCAGGAACCTGCAAGTCGGCACCAGCCCCATGACGCCACCCCGTGCGGCCAAAGCCTTGATTACGTGGTCGGACAAATGCCGGTTGCCGGAATATTCGGGGATGAGCGCCGCAGCGTTGGCGTGGCTGGCGATGACGGGACCCGCGTACAGGTCCAGCGCCTGACGGGCGGCGAGTTCGTCCATGTGGCTGATGTCGAGCGTGAACCCGATGCTGGCCATGGACTTGAGCAGGGCGCGCCCCTCGTCCGTGAGCGGACCCGGTTCGCGCGTGCCGCCGCAGTAGCGCGTCCCTGCCCAGGCCAGCCCGATGATCCGCACCCCGGCTTGCCACCATTCTTCCAGTTCGGAGGGGGAGCGCACCCCTTCCGCGCCTTCCATGAGCGGGACAAGGCCAACCGGGCGCGTCTCAGCGGCAGGATCGTCCCAGGTTGCCAGGGCAGTTTCCAGGTCCGGGCGCGAGGCGACGAGGCGGAATTTGTCGGGGTGTCTGTCGGTCAGTTCGTGATAGATATCCAACTGACGGCGGTAAAGGCGGTGGGCCGAGTCGAAGTCATCGTAGTAGAGCGTTTCCCATTCGTGCTTGAGGCGGCCCGGTGTGACGAAGAGCGTGCCGAAAATGATTGCCACCCTGCCTTGCTGGTATTCCGGCCAGCCGAGCAGGGTGTGCCCCTGGTGTTGGAGGGCAAGGGCTTTGGCTTCGGCCTCGAGGCGGCGCGTTTCGGCGACCGGACGGGTGTAGTCGCGGCCGAAGGCCTGTATGTTCCAGGCGAGGTCTTGGTGAGCGTCAATGATGAGGGGAGGGGTCATGGTAAAACAAAGCCCGGTTCTCCCACTGCCGCGCGAGAAGCCGGGCTGGAGGTTTGTGTTCTACTCTTCGCTTTTCAGGTTGATGTCTTTGATGTTTATCTGCTTGAAATCCAGGTCCTTGTAGGCGCCCGAATCCACCTTGCGCAAGCTCAGGCCAATGCGGCGCTGCTCGGGGTCAATGCGGATGATGCGCAGGGTGAGGACATCGCCCTCGTGCAGTTTTTCTTTGGGATGCTCGATGCGCGTCTCGCTGATTTCCGAGACGTGGATAAGCCCTTCCAGATCGCCTTCCAAGCGGGCGAAGGCGCCGAACTTGGTGAGGCGGGTGACAACGCCTTCCACCAACTGGCCGACCTTGAATTTCTCCACCTTCTTGCGCCAGGGATCTTCCTGCAGGGCGCGGATCGAGAGGCCGATGCGCTTCTTCTCGCGGTCAATGTTGATGACCTTGACCTTCACTTCCTGGCCGACCTCAAGCACCTCCGAGGGGTGTTGGATGTGTTCCCAGGAAATCTCGGACAAGTGCACCAGGCCGTCGGCGCCGTTGATGTTGACGAAGGCGCCGAAGTCTGCCAGGCTGGTGACCTTGCCGGTGTATTCCTGCCCCTGTTCGAGCGACTCGATCACGCGTTCCTTGATGGACTGGCGGGTCTCGCTCGAAGCAGCCCGTTCCGATAGAATGAGGCGGCGGCGCTTGCGGTCAACTTCGATGACGCGCACGGTGATCTCTTTGCCGATCATGGGGGCGTAGCGGGCATCGGGGGTATCGCCGGTGATGGCCATGCGGCGCGAAATGCCCAGTTGGGAGGCAGGCACAAAGCCGCGCAGCCCGTGAATGGGGACGATGAGGCCGCCTTTGTTGAAGCCTTCAATTTTGCCGTCGAAAGACGAACTCTCTTCGAGCATTTTTTCGACTTCCGCCCAGCCTTTCTGCTCTTGGGCGCGGGTGAAGGAGAGCATGATGTTGCCGCTCGAATCCTCCGCTGACAGGACGAAAACGTGAATTTCATCCCCCACCTTCATGGCGGCGCGGGTCGCTTCTTCGATCGATTCGAGTTCGCGGCCAGTGATCACACCTTCCGACTTGGCTCCCACGCTGACCAGAATCTGGGTAGGGCTGATGCTGGCAATAACGCCGGCGCGGATCTCGCCCGCTTGCGGGAAGTCCAGAGCCACTCCCTCCTGATTGAGCAAAGTCTCCATGTTTGTGTTGTTGCTGGCGCCTTCGACAGGCAGAATGTTCTCGGGCGATTCCCCCGCCCCGAGATGGGTTTCGTTTTGTTCCATTTAGACTACTCCGGAAAAGATTATAGAAAAGATTATACCAGTCGAGTGGACAAGTTGACAACCCCGGTTTCGAACTTGTCCTGCCGACAGTTTTTACCGCTGCGCCGTGCGCCCACCCCACAGCAGGCCAACCAGGATAACCATGACCAGCAAGACGCCCAACAGGAGAATGCCGGCCGTGTTCGCGGACCCGCGGCCTGGTTCCGGCGTCGGCGTGGCTGTCAGGGAGGATTCTCCTCCTCCCCCTGTCTCGGTGGGAGTTGCCCCGGGCGCGGCCTGTACCTGGGTGAAGGCCAGCAGGGTCCCGGCCACGAAGGCCGTCAAGAGCAGCAGAAGCGAGAAGACGACGAACAGTCGAGGAAGGTGGACAGGTTTCATGCCGCCCAAGTATATCATGCCGGGGGAACGCCTTTGGTATAATATGCTGTATCTAAAGACTTGCCCGGAGACGAGTAGCCGCCTCCCGGTTCAGAGACCTGCCGGAACAAAGTCACGACGGTGCGAGGCAGGCCGAAGAGCGGCGAAATCCCCTCCGGCGCCTGTGGGGCAACATGTCCAACCACAGGCAGAGGCTCCCGCAGGGGCCGCTGCGCAAGTTGCTATCTTGCGCAGCGCCGTAAGGGAGACGGGAAGCGCCCGTTAGCGCGCGGCTGAGGCCCAACCCCCGCCCCGGCCTTCCCCAAATCGCAGATTTTGGGGAAGGTGGCAAAGCCGGGAGGGGGCGGGCAAAAGCAGGTGGCACCACGAGACGCCCCTCGTCCTGCACAGGTGGGGCGTATTCTTTTTGCATGGAGGTGCAGAATGTTGGAAATTAACCTAATCCGCGAGCAGCCCGACCTCGTCCGCCAGGCGCTGCGCAACCGCCAAATGGACCCGCAGCCTGTGGACTCCCTCCTGGCGCTGGACGAACGCCGCCGCGCCCTGCTAATCGAGGTGGAGGCGCTCAAGGCCGAACGCAACGCCGTCTCGAAGGAGATCGGCAGGATGAAGGACCCTACCGAACGGCAGGAGAAAATCGAGGCGATGCGCGCCGTCGGCGACCGGATCGCTGAACTGGACAAACAAGTGGCCGATGTGGAGGAACAACTTAGGAGCATCGCGGCCGCCATCCCGAACCTCCCCTCGGAGCGAACGCCGGTTGGGCGGGACGAATCCGAAAACGTCGTCCTGCGCTCGGCGGGGCAATTGCCGGAGTTCGACTTCGAGCCAAAAATCCACTGGGACCTCGGCCCGGCGCTCGGCATCATGGACTTCGAGCGCGGCGTCAAGATCACCGGTTCGCGCTTCTACGTTCTCAAAGGCGCCGGAGCGCGCTTGCAGCGGGCGCTGATCTCGTACATGCTCGATTTGCACACGCGCAGCGGGCAGGGATACACCGAGCAATACACGCCTTTCATGGTGAAAGCGGCCACTCTCTTCGGTGCCGGGCAACTGCCCAAGTTTGCCGACAACCTTTACCACGACGCCGAAGAGGACTTGTGGATGGTGCCGACCGCCGAGGTGCCGCTGACCGGCCTGCACATGGACGAAATCCTCGAAGAGAAGCAGTTGCCGCTGCTCTACACGGCCTACACGCCCTGCTTCCGCCGCGAGAAGATGAGCGCCGGGCGCGACGTGCGCGGCATCAAGCGCG
>DYKZ01000258.1 GCA_020722345.1 Anaerolinea thermophila | reverse complement strand
GCCGTTGGGCGCCAGTAATTCTAGGAGATAGTTATGCAACCCGATATATGGTCTCTTTATGCGCTTATGCTGAGAAGCCGCCTGTTTGAAGAAGCCATTATGCAACTCTGGTATGAGGGCTTGATCTCTGGCGAGATGCACTCTGGGACAGGCGAAGAAGCGGTTATCGCAGGCGTTGTTGCTCACTTACGAGAAGGCGATGCAATGGCTTTAGATCATCGCGGCACCGCGGCTTTGCTCATGCGCGGCGTAGATCCTGTTCTTATCCTGCGTGAACTGCTTGGTCAACCAGAGGGCCTGTGCGGCGGAATGGGCGGGCATATGCACCTGTTTTCTAAAGAGCACTTTGCCGCTTCTTCAGGGATTGTCGGTGCAGGGGGACCAACCGCAGCCGGTTTTGCGTTAGCAGCACAATACCTTCGCCCGGGCACGGTCGCCGTTGCCTTCTTTGGGGATGGGGCAATGAATCAAGGCATGTTGATGGAAGCGATGAACCTTGCCTCGGCTTGGAACTTGCCTGTCTTGTTTGTCTGCAAGGATGACGGCTGGGCAATAACCACTCGATCCGAAAGTGTGACTGGTGGAAATTTGAACGAACGAGCGCATGGGTTGGGCATCCCGGCTGTTGAAGCGGACGGTTTGGATGTATCCGCAATGTGGGAGGCTGCACATGATGCAATTCAACGTGCCCGTTCCGGTCAAGGACCGACTTTCCTGCGTGCCAAATGCGTTCATTTCGAGGGTCATTTTTTAGGATTCCAATTGATACGGATAGTGCGCGATCCACTTGGAGAAATGCCTAATATCGCCATTCCGCTCACCCGGTCGTTCTTGCGTACTGGCGGGGCTACTTTGGGCGAGCGCCTGGCAGGGCTGAAAACAATCATTGCAACAGTATTCACGACGCTGCGCGATCCACGCCGGGATCCAACCAATGACCCACTACCTCGTGCACGTGCAACCCTCGAGTCGGACCCGGCACGCTTGCAAGAACTGGAAGACCAGGTTGAGAAGGAAATAAGCAACGGGCTGGCATCTGCCTTAGCGGAGGTGTCGTTATGAGAACCATGTTTTTCACCCAAGCCATTGATGATGCGCTTGCCCAAGCCATGGCAGATGACCCGCGTATTATTCTTTTTGGCGAGGACACCCCGCTGCTGCGCCGTAACCTTCTCGTGCGATTCGGACCCAGACGCGTACGAGGTACCCCTATCAGCGAAAGCGCCTTTTTGGGGGCTGCCGTAGCCGCCGCAATGGCTGGATTACGCCCAGTGGTCGAAATGTACATGGTGGATTTCCTCGGAGTGTGTATGGATGCCATACTCAACCACGCTGCCAAAGTCGAAGCATTTTCAGGCGGTAAATGGACTGCGCCCGTTGTGGTTCGTGCGCCTTGTGGCGGCGGTTACGGCGATGGCGGGCAGCACGAACAGTCTTTATGGGGCTGGCTGGCGCATATTCCAGGGCTTACTGTACTGGTTCCATCCACACCAGCCGATGCCGGTGGCTTAATGCTGGCTGCTCTACAGCACGATGGACCAGTCATCTTCCTTGAACATAAACTCCTCTCCGAGATGTGGCTTGAATTCCTCGGCTCTGGAGGGCGAAGGACAGTTCAGTATGACGTTCCGGCTGCTGGCACAAAAGGTGCTGTGCCCCAGCATTGGGAGCCGATCCCTATCGGAAAAGCTATCCTCCGGCGGAGCGGGGATGATCTAACAATTGTCAGTGTGGGAGTAGGTGTGCACCGCGCCTTAGAGGCTGCACAAGCTCTTGAGTCAGAAGGAGTTTCAGCAGGTGTGCTGGACTTGCGGACAGTCGCACCACTTGATAGAGCGGCTCTCTGCGAGGTTGTTTCCGAGACTGGTCACCTGCTCGTAGTAGACGAGGACTATGAGAACTTTGGTCTTTCAGGTGAAGTGGTGGCGATCTTGCTGGAGGAAGGCATCTCGGTCAGATATGCCCGCGTTTGCACACAGACGACCATCCCTTATGCCCGCTGCTTGGAAGACCAGACTCTACCCAACGTGGAGCGCATCTGTGCTCAAGCCAAAGAACTTGTCTGGGCTTTT
>DYKZ01000257.1 GCA_020722345.1 Anaerolinea thermophila | reverse complement strand
TCATGGTTGAGCATGGCAACTTACCCCATCCTCTCCCACAAATCTGATGAGAACCAAAAGATAGTCGTTTTATGGTTGAAGTCCTTTTCTGTAATTTTCAAGTTCCGAAATGACGGCAGTCCATTCATCTGAAATGCCGTTAGCAAGCAGGTCATTGTTCTCGAACGGGTCAGCGGACAGGTCGTACAATTCCATGCGCCCGTCGGAATATTCGATCAACTTGTATTGAAGATTACGAACCGTCCAGGCGGTGGTTCCATCGTCAAAGCGGAATTCGGAATAGGCATACTCGCGCCCCGCGAACGATGGGCTGGTCAGCGCATCCATAAAACTGAGGCTGTCTGGTTGTGAAACTTCGGCGACGCCCGCCATCTCTGCAATCGTGGCGAACAAGTCTGTGATGTTGATCAGCGCGTCTTCACGTTCTCCCATGCGCGATACGCCATCTCCGGCAATGACCATCGGCACATGGATGCCGCCTTCGTACACCGTGAACTTTGTCCGCTCGGGGTCGAATGGCGGTTGCGATACGGTTCCGTGTGTGCCATTATCCCCAATAAAAATAACCACTGTGTTGGCGCGGACTTCAGGTGATAAGGAATTGAGCAGCCGCCCCATTTCAAAGTCCAGCGCTTCCAGCGCCGCAAAATAATAGGGGCGGGGGTTTTGCTTGATATCTGGCGGCGTTCCGGTCAGTCCTTGCTGGGTGTAAAGCCCCTCTGGCGGGAGGTGAAGGGGAGAATGCGGCGCGTTGTATGCCAGCCACAAGAACCACGGCTGATCCTGTTCCTCGATCCATTCCAGCGCCTTGTCGGTGAATACGGTTGTGGCGTACCCGCTCACATGCGAGCGCACGCCGTCCTCCGTGATTTCCCATTCGTAGTAATCCTTCAAGCCGGAGGTGAGAAAGCCTGCGTAATGCTCCACGCCAAACAAGGCGGGGTGATTCGGGTCGGGCTGTTTCCCGCCCACATGCCACTTGCCGATGACCGCATTTGAATAGGGTATCGGTGTGTTATTCGAGAGAATATCGAAGATCGATTCGGTATCCTCAAGCCGTTCTCCCGCCGCAAGGACGTCGGTACGCAGACCGTACTGCCCGGTCAGAATCGCGGCTCGCGTGGAGGAACAAGCCGGGGTTGCCCAGACGTTATCGAACACCACGCCAGATTCGCATAAGGCTTCGAGGTTTGGCATGTTCGGTTTTTCCGCGCCAACCTCGTAGCATGGGCTTGAATCTATGCCCACATCATCGGCGATGACCAGTATGATGTTCGGCGGGGACGCATTTTCTGTGAGGGTGGACTGTGTCGCCTCTGCCTGGGTTGTAGGAGCGGCAGGGGGTGTCACGGTTTCAGCGCTGCATGATGTCAGAAGAGTTGCCATGAGAATGGCGAAAGTAATCGCTTTATTTTTCATCAATTGAGTTTCCTTTGGATTTTCGATTGGCTGCGGTAGGGACGCTGGAACCCTACGGCGCGTCCCCCTTCAGCGTCTCGTCGAAAAACGCCACAACCAATTGAGTGATCTCCTGGCGCGACGGACTGATCTGCCCGCCATCGGGTTTGAAGGCGTGATTGGCATTGGCCACCCGCACGAGTTGGGCGCGCACTCCCACCGATTGCAACGCCGCCAGCAGGATTTCTGATTGCTCGATGGGAACAAGCGTATCCTTCTCGCCGTGCAGCAACAAGAACGGCGGGTCGTCTGCGCTCACATAAGTCACCGGGCTTGCCAGCGCGGGGTCGAAGTCGTCGAAAACGGGCGAGGCGCTTTCGTACCCGCCTTCGAATTGCACGGTCAAGTCGGCGGGACCGAACATATCTACCACGGCTTGCACGCGGCTGGAATATTCAAGATATTCGCCCACATCAAAGCCCGCGCTTTCATCCGCCGTGCCGAGCAAGGCTGCCAGATGTCCGCCTGCGCTGCCGCCCCATACGCCGATGCGATTCGGGTCGAGGTTGTACTCGTCCGCATGGGCGCGCAGCGAACGCACGGCGCACTTCACATCTTCGATCATGGCGGGAAATTGGTACTCGGGTGCGAGGCGATAATTGACCGATACCACCAAAAAGCCAGCCTTTTGCAATTTGG
>DYKZ01000256.1 GCA_020722345.1 Anaerolinea thermophila | reverse complement strand
CTGTTTCCGAGGCAACCAACCGGGTCAGTTCCGGCCAGGCCAGCACGAGGCTGTTGTAGGCCTGCGCCTCGCTCGACCAGCCTTTTTTCTCGCAGACCTTATGAAGCCGGTAGGAAAGCTCGCGCGCCATCTCGCCGACCGCGCCGCCGAGCTTGCCAAGAAGGTCAGCCGCGCCGCTTTCGCCGTGCTGGTCGAGGGCACGAATGAGATGTTGCGTTGCCTCCCATACGGTCAGCCGCTTGTCCGAGGATGGGTCCCAGTCCTCCGGCAGTTCATTCCGCTTCACCAGCCGGACCTTGCCGCTCCGCGCTGCGACGATGCCGGCTTGGACAAGGCCGTTGACTGCGGTGTTCTTAGCCCTGGAGAGCGTTTCCGCCACGCCGAACTCGCCTTCCTCCATCCCGTACTGCTCAAACCACGCCAGCGCCCAGCGGGTGTCGGCGTCGAATGCCGCCTCCTGTTCGGCCAGCACCTCATCAAGGGTCTGATTGATCAGGGCCAGAGCGGCGCGCACGGTCATGGCGTTGCCGCTCGACTCGACGACCTTTGCGTAGCGCGAGAACACCGCCATGCCGGGGCCGATGGCGGCCTGGGCCAGGTCCACCGGCGCGATGTTGCCCTGCTGGAGATATTTGAGCGCGGCCGGAAGCTCCTTCTTCATTTCGTTCAGGAACTCGCGGCGGCTGCATTGCGGGGCGTCGGCTGGGCGCGCGCGGCAGGCAAGGACAATGTAAGAAGCCAACGCGTTCGTGCCCATGGCCACCATCCGCCACTTCTGCGAAGCCCGCACTGGCCATGTCGCGGTAATCTGAAAACCGCTGCCGAGGAGTGCGTCGAGAAGCGTCTCCCATCCAGTCGTTCGATCCACGCCGTTTTCATTTCCAGCTTCCTGCTCCTCGCTCCCTGCTTCTTCATCCTCCTGCTTGAAGGCGTAGTAGACGGTGAGCGGGAAGCGTGGGTTCATCTTCTCCCGCAGGGTGGTGAACGCCTTGCGGAAACCGGACTCGAAGTGTTCCCTGGCCCTCTCCTTGTTGCCGTCGAAGCGTTCCGGCGCGGCAGTGAGTTCCGGGGCTTTCGGTACCAGAATGGTTTTGAAGAGGCCTGGATACAGTTCGCCAATGGTCCGTCTGAGCCAGACGTAGAAAAAATCCGACAGTGCGGCGTACCCAATGTTGTCGTAGTAGGGTGGGTCGGTGCTGACCAACAGGCCACGCGTGTCATTCCAAGCACCGGCTGCGTCGATTTGGTTGGCTATACCTAATTCCATCTTGCGCGTTGAGACTGTTTCAACTGCTTCGGCACAGATTTCTACGGCGGTTCTCCAACAAACGGCCTTCTCTCCCATAATGTTTGGTTCGCAGAAATCCCAAACCATGGGAATCGCCTGTCGCGCAAAGAGCTGCATCGACTGTTGGCCGCTTGGTTTCCATCTGCAGAGACCGTTGTTGAAATCCGCACATCTTCCAAGCGCCAGCGCCAGGAACGTGGTTACTGTCTTGGCGTAATCATTAGCTTCCGCATCCGAAAGACCGGCCTTTCGCGCATCCTCGATCACGTCTTGCCGAATGCTTTTCACGAGGTCGCTCAGGATTACCATCGCGGTGAGTTGGCGGGGGGTGAATATGTCCGTGAATCGAGGCCAGCCATATAGGGGCGGCGAGAACCAGCGGCGGTCGTTTGTCATTTCTTGTTCAATTGTCGGTGCATCCGGCTTTTCAACCTTCGGGATCCAAACGGATTCGCTTGGAAGATAGATTTTACCGCGACCGATGTCTGCTACCGTGACAAGCGGGATGTCCGTGATACCATGCTTCGTCGCAGATTCTCTTACCTGCGCTTTGGAGAGCAACTGCCCACAAAAAAGGCACCTTGCGCCTTTGCCGCTGGTTGTTTCCTTTTCGGCTGTTCCATCTTGTTCGATTGTGAAACTGACAGACTTCCCTTTCAAATGGGGTTTCGAGTGAATGAAGTTCGGCTTCTTGCGAAATAACCAGAAAGACCTAACCAATGGAGCGCGAGCGCCACAGGCTGGGTTTGGACACTTGATTGTTCTTGCCCACAGCCATGCGATCACATTCGCCTCGCGTACGCTTCGCTT
>DYKZ01000255.1 GCA_020722345.1 Anaerolinea thermophila | reverse complement strand
CTTGTCAGTTGTTGATGTTTATGCATTACTCCTTCGACCAGACAGCCAGACGGATCGCTTCCAAATCGACCTTGATCTCGTCGAAACCTAGGTCATCAGCGGCTCGGGCGATCAAAGTCTGGGCAGCACCGATCACAAAGCGATCACCCGCCGAGATGCGCAGGCCAGCAGCTTGCAGCCGTGACGACAGCGCATCGACTACCTGGCGCACGTCCTGGACAGCGGGCGACTGGTGCAGGGCAAACGCCTTCTTACGACACACGAGGATCGCATCAAGACTGATCGGGTCTTTCGCCGCCGTCTTGGGGCTCGCGGCTCGCAGCTCCGCATGAACTGGGTGAGCCGCAACAACGGCCAGGCCCGCCTTGCTGATCGCCTCGTAGATGGCAGCCCAACCCTCGGCTCGCGAGTGATGAAAGCTGAATGCCAGTACTCCGTCGTCCTTGAGCACGCGGCAGGCTTCAGTGAACACGGCAGCGAGCTGACGGGCGAACACACGCGGGTCTTTGTGCTGCACCTCACCCAGGTCGGACGAGTCCTCGCGAGCCATCCACGGATAGCGTCCGCGAAGTACTGGCGACAGCCAGGCAAAGAAGAAATCGCTCAACTCCGAGTAGTGAACGAAATCAAAGTAAGGAGGGTCGGTCACAACCGCGTCCACCGATCCTGCGGGAACCGGCAGCTTGGAGCTGTCGCCGTTGAGGATCAGCAGGCCATGATCGTCCGTCGCCAGCTCGGCCCACGTCTCGACGCGATGAGCGCGGATCGGGTGGCTGGCTATCGTTTTGCGTAACCCTGTACGGTTGCCGTCCTGGTCGTACTCGAAGGCAATCTCGAATGGCTCATCGAGGTAACGTTTGGCACGCAGTAGGCGCGATTTGAACAGTGTGCTGAACGTGCCGCTGCTCTTGTCAGTGCCCCAAACCGAGTTTTCAAGCGGCGTGCGTTCAGGCTTCAGGATGTGGTTCGAGAACATGTGCCGGACGGCCCCGGTGCCCTCGCCCTTGAAGCTGCAAAACAGGTTGTTGAACTCCAAGGTGCTGGAGAACAGGCATAGCATCTGTTCCTGCACGGCCTGGTCGTCGATGCTTAGGATTTCGCGCAGCAGCAGCCCGAGACACAGTAGTTGGCGCGCATTGAAGAAGTCGCGCCAATGGGTGTAGTTGTAGCCCCGCGCCTGGTCAGTGTTGTGGCCCGGACGGACAGAGATTTCCGGTAGTGGCAACGTCTCACTCGCAAGGCGGCTCTGGGCTTCCTCGTAGAGCGCTAAGTCCTCAGCACGCACTGGCAGATAGACCTTCGTGCCATCAGCGCGCAACGCCATCATCGCGTACATGCGATGCGCAGGTGGGGTGCCATCCTTGGGCAGCAGTTCCTTGATTCGATAGCGCTGGCCGCCCTTGGTCGTGACGTATTGACCAGAGGCCGGGCCTTTCTGCGGGTTAAAGTGATGGCCGCAGTGCTGGCAGTATATGTCGGTGGCGTCGTAGCGGTCCTCCAGCACGCCCCAGCAGCCAGGGCATACGATTTGCGCTCGCGGCTTCTTCTTCGGGTAGGCGTCCTGTGCAAACACATAGCGGGACAGCAGCGGGATCACCTCGCCTTCCGGCGTCGTGACCGTCTTGACCCAGAAGTAGTACAGCACCGGGATCAATTCGCCGGTCTGGGGATCACGGGTCTGGTAGTAGCGCCGAATCTCCGGTGCCACGTCGTGCTCCAGCCGCTCGAAGGCGGCACGAAGCTGCCCCTCTGGCGCTGGTGTGAACGCCTGGCGCACCAGGAACGTGCTTACCGGGTTGATGTCGCACCCGATGGCTTTGGCTCCGAGCTTGACGGCCTCGCCAAGCGTCGTGCCGCTGCCCATAAACGGATCGAGCACTACCTTACCGGCCAGATCGTGCGTCTTGTAGAACTGCGCCCAAGTGTCGGTACCAGGCTGGCTCAAAGCCCCAAGCGTGATGCCACGGAACACCGATCCCAGCCGTGTCGCCCACCACTTATGGATGTGGTAAATCGGCCTATTAATCTCCTTACGCCAGCTCTCCTGCTCAGCGATCTGGCTGATCTCGACCAGCGGGAAATCGCACTCCAGTGCGGTCGCAGCGG
>DYKZ01000070.1 GCA_020722345.1 Anaerolinea thermophila | reverse complement strand
ATTCCCCAAGCCAAAACGGCGCGCTCCAGCCGCCTCTCCCCCCGCAGGAACGTTTTACAAGCATTTTACATGCCCGTATTACGCCGCTAACTTCACAAACCTACAATGCAGGCATAGAAAAGGAGATATCAAAATGTCCAAAATAACCTCTCTTCTCAACAAGTTCGTTCTTGCTGTCCTGATCCTCGGCCTGGGACTGGTGGCTTTGCCCATCAGCGGGGCAGAGGCCTCCGCCGGCATCGCCGACGAGTCCAACCCGCCCTCCACCGACAAGGTGTCCAACGAACGCCTCGAACAGGCCTGGGAGCGGGTGCAGACCGCCTACACCCGCCAGGGCGAGCGGCTGGATAAAGCCGACGAATTCATTGCCCGCGTTCAGACGCTGATCGAAAAGGCCAACGCCAAAGGCTGGGACACCTCCGCCGTGCAGGCTGCCCTCGACGCTTTTGCCGCCGCCATCCCTGCCGCCCAGGCGGCTCACGAGGCGGGTGCATCCATCATCGCCGCGCACGCCGGTTTCGATGAGAACGGCCAGGTCACCGACCGCGCCGCGGCCATCGAGACCGTCAAGGCGCTTGGTCAGGTGCTCAAGGACACGCGTGCGGCCATGAACGGCACCGGCAAAGCCCTGCGCGAGGCCATCCGCGCCCTGCTGGAAGCCCATCCCCGCCCGGAAACCCCGGTCAATCCGTAACGCCGCCTCGAGCGGCCTGATAAAAACTGGAGAGACGCGCCCCGCGCCGTCTCTCCAGTTTGCAGTACAATCGGGAAAAACGCACTGGAGGCAAACATGGATCGAACTGTCATCACCACCGACAAAGCGCCCAAGGCTGTTGGCCCTTATTCGGTCGCCGTTCGGACCGGGAACCTGGTCTTCACCGCCGGGCAGATCGGCCTCGACCCGCTCAGCGGCGCCCTCGTCCCCGGCGGGGTGGAGGCGGAAACGCGCCAAGCGTTGAACAATCTGAAGCACGTGCTGGCAGCCGCCGGGTCCGGCCTGGAGCGGGTGGTGAAAACCACCGTCTTCCTGCGCGACATGGCCGATTTCGCCGCCATGAATGCCGTCTATGCCGAATTTTTCCCCGAGAATCCACCTGCCCGCTCCGCGATTGCGGTGGCTGGCCTGCCGAGGGGCGGCGCGGTGGAGATCGAAGTCGTTGCCCTTGTGGAATGAGCGCTGAACTGATCTTGCTGGTGGACGATGAGCCGTCCATCGTCTCGCTGGCGCGCCTGTACCTGGAGCGCGAAAATTTCCGCGTCGAATCCGCCGGCGATGGCGAATCCGCCCTGGAGGCGGTGAAACGCCTCGCCCCGGCGCTGGTGGTGCTGGACGTGATGCTCCCCAAACTGGACGGCTTCGAGGTCTGCCGCCGCCTGCGCGCCGAGGACAACCCGACTGCCATCATCATGCTGACCGCCCGCGACGAGGACATTGACAAGATCCTCGGCCTGGAACTGGGCGCCGACGATTACCTGACCAAGCCGTTCAACCCGCGCGAACTGGTGGCGCGGGTGAAGGCCATCCTGCGCCGCGCCGAACGCGCCGGCGGCGCGGGGCGGGAAGTCATCCGGGCAGGCGACCTGACCGTGGACGCGGCCCGCCGCGAGGTCCGCTGCGGCGCCCGGAGCCTCGACCTGCGCGTCCAGGAATTCGAACTGCTGCTCGTTCTGGCCTCCCAGCCGGGACGCGTCTTCACCCGCGAGCAACTGCTCCAGCAGGCCTGGGGATTCGACTTCTACGGGCAAACCCGCACTGTGGACGTTCACATCGCCCACTTGCGCCGCAAACTGGCCGGGAGCGCCTGCGAGATCGAGACGGTCACCGGCGTGGGCTACAAACTGGCGCTCCCGAAAGCGTAAACGATGTTTTCCTCCCTGCGCGTCCGCCTGTGGCTGAGTTACGTCTTCATCATCATCGGTGTCCTGGCGTTGACGGCGGTCGTTTTCCTGGTTTACATCCTGCGCAGCCCGCTGGCCTACCGCACGGCTTTGCAGGAACTGGAGGCGGCGCGCCAGGCGCTGGTGCTGGGCCAGCCCGGTCTTACCGACCTGTCCGGCCCGGCGCTGGAGGATGTCCTGCGCATCTACGACGCGGCGCTAAAGGTGCGCTTCGTGGTCGTGGACCAGGAGTTGCAGGTGCTGGCAGATTCACGCGCCGGCCTGGAAGCGGCGCTCGTCATCCCCCGCCGTTACCAGTTGCTGCGCCCGGCTGTCGGCTTGCGCGACGAAAACGGGGGGGCCTGGCTCTTCAGCGCCAAACGTCTGCCGGACGGACGCGTACTGCTGGCCCTCATGCCGCGCCCGAAAATCCCCATCCTTTCTATTTTGCGGAATGATATTTTCCTGCCCTTCCTTTACGCCGGCCTGATTGCCCTGGCGCTTTCGCTGTTTGTGGCCTTTGGGCTGGCGCGCTGGATCGGCGATCCGCTCCAGGCGCTGGTCTCGGCGGCGCGGCGCATGCCCGAAATCGGAGCGCTGCCTGTACGCGGGCCGCGCGAGGTGCAGGAACTCACCACAGCCTTCAACGACATGGGAGCGCGCGTCCGCGCCAGCCAGAAATCGCAGCGCGAGTTCGTCGCCAATGTTTCGCACGAACTCAAGACGCCGCTCACCTCCATCCAAGGCTTCGCCCAGGCGCTGGAAGATGGCACCGCCGACACGCCCGAGGCGCGGCGGCAGGCGGCGGGGATCATCCGCCAGGAGGCCGAGCGCATGCACCGCATGGTGCTGGACCTGCTCGACCTGGCGCGCTTCGACGCCGGGATGATGGACCTTCAGCGGACAACGCTCGACCTGCCGGCCCTGCTCCGGAACGTGGTCGAGAAGATGACGCCCCAGGCGCAGGCGGCGGGCGTCAGCCTGCGGCTGGAGACGGACCCCCTGCCTGCCGCGACCGGCGACGGCGACCGGCTGGTGCAGGTCTTCACCAACCTGGTGGATAACGCCATCAAGTTCACACCGGCAGGAGGCAGCGTCCTCCTGCGCGCCAGCGCGGCCGCACCCGGAGTCCAGGTCGAGGTGACGGATACGGGCGCGGGGATGACGCCGGAAGTCGCGGCGCACATCTTTGAGCGTTTCTACCAGGCCGACGCCTCCCGGCAGGGAGGAGGCAAACACAGCGCCGGGCTGGGGCTGGCCATTGTCCAGGAGATTGTGCGGGCGCATGGTGGTAAAATAAGCGTCCGCAGCGCGCCGGGAGCGGGCAGCACGTTCACCGTCTCCTTGCCGCTCGACCATCCTGACGCAAGCACCGTTGCCTCGAAGCGCAAAAAATAACTCATGCCATCGGTCTCGATCATCATCCCTTGCTACAACGAACAATCTACCATCCGCGAGTTGCTGGAAGCCATTTATAGGCAGACTTATCCGCGCGCCGAAATGGAAGTTGTTATTGCCGACGGCATGTCCACCGACCGAACGCGGGATGAAATTGCCGCCTTTTCCGCCTTGCATCCCGACCTGGCGATTACGGTGGTGGACAACCCGAAGCGCCACATCCCTGCCGCCCTCAACCTTGCTCTCAAGGCGGCCAAAGGCACGATTATTCTCCGCCTGGACGCCCACTCGCGGCCTTATCCTGACTATGTTGAGCGCAGCGTCGCGGACCTGGAAGCAGGCTTTGGCGAGAACGTGGGCGGCGTGTGGGAGATTCATCCCAGCGCGCAGACCTGGGCGGCAAGGTCCATCGCCGTTGCCGCAGCGCATCCACTGGGGGTGGGCGATGCCCTCTATCGCCATACCGACAAGGCCGCCAGCGTGGACACTGTTCCGTTTGGCGCTTTCAAGCGCGAATTGCTGGCGCTGGTGGGCTACTTCGATGAAACCCTGCTGACGAACGAGGATTACGAGTTCAATGCCCGCATCCGCGCTCGTGGCGGAAAGGTCTGGCTCGATCCGGCCATCCGCTCGGTTTACCTTGCACGTCCCACATTCGGGGCGCTGGCAAAACAGTACTGGCGCTACGGCTACTGGAAGTATCGTATGTTGCAGCGCAACCCGAAGACCCTGCGCTGGCGTCAGGCGCTTCCGCCGCTGTTTGCGCTCAGCCTAATTAGCCTGGCCGGGCTGGGACTGGTCTGGCAGGTCTTCTGGTGGTTGCTGGCGGCGGAGGCGGGGTTGTATCTGCTTGTTCTGGGCGCGGCAGGCCTCCGGTCCGCGGCGAAGCGGCGCGCGGCGTTTCTCCTCGCCGGGCTGCCGCTTGCCATTTCTGTCATGCATACTGCCTGGGGAAGCGGCTTTTTATGGAGTATCATTAAGGGGATATTTCCGAAAGAGGCAGACAGGTCATAATGCAGTCGAACTCTAAATCAAGACCTTCCGGCTGGCGCGTGCGGGCGCGCGAGAAGCGTTCCATCCTGGTCATTGGCGACCTGGTGATGGCTTATTTCGCGCTGACCGGGGCGCTGTACCTGTGGAGCCTGCGCGACCAGTGGACGATGACTTTCCTGAGCGACCGCGTGGCAGGATGGTATTATTTTCTCCCCTTTGCCTGGATTCTCCTGCTGCTGAACTTGTATGACCCGCACCGGGTGAACAACCTGGGCGTGACGGTGCGCGGCATTACCGCCTCGACGCTGCTCGGCCTGATTCTGTATGCCGTGGCTTATTTGTTGGTGGAGGGCAACCAGACGCGCGTGGGGGTGGGGTTCTTCCTGGCGCTGGCTGCCATCCTGACGTTGCTGTGGCGGCTGGCCTACATCCGCATTTTCACGGCCAGCGTTTTCATGCGCCGGGCGCTGATCCTGGGGGCGGGAAAATCCGGCGAGACCCTTCTGGAGGCCTATCACAGCCTGAAGCCGCGCCCGTTCCACCTGGTGGGTTTCATGGACGATGACCCCCAAAAAGTGGGGAAACACGTCAAAGGAGTCCCCATCCTGGCGGCCAGCGACCGGCTGGCGGAGGTGATCGAGCGCGAGGCGGTCTCGGACCTGATCATTGCTATCTCCGGCGAGATGCAGGGGCGCACCTTCCAGGCCGTCCTCGACGCGCAGGAACGCGGCGTGGAAGTGACCCCCATGCCGGCGCTCTACGAAGAATTGCTTGGGCGGGTCCCCATCCATCACCTCGAGTCCGAGTGGCTGATCCGCTCCTTTGTGATCGAGGCGCGCACCGGCGGGTTCTACGAGTCTGCCAAGCGGCTGGTGGACATCATCGGCGGCCTGGCAGGGATGCTTGTGCTGGCGCTCATCTTCCCATTCATCTCCCTGGGGATTCTCTTGGAAAGCGGACGGCCCGTCCTGTACAAGCAGACCCGCCTAGGCAAATCGGGCCGCCCCTATGAGGTGTTCAAGTTCCGCACCATGCGCCAGGACGCGGAAAAGGACGGCGTCCGCATGACGGTCGAGAACGACGAACGCATCACCCGCTTTGGCAACTTCCTGCGCCGCGCCCACCTGGACGAGTTCCCCCAGTTCTGGAATGTTCTGCTGGGGCAGATGAGCATCGTCGGGCCGCGCGCCGAACGCCCGGAGTGGATCCAAAAATTCGAGAAGCAAATCCCCTTCTACCGGGCGCGCCTGCTCGTCAAGCCCGGCATCACCGGCTGGGCGCAGGTCAACTATGCCTACTACGTGACGGTGGAAGAGATGGCGGTCAAACTCGAATATGACCTCTACTACATCAAACATCGCAACCTGCTGATGGACCTGGCCATCATCCTGCGCACCATCTGGCAGGTTTTCGGGCTGCGCGGGAGGTAAGCGTGCGTATCCTCGTAACCGGCGGGGCCGGCTTCATCGGCTCCCATCTCGTAGAGGAACTTTTGCGCCGCGGCGACTCCGTCCGCGTGCTGGACGATTTCTCCACCGGGCGGCGCGAGAACCTGGCCTCCCTGCGCGGCAATCTGGAGATCCTGGAAGCCGACCTGCGGGACGCCCGGCGCGTGGAAGAAGCCGTGCGCGGCGTGGAATGGATTTTCCATCTCGCGGCCTTCATCTCCGTCCCGCAATCCATGCTCGACCCGCAGACCTGTTTCGACGTCAACGTCGGCGGGAGCGTGGGCCTGCTGGAGGCGGCGCGGCGGGCTGGGGTGCGCAAGGTCGTCCTGGCTTCCAGCACCGCCGTCTATGGCGAGACGAACGTCTTCCCGACCCCCGAGGAGACGCCGCTTGCCCCCCTCTCCCCCTACGCGCTTTCAAAACAGGTGAACGAACTCTACGCCGGCCTCTACACGCGCACCTTTGGCCTGCCGGTGGCAGCGCTGCGCTTTTTCAACGTCTATGGGCCGCGCCAACGCCCCGATTCTCCCTACGCCGCAGCCATCCCCATTTTCATCAGCCGCTTGCTGGCGGGGCAGCCCCTGACCATCTACGGCGATGGCAGGCAGAGCCGCGACTTCATCTTCGTCAAGGATGTCGTCCGCGCCAACCTGATGGCCGCCGAGTCCGATGTCGCCGGGGAGGCGTACAACGTCTGCTCCGGGCGCGAGACGACCATCCTCGACCTGATAGAGGAACTGAGCGAGGTGTCGCCGCGCCAGCCCGAGGTCCGGCACGAAGCGCCGCGCCTGGGCGACATCTATCGTTCGCTGGGCAATCCCGAAAAAGCCGCCCGCGCCTTCGGCTTCCGGGCGCAGACTTCCCTGGCCGCAGGTCTGGCAGAGACTCTGGAATGGATGAAGGCAAAATGAACGCCAAACCGCGTTTCATGCTCCGCAACCGTTTTGTCCTCCTGGTGGATATCTTCGTGACCGTCGGCGCGGCAATCGGCGCGTTTGCTCTGCGGCTGGAAGGACCGCTTTTCTACTACTACCTGCCCAACGCCTACTGGCTGGTGGCCGTCAGCCTGCTCATCAAGCCGGCAGTGTATTACTTGTTCGGCTTGTATCGCCGTCAGTGGGCCTATGCCAGCACAAACGAACTCAAACTGGTCACCGCCGCTGTGACCGTTGCCTCGGCCGTTGTCTCGCTGGTGATGGTCGCGCTGTGGACGGCGCGCGTCATCTCGCCCGGCTTTGTGCGCACGACCCTGGTCATAGACTGGCTGCTTTCGATGGCCGGGGTGGGCGGCTTCCGTTTCACGCTGCGCCTGCTCTCGGAGACCCGCCACGTCAACGGCAGGAAACGCGCCGCCAGCGAGCGTTCCGTGCTGGTGATTGGCGCGGGGGACGCCGGCGCGCTGGTGGTGCGCGAGATGCAGAAGAACCCGCAACTGGGGCTGGCGCCGGTCGGCTTTCTTGACGACGACAAGGACAAACAGAAACACCAGATTCACGGCGTGCCGGTCATTGGCCGGTTGAACGACCTGGGCGAAGCCCTTGCCCAGCGCCCGGTGGACGAAGTCATCATTGCCATTCCCAGCGCGGGCGGCAAGATGGTGCGCATGGTGGCGGACGTCTGCCGCCTGAAGGGCGTGCCTTTCCGCAACATGCCGGGCTTGTACGAACTGATTGGCGGCAAGGTCAGCGTCAACCGCCTGCGCGAAGTGGACATCGCCGACCTGCTGCGCCGCGAGCCGGTGCATTTGCAGGACGAACTGGTCGGCGCGGCCATGACCGGGAAACGGGTTCTTGTCACCGGGGCGGGCGGCTCCATCGGGCGCGAGATCTGTCGCCAGATTGCCCGCTGGCGGCCCAATATGCTCATCATGCTTGGGCATGGCGAGAACAGCATCTTCGAGGCGGTGCTAGAACTGCGCGAGGATTTTCCCTCCCTCTCGATCCAGCCGATCATCGCCGATATCCGCGACATGCCGCGCCTAACGCAGGTGTTCTCCAATTACCGCCCACAAGTTATCTTTCACGCCGCGGCCCACAAGCACGTGCCGCTCATGGAAAGCAACATCGAAGACGCCATTTCCAACAACGTGATCGGCACGCGCAACGTGGTGCAGGCGGCAACCCAAGTCAACGCAGAACGGCTGGTGCTGATCTCCACCGACAAGGCCGTCCGCCCGGCGAACGTGATGGGCGCCACCAAGCGCTTGGCTGAGATGATCGTGCTGGAGGCAGCCCACCGCACCCGGCGCGCCTACTCGGTCGTCCGCTTTGGCAACGTGCTGGGCAGCCGCGGCAGCGTCGTCCCGCTCTTCAAGCGCCAGATCGCTCACGGAGGTCCGGTGACCGTGACGCACCCCGACATGAAACGCTACTTCATGACCATCCCCGAAGCGGTGCACCTGGTCTTGCAAGCAGCAGCCATGGGGCAGGGCGGGGAAGTCTTCCTGCTCAATATGGGCCAGCAGGTGCGCATCCTCGACCTGGCCGAAGACCTCATCCGCCTCTCCGGGCTGGAGCCAGGCAAGGATATCGAGATCGTCTTCACCGGCGTCCGCCCGGGCGAGAAGTTGTCCGAGGACCTGTGGGAGGATGACCTCACGTACCAGAAGACGACCCACCCTGATATCTTCCGCATCCAGGCGGAGGAGACCAACCTACCCGCTGCGCTCGACCAGATCGTGGACGAATTAAGCCGCCTGGCCATGGAAGGCGAGACCACCGCCGTGTTGAACCTGCTCGACGAAAGCATCCCCGACGGTCACGTGCGGGCCACCCCCCCGCTGGATTTCACTTCGCTGGAATAAATTGCCGCATCCCCTGTGGCGGAGCGCTTCATGCCCCAATTGACGCTTACCGAATGGAACGAATTCCTGGCGCAATTCCCCGACGCCCACCTCTTGCAGATGGGCGAATGGGGCGAATTGAAATCCGCTTTCGGTTGGGACTCTGTGCGTATCGCCGCCGGAGACGCCGGCGCGCAAATCCTTTTCCGCCGCCTGCCGCTTGGGCTGAGTTTCGGCTACATCCCCAAAGGTCCGCTCTCCGCCGACAGTTCCGCGTTGGGTAACGCCGATTTCTGGGCGGAAGTGGACGCCATATGCCGCACCCGCAAAGCCATCTTCCTGAAGGTGGAACCAGACCGCTGGGTCTCGCCCTCGGACCCGCAGCCTGCCGCGCCGCCTCCCGGCTTCGTCTTCAGCCCCCAGCACGTCCAGCCCCGCAGCACCCAGGTTATCGAACTGACGGGCAGCGAGGATGAAATTTTCGAGCGCATGAAGCCCAAGACGCGTTACAACATCCGTCTGGCGGGCCGCAAGGAAGTCAGCGTGCGGACGACCGACGATTTGCAGGATTTCTATGCCTTGATGGAAGTTACCGGCCGCCGCGAAGGCTTCCACGTCCACTCGCTGGAGTATTACCAGCGTGCCTACGAACTCTTCCACCCGCGCGGGCTGTGCGAGTTGTTTGTTGCCGAGTACCAGGGACGCACCCTGGCGGCGGTCATGGCCTTTGCCAGCCGCCGGTCGGGCTATTATTTCTACGGCGCGTCGGCCAACGAGGAACGCAACCGTAAGCCAACCTATCCGCTGCAATGGGAAGCCATCCGCTGGGCGCACCGCCTTGGCTGCGCCGAGTACGATATGTGGGGCATCCCCGACGAAGCCGCCGAGATTGTGGACGAGGAGCAAATTGAAGAACGCCAGGACGGCCTGTGGGGCGTCTATCGCTTCAAACGCGGCTTCGGCGGCGCGCTGCGCCAGGCGGCGCGCACCCTCGACCGGGTCTACAACCCGCTGCTCTACAAACTCTACCTGTGGCGTTTCTCCGGCTCCGGCTCGGATTAGAAATGTCATTGCGAGCCGCCCGCCACGCTGCGCTCGCGGCAGGCTCTGGCGGCGAAGCAATCTCCTCAATCGCTATGCACCCCTTCACCGGCCCCCAAAAAAACTGGAACGAACTGATTGCCTCCCTGCCCAGTCCCCATCTTTTGCAGACCTGGGAATGGGCGCAGGTCAAGGCGCGCTTTGGCTGGCAGCCGATGCCGTTCGTCTGGACGCGCCAGCCTTCCGAAGGCGCCAAACCTTCGGAAGGCTCGATTGCCGCCGCAGCCATGATTCTCAAGCGCGCCATCCCGGTGGGCGGCTTTGGCCGTAAGATGTGCGTGCTCTACATCCCCAAAGGCCCCAACCTGGACTGGAACGACACCCTCCTGCGCAGCCGCCTGCTCGACGACCTGCAAGCCTTTGCCCGGCGGCAGGGCGCCATCTTCGTCAAACTCGACCCCGATGTGCCGCTGGGGACGGGCATCCCCGGCAGCGCCGAGGCGCGCGAAGATAACGGCGGGCAGGCCCTCCGGTCCGAACTGCTGCGGCGGGGCTGGCTCTTCTCGCAGGACCAAATCCAGTTCCGCAACACCGTCCTCATTGACCTGACCGCCTCCGAAGACGAGATGCTGGCGCGCATGAAGCAAAAGACGCGCTACAACATCCGCCTGGCGCAAAAGAAGGGCGTCACCGTCCGCCCGGCCGCGGCCGCCGATTTCCCCCTGCTCTACCGCATGTACGCCGAGACCTCCGTGCGCGACGGCTTTCTTATCCGCGGCGAGGAATACTACCAGACTGTCTGGCAAACGTTTGCCGGCGGTCAGCCATCAGCAGTCAGCCGCCAGCCCTTCAGCGAGCCGCTCATCGCCGAAGTGGACGGCCAGCCGGTGGCGGCGGTCTCGCTGTTCTATTTCGCCGGGCAGGCAATCTATCTTTTTGGCATGTCGCGCGCTGCCCACCGCGAGAAGATGCCCAATTACCTGCTCCAGTGGGAGGCCATGCGCCGGGCTAAAGCGCTCGGCTGCCGAATCTACAACTTGTGGGGCGCGCCGAACGAGTTTGTCGAAACCGACGGCCTGTGGAACGTCTTCCGCTTCAAAGAAGGCCTGGGCGGTTACGTGCTGCGCACCATCGGCGCCTGGGACTTCACCCCCAGCCCACTGCTCTACCGCATGTACACCGAAATCCTGCCGCGCCTGATGGACGTGATGCGCGCCCGCGGGAAGAATAAAACCCGCCAATCGCTGGGAGCCTGAGACTTTCATGACAACCTATCCTGCCGAACCGTTCGTCAAACCCCGCTTCGACTCAGGCGGCTTTGCCTCGCTCCCACAGCGTCTCGCGGACCTGTTGACTGCCCGCCGTTACGACGCGGTTGTCCTGTTCCTGATGGACGGCTTCGGCTGGCGCTTCTTCGAGAAATTCCAGGAAGAGCCTTTTCTGAAACAGGCGGCCCGCCTCGGGACGGTGGAGAAACTGACCTCGCAGTTCCCCTCCACCACCGCCGCCCATATCACCACCATCCACACCGGGCTGCCGGTGGGGGAGCACGGCGTCTTCGAGTGGAATTACTACGAGCCAACGCTGGACGCCGTCATCGCCCCGCTGCTCTTTTCCTTCGCCGGGACGGTGGAACGCGACACGCTCAAACCGCTCGACGTTGGCCCGAAGACTCTCTACCCGAAGCGCACCCTCTACAATGCACTTTCCAACCACGGCGTCAAGGCGACCATTTTCCAGCACCGCGAATACACGCCCTCCACCTACTCGAACGCCATGTTCAAAGGCGCCCAGGCCTTCGGCTACAAGACTCTGCCCGAGGGGCTGGTCAACCTGGGCGAAGCCCTGGCGAAGTCCGCCCCGCCCGCTTATTTCTACCTCTACTACGAGAAGATAGATGCCGTCGGTCACGATTATGGCCCCGACGCCCCGCAGACAACCGCCGAGATTCGATCCTTCCTGCTGACGATGGAACACATCTTCCGGCAGGTCGTCCGCCCGAAGGGCAAGACGCTCTTCCTGCTCACCGCTGACCACGGCCAGTCTGAAGTGGACCCGCAGACGACCATCTTCATCAATACCGACCCGCGCTTCGAGGGCGTCACCCGCTTCCTGCGCACGAACCGGATGGGGGAATTCATCGTCCCCGGCGGCGCCTGCCGTGACTTCTTCCTCTACATCCGCGAGGGGATGCTGGATGAGGCCCAGGCGTTCCTCGCCTCCCGGCTGGAGGGCAGGGCCGAGGTCCGCAAAGTGGCGGAGATGATGGAGGATGGCTGGTTCGGGCCGCAGGTCTCGCCAACGTTCCGGTCCCGCGCCGGCGATCTGGTCATCCTGCCCTATCGCGGCGAAGCGGTCTGGTGGTACGAAAAGGATAAGTTCGGCCAGAAATACTACGGACATCACGGCGGCCTGACGCCGCAGGAAATGGAAATCCCCCTGTTGATGTGGGAAATGTGATGTAAAATTGGGACACAGTTTTCAACCGCCGCGTGGCGGCGGTACCTTCACCCTCAAAGGAGATTCCCCATGTTCCAAACCATCATCCTCGCAGGCAACCTCGGCCGCGACCCCGAAATGCGCTACACGCCCACCGGCCAGGCGGTTACGTCATTCTCGGTGGCCACCAACCGCCAGTGGACCAACAACAATGGCGAGACGGTCAAGGAGACCATCTGGTTCCGCATCTCGGTGTGGGGCAAGATGGCCGAAGTCTGCAACCAGTACCTCAAGAAAGGCGCCAAGGTGCTGGTGGAAGGACGCCTGACCGCCGACGCCAACACCGGCGGCCCGCGCGTCTGGACCGGACAGGACGGCCAGCCGCGCGCCTCGTTCGAGGTCTCGGCCCAGACGGTGCGCTTCCTGTCCTCGCGCGGCGAGACCAGCGAACCCAGCGCGGGAGGGGCAACTTTCAGCGACGAGGCCGCCCCTAGCGGCGCGGACACGGACGAGAACATTCCCTTCTAGGGAATAGCCTGCCATGAATCAACCTCCTCTCAAACAGCCCCCCCCGGTCAACATCGAACTCCCCCCGGACCTCCAGCCTGCCTACGCCAACCTGGCGCGCATCGCCCACGCCCCGGCCGAGTTCGTGCTTGATTTTGCCCGTCTCCTCCCTGGCGACGGCAAGGCGACCGTGACGGCGCGCGTCATCATGACCCCCATCGGGATCAAACTGTTTGCCCAGGCGCTGAACGATAACATTGCCCGTTTCGAAGCCATGTTTGGCCCGATCAAACTCCCCAGCGGCGGCCCCAGCCTGGCCGATACACTCTTCCGGCCTTTTCAGCCACCCGAACCGCCCAAGGATAAATAATCTTCTTGCGAAAGGGACGCGGCAACGTGTCCCTTTTTGGACCTATGCAGAAACTCGAACAGATCGCCGAACACATCCGCCGCGAATTCGACGAGCAGAACGCTGCCCGCGACCGCGCCCTGGCCCAGGCGCGCGCCCTGACGCGCCAATGCGCCCTCTCCATCCGCGCCGTCCACCGCCAGGAGACGGACGTTATGCAGGGCCACCTCGACGAAGCCGCCCGCCTCGCCGCCGAACTGCGCACCGGCCTTGAGCCGTATCCCGACCTGTATCATTCCGGCTACACCCAGGACGCCCTAAAGGAATACGCCGAGGCCAGCATCACCTGCGCCCTCATCCTGCACCAGCCCCTGCCCACCCCGCAGGAACTCGGCCTCCTCCCCCATACCTACCTAAACGGCCTGGCCGAATCGGTGGGCGAACTGCGCCGCCGCATCCTCGACATCCTCCGCCACGGCTACTCCGAAGAAGTCGAAACCCTGCTCGGCCACATGGACGACATCTTCTCGGTACTCGTCACCATGGACTATCCGGACGCCATCACCTACGGCCTGCGCCGCCAGACCGACGTAGCGCGTTCCATCATCGAACGCACGCGCGGCGACGTGACCTTCAGCCTGCGCGGCGAACACCTCGAGCGTTCCATCTCCCGGATCATCGGCCAGGTTTCGGGCAGCGACGGGACGGTCGAACCGCCCGCCCGTCCCCTGCCGTCCGAGGAGGAATGACCATGCCGCGCGCCGGACGCCGCCATCTTCTCGTCCTCTATGCCCACATTCTCAACCGCTGGTGGCACGCCCTGTTGCTGCTTGGCCTCCTTATCCTGAGCCTGGCAGGCGGAGCATACTTTTTCCCGGCCTGGTTCCCCGGCCTTGCCGTTATGCCGATTTCCACTCCCGGACTGCTCATGCTGGCCGGCGCCGGCACCTTTGCCCTCCTGCTGGCGTTCTTCCTGCTCACCATCCGCAAGTTTGCCTACGTCCAGCCCTTCGACAACCACCTGCTCCTGGTGACGCCCTTCCTGCGGCTGAAGATCGCCTACCGCCGCATCCGCCAGGCCTCCAGCGTGGAGATGGCGCGCCTCTTCCCGCTCCAACGTTACCGCGGCCGCAAGCGCGCCATCCTGCGCCGCATGATGAAATACACGGCCATCGTCCTCGAACTGAACGGGCTGCCGCTCTCGCGCGGCTCGCTGGAAATGTTCCTCTCCCCGCTCTTCTTCCCCGACAAAAGCCCGCGCATCGCCCTCATCGTCCCTGATTGGATAAAGTTCAGCACCGAACTGGAAAGTTTTCGCGGCGCCTGGCAGGATGGCCGGCGCCCCGTCTAGCCTGCCCAGCCTCCCGGTCCGGCCCCGGGGCGGGACCTGAGGCCTGCCACCCCTCGAAAATCATCCACATTGTGAAATTTGTCACGAATAAGGGGTGACTTTCCGCCCTATCCCCAACAGCCGGGATGGGCTACCATAAGCCGTGGGGACGGACACA
>DYKZ01000254.1 GCA_020722345.1 Anaerolinea thermophila | reverse complement strand
AGCCTGGATTTCCACGGACAACCGTTCCCCTAAGTTTCAGGGGATTTCCGCGATGGCTGCACGGTCTGCGGAAGGCGAGGAGGAGTCGTGTTTTCAGGGGTCAAGTCGAGATGACTCGCCCCACTCAAGCACCGCATGGCTTAGCAGTCTAGTGCTCTGATGAAGTAATTTGTTTGATCTGAAGCAGTTTTACGCCCGCCGGGTAATTCTTCCTGCCGACATCGCTTCAATGCCCGTCATTATTGATGATTGGCCCGATCACTACCGGTGGCATCCGAGACGGCGGTTGACACAAGATGTGGTATGTGACACCATAGCAATGTGACTTTAGACAAACCAAAAGAACTAAGCATCGTTCGCCGCTTCTTCCTCCAACCCGCCTCCCCCAAACAACGCCAATACGAGGCCCTCCGCGCCTACTTCATTGAAGGCCGCCCGGCACCCGAGGTCGCCGTGGCCTTCGGTTACTCGACCGGCGCCTTCCATGTCCTGTGCCATCATTTCCGCCGGGATCCAGCCCCGGCCTTCTTCGTTTCGCCCCGGCATGGTCCCCAGTCTCAACCGAAGAAATCCGCGGCCCGCGATCACATCGTCCGCCTGCGCAAGCAAAACCATTCTGTCTACGAGATCAGTCAGCAGTTGAAGGAGCAGGGCCGGCCCTTGAGCCCGACGGCCGTCCGCGAGGTGCTCAAGGCCGAGGGCTTCGCCCCGCTGCCCCGTCGCGCCGATGACGAGCGCCCCCCCTACCCCCGGGCCACCGCCGAAGCCGTCGCCGATGTGCGGCAGTTCCAGTTGGGGCCGCGGCGCTTTAGCACCGCCTGCGGTGGCTTGTTCCTCTTTGTCCCGGATCTGGTCCGGCTCCAGCTCGATCCGCTGACCCAGCAGGCGAGCTTGCCCGGGTCCAAGCTCATCCCGTCGGCCCAGGCGTTGCGGGCCTGCCTGGCGTTGAAACTCTGGTCGATCGAGCGCAAGAGCCACGTCATGGCCCTGGTGGCCGACGAGGGGTTGGCGCTCTTTGCCGGACGGAACGTTTTCCCCAAGAAAAGCTTTCTCTCCGAGTATTCCTCCCGGATTGATCACGCCCAGACGGTGAAACTGCTGGCGGCTTGGCAAGCCCAGACCCTGGGCGAGTCCCTCGCTCCGGGGGAATCGTTCAACCTGGATTTCCACTCCGTTCCGTACTATGGCCAACACCCGCTGGTGGAGCGGCATTTCGTGTCCATGCGCAGTCGGCGTCAGCCCAGCGTGCTGGTCTTCCTGGCTCAGGACGCCGGCTCCCACGCCTTCTGCTACGCCAACGCCGATCTGCGCAAAGGGGAGGAACCCCAGCAGGTCTTCACCTTCGTCGACTTCTGGAAGCGCACGCATGGCACCCGGCCGCGCCATTTGGTTTTTGACTCCAAGCTGACCACCTATGCCGGCCTGGCCCGTTTGGATGCCCTGGGCATTGACTTTATCACCTTGCGTCGCCGTTCTCCCCAACTGCTCAAGGACATTGTTCTTTTGCCCCGCTCGGCTTGGCGCACGGTCGAGTTGGACGTGCCGACCCGCCAATACCGCACCCCCCGTTATTACGAACAGACCGTCGTCCTGGCCGGATGCAAGCTGCGGCAGATGTATCTGCAGGATCTGGGGCACGAAGAACCTACCATCCTGCTCACCAACCAGCGCCACCTGACCCCCAAGAGGTTGATCACCCGCTACGCCCAGCGCATGCTCATCGAGAACGCCCTCTCCGATGCCGTGCGCTTCTTCCACATGGACGCCCTGTCCTCGGCCGTTGGCTTGAAGGTCGATTTCGACATGGCTCTGTTGGTGGTAGCCAGTGGCCTCTACCGTCTGCTGGCCCAGCGGATGCGGGGCTATGCCCACGCGCAGGCCCGCCAGATCTTTCGCGATCTCATCAACCTGCCCGCCACCATCACCGTGTCCCAGAGCGAGGTCGAAGTCAGTTTCCACCGCCGTTCCCATCTGCCCATCATTCTCGCCTCGGGTCTCCTCGACAAACCCGTCCGAGTCCCTTGGTGGCCCGGCCACTCCCTCCGGCTTTCGACCCACACCAGCCCACCTTCAGCGCCCGAATCTTAGCTCAACTCCCCTTCGTGGAAATCCAGGCTAG
>DYKZ01000069.1 GCA_020722345.1 Anaerolinea thermophila | reverse complement strand
GGCAGGTCGGCGATACCGGCAATCGTACCGCCAGGCTTTGCCTGGTGGGGCCGACCGTAGGTCGGCGATACGTTTGGCTGCGGCTGGAGGCCGCGCCGATCTTGTCGGTGAAGGCCAGCGCCTCGGCGAAATCCTTGAGTGGGACGCATTTTCCGGCAGCAAGAGCGCTCATCGAAACCTCCGCACCTGTAAATTTTGCCAGGCCGAAAGTCCGGCCTACAACAATCGGATCAACGCTTCGACCGAGGGCAGATGGACGCGCAGGATGCGCCGTCCGCGCGCCGCCAGGGCCTCGTAATCGCCGAGCGCCTGGGCGCGTTCCAACACGCCGAAGGTCATGCCCTGGCCGGGGATTTCCACATCCTCCGCCGGGTCGGCGGTGATCTGCAGGAAGAGGCCGCTCGCCGGTCCGCCCTTGTGAAGTTGACCGGTGGAATGCAGGAAGCGCGGCCCAAAGCCGAGGGTGGTGGCGCAGTTTGTCCGGGCGCGGACCTTCAGCCGGAGTTCCGTCAAAAGGGCGTTCACTTCGGGGAAACGCGGCAGGTAGGCGTTGAGGGCCACATAATCGCCGCGCCGCGCCAGGTCGAGGAAAGCAGATAACAGGTCCGGGAGCGAAACGCCTGGGAGAGGCCGGGAGGCAAACACTTTGACGCCATCCTTTTCCCAGATGGATGCAGGTTCATCCAATTTCCTGTCCCGACTATACGCAGCGATTTTGTTCTTTGTGCGGTCTTTGTTGTCCTGCACGTCAGGCTGGTCGAAGGCGTTGACGCCCAGGATGTGGCAGGCAGTGGCGGCGGCGATTTCCCAGCGGTAGAATTCGGTGATCAGTGAATGGGGGGTAGCGACCGGGAACTCGATAACGGGTTGACCAGACTGACGGAGGAGATTGATGGCCTGTTCATGTTCGCCGGTGACTTTGAGATAGACGAACAAACGATCCGCGCCATAATCCGCCGAACTCCCGAGGGGTTCGCCGTCTATCACCACAATGCCTTTGCCGTCCTTGCCGGAGGATTCGGCGATCAACTGCTCCAGCCAGGAGCCGAAGGCGGCGAGAGGAGGGTCGGCGATGAGGGTAAGTTTGTCACGCCCGGCGAGGGCCGCCTCCCCCATCACCGCGCCGAGGACGAGGCCGGGGTTGCGCGCCGCGGGCAGGCTGGCGCGGCACTCGTCCATCATGGCTTTGGCGCGGTCGAGGATGCGGTCTAAATCGAAGCCCATCAGGGCCATCGGCAGGAGGCCGAAGTCGGTCAGGACGGAGAAACGCCCGCCAACCGATGGGTCGGCGAGCAGGGTGTGACGGAAACCGCGCTCCTTCGCCAGCGTTTCGAGCGGGGCGCCGGGATCGGTGATAGCGACGAAGCGCGAGCCGTCACTGCCGGAGAGATGCCAGAAGTAGTCGAGCATGGCATTGACTTCCGCCGTCCCGCCGGACTTGGAGGAGACGATGTAGAGGCTCTCGGAGGGCGGGAAGTCTTTGGCGGTTCGAGCCACTTGGGCAGGGTCGGTAGAGTCGAGGATGGCAAAGGACCTCACCCCCGCCCCCTCTCCTGAAGGGAGAGGGGAGAAGACGAGGGAAAGCACTTCCGGGGCGAGGGAGGAGCCGCCCATGCCGAGCAGGAGGAATTTGCGAATGCCGGCGCGGTGGATCTCGTCGGCCACGGCTTGGATTTTTGCCAGCCGGGCCCGCGAGGTCTCCGGCAGGGTCAGCCAGCCGAGGCGTTTGCGGATCTCGTCCTGACCCTTCGGATTGGCCGTCCACAGGGACGGGTCGCCGGCCCACAGCCGGGCGGGGACGGAGTCCGCTTCCAGCCGGGCAATGCGCTGTTTAACGGAGGCAGACAGGGGTCCGAGCGACGCAGCGGCGGCGGAGCGGCGCGCCTCGATGGCCGTCAGCATGGCGGTGAAGGCGTCGGCAAAGGCTTGCACGCCCTCGTCTTCCAGTTCCTGCGTGAGGCGGTCAATCGAGATGCCCAGGGACTCCAAGTCGGCAAAGAGGCGGCGGGCGTCTTCGAGGCCGTCGGTGAGGGTCGGCGCGGCTCGCCCGTGGTCGCGGAAAGCCTCCAGCGTTTGCGGCGGGACGGTGTTGACCGTGTCGGGACCGATCAGGTTGTCCACGTAGAGGGTGTCGGGGTAGGCCGGGTTCTTGGTGCTGGTGGAGGCCCAGAGGGGGCGCTGGAGGCGCGCGCCGGCCTGCGCCAGTTTCTCCCAGCGCGGGCCGGTGAAAGTTTCGCGAAAGGCGGCGTAGGCGAGGCGGGCGCTGGCGATGGCAGCGCGGCCGCGCAGCGGCGAGTCTTCGGTCAGAAGGGCATCTGCTTTCGTATCCAGGCGGGAGACGAAGAAGGAGGCGACCGAGGCAATGGAGGTCAGGTCTTGACCGGCGGCGAGGCGCTCCTCGAGGCCGGAAAGGTAGGCTTCCATGACTTCACGGTAACGCCCGATGGAGAAGATGAGCGTCACGTTGACGTTGATGCCGGCGGCGATGGCGGCGCGGATGGCAGGCAGGCCTTCCTTCGTTGCCGGGATTTTGATCATCAGGTTGGGGCGGGCGAGGCGCTCCCAGAGTTGTTTCGCCTGGGCAAGCGTGCCTTCGGTATCGTGCGCCAGGGCGGGATGGACTTCGAGCGAGACGTAGCCGTCGCCGCGGCGCGTCTCTTCGTAGAGCGGTCGGAAGAGGTCGCAAGCGCGGCGGATGTCTTCGACGGCCAGTTGCCAGAAGACGGATTCGGCGTCCCAGCCGGCCCAGGCCATTGGCGTGAGGGCGGAATCGTAGTCGTTGGTTTTGGCAATGGCGCTGTGGAAGATGGACGGGTTGGAGGTGACGCCGCGAATATCGCCGCGGGCGATCATGGCGGCCAGTTCACCGTTCTTCAGCAGGCGGCGCTGGATGTTATCGTACCAGAGGGACTGGCCGAGGGAGTGGAGGGTTTGGATTGGATTCATGGTTGTTGGGTTTGAAGGTTGACAGGTTGGAAGATGAGGAGGGTTGAAAGTTTTCAACTTTGAGTCCACTGCAAAAATCTTTTTAAACACGAAGGACACAAAGGCAACGAAGGAAATTCAAGGACGCTTTGAAAATGTTAAACCACGACGCAGGTTATCTTGAATAATGATTTGTGATTTTGCATTTTCCTGACGGTCTTCACGTGCTGCGCCGGGCAATAGCCTTTTTGCGGTAGAGTCAACTTTCCAATGTTCTAACTTTAGCAACCCGCCGGGCATGACGCTCCTGGCCGGGGTCGTTGCCAAGAAAGCGAGCATTGAGGAAGGCTGTGACGGTCTCGCGCGCCAACTCTGGTCCGATGATGCGCGCCCCCAAGCAGAGGACGTTCATGTCGTCGTGTTCCACCCCCTGATGGGCGGAGTAGGTGTCGTGGCAGACTCCGGCATAGACGCCGCGCATCTTGTTGGCGGCGATGCAGGCCCCCACCCCAGAGCCGCACAGCAGGATGCCGCGCTCGGCTTTGCCGGTCTGAAGGAGGCGGCCAAGTTTTTCGGCATAGTCGGGGTAATCCACCGGGGCGTCGGAATCCGTCCCCAGGTCGAGGACCGTATGGCCGAGGCGGCGAACGGTTTCGGCGACCAGTCCCTTGAGAGGGAAGCCGCCGTGGTCACAGGCAAGGGCAATTTTCATCACCAGTCTCCAGGTCATTCCGGATGGTGAAGATTTTACCATTTTCCTATTTGCGGTTTGAGTTAAAGTATGCAATAATGTGATTGACGAATCCGAATCCTCTCAAGGAGATTTTATGGCCACCCCCAGTCCCATCCAGCAACTTGCCAACGACATCAGCGCACTGAAGACAAAGATCGGCGGGCTACAAAATAGCGTGCGCCTGAACCAAAGCCGTGACGCCATCGAGGATCTGCAAACCAAGGTCACCGGCCTGGGCCAGCGCATCGCCAATTTGCGGACCAAGGGTTATGTTTTCGAGAAGGAACTCGATGACCAGGCGGCTACGTTTGTCCAGCAATGGAACGCGCTCCAGCCGGGAATCCAGCAGCAGTTGAATGCCCAGTCTGCGTCACTGCAAGCCTCGCTGCGCCCGATCGAAACACAGATGGCGCAGTTGAACACGGCGGCGCGCAACCCGGCGGCGGCACGTCCGCTGCTGGCGACCGTCCAGTCCAACGTGGCCATGCTCGAGGACAAGGTCTCGGCGGCCGAGCGGAGCATCCACGGCATGTACGACAAGTTCGACAACGATGTCTACCAGGTCGTCAAGCATTTGAATGACATCGAGTACATGCTGAACAACCTGGCCGAAGCCTCGTTCCAGTTGCTGCCCACCGAGGCGGGCATCGCAGCCGTCAAGGCAGTCTGGTGCCGGACCGGCAAGGAACAGAAGGATGACCCGGAGGGGGTGCTCTTCCTGACCGATCAGCGCATTCTCTTCGAGCAGAAGGAAGAAGTGGCCACCAAGAAGGTACTCTTCGTCGCCACCGAGAAGAAGAAGGTGCAGAACCTGCTCTTCGAGGCGCCGGTGGCGTTGCTGGATGCGGTCACGACCAGCAAGGCTGGTCTGCTCAAGAACGAAGACCACATCGAAGTCCGCTTCCAGCCGGGCGCGCCGTACCAGAACGTCCACCTGCACATCTGGCAGGATTGCGAAACCTGGCAGGGACTGCTCAACCGGGCCAAGGCCAAGGAATTCGACACGAACCGCGCCGTAGCCATTGACCAGGCCGAGGTGGAGAAGATCAAGTCTGCGCCGACGCAATGTCCCTCCTGCGGAGCGACGATAAGCGCCGTCATATTGCGCGGACAGGACAGCATCAAGTGCGAGTATTGCGGGGCGGTGATTCGCCTGTAAGCGCACCTATCGAAACGAAAACAGGCGGCAGGTCCGGGAGCGAACCTGCCGCCTGTTCTTTGGGAAAAATCCTACACCCACGTGCGGCGGCGCATCCACAGGTACATGAGCAGCGGCAGCGCCACCATGACGATCAACACGAGATAGAAGACCGGACGGGTCATCCATTCGGAGATGGGGACATCCGGCAGGAAGAAGTTCATGCCAAAGAAACCGGCCACAAACGACAGCGGCATGAACAGGGTGGTGATGATCGTGAGCGTTTTCATCACCTCGTTCATGCGGTTGTTGACTACCGACAGATAGGTGTCGAGCGCCCCGCCCACCAGGTCGCGCATCGACTCGTTCAGGTCGTGGAGGCGGACAAGATGATCGTAAACGTCGCGGAAGAAGACCCGGTCGCGCGGGTCAATGATGCGGTAGTCGTCGCGCGCCAGTTTGTTGAGTACTTCGCGCTGGGGAGTGATGACGCGGCGCATCGAAAGGAGCGCCCGCTTCAGTTTGAAGAGTTTTTCCACTGTGCTGGAAGACGGGGTTGCAAAGATCTGGTCTTCAATCCCATCAATTTCAAGATCCATCTTTTCCACAACAGGCATGTAGGCGGCGACGAGATAGTCCACAATCCGGTAGAGAAGATGGTCTGCGCCATTACTGGTATGGCGCGCATCCCGCTGGCAGGAATCCCAGACTTGGTCGAGGGCCGGGAGCGGCTCATCGTGATGGGTGACAACATAATTCGCCCCCAGGAATATATCCAACTCATTGTAGTGAAGCGCGCCGTCACTGCCGGATTGGAAATCGAGCGCATCCAGCACGATATACAAATAATCGCCCCAATCGTCCACTTTTGGGACGTGGGTCTGTTGGAGGGCGTCCTCCACCGCCAAGGGGTGAAAGCCAAACACCTGGCGCAGGATCGGCTCGCAGGTCTCGTTTGGCTCGTCGCAGAAATCCACCCATAACAGTCCCTTGCTATCAGTCAGGGCCCGGCCAAGTTTGTCGAGGGGATAATCGGGCTGCAAGCCTGTCCGCCGGGAAGTAAAAAGGATGCGAATCATGCCGCCTCCAGCAGGTTGGGATGGCTTGATTCTAGTCCAAAATTCCAGGCTTGGGAACGCCCAATACAAACCGCTCAAAAACTTTTGCGCTGCAGTTTAATATTATTGATATTGGTTTTAATAATTTTCAATATTTTCTATTGACAATTTATTTTTTTGCCGTATAATCTTGATTAAATTAATACAATCTTTCAAAAGAAAGGAGACTGCCATGTTATCACTCTACCATGCGTACCAGGCTTATGAACGCCGGATGCTGCGTAGTGAACTGAGCGCAACGGCTCCGGCCCCCAAAAAAGAGAGCCGGAAAGCGCGCCTCCCGCTGGCTTTTCGCCTCGGTGACCTGCTCGTCCGCGTCGGCACGAGGCTCAAGCATGAGGCCATTACCGGCCATGCGCTCACCTCCTCAATCATGGCGGAACGCTAACCTTATGAAAACCACCCTCAGCAAATGCCCGGTTTGTGAAGGCGAACTCACGGTTGTCCGCCTGCACTGCGACACCTGCGGAACCTCCATCGAAGGCCGCTTTGCCAACAGCGCCTTCGCGGGCCTCAAGCCGGAACAGTTGGATTTCATCGAGACCTTTGTGCGTGTGGAAGGCAAGATGAACCGCATGGCCGACGAAATGGGGCTTTCCTACCCCACCCTGCGCAACCGTCTGCACGAGATCATCCGCGCCCTGGGGTACGAACCGGGCAAGGATGAACCCGGCGACAACATCGTCGAAGAAAAACGGCGCGAGATTCTCGAGAAACTGGATGCCGGTGAAATTTCTGCCGAGGAGGCCATGCGCATCCTTCAGGGAGAGGAGTGAACCATGCAACAGCAGAGCCTTTCTGTCGAACCCTCTGTCCGGGTCCGGGTGGGCGCTGTTCCCGGCGACCTGCGCGTGGCCGGCTGGGAACGCTCCGAGATCATGGCCAAAACAGATGGCGACAAACTGACCCTGACCGTCGAAGGCGGGGAAGCGCGTCTCTCCTGTGACGAAAATCTGATCCTGTACCTGCCGCGCCCGGCCGCCCTCACCGTCGAAAGCGTCGCCGGCGACGCCAGCCTGCAAGCCATGCACGGCCCGCTGCGCCTCGGACCTGTAGCCGGCGACGTGACCATGAACGATGTCGGCGCGGTGGAGGCAGACACCGTCGCGGGCGACGCCTCGCTCCGCAACGGGGGCCCCGTCTCGGCCAAATCCATCTCCGGCGATCTCACGCTGCGCGGCAGCAAGGGCGCCTGCGCCATCGAGACCGTCGGCGGGGACGCCTCGGTGCGCGACATTCAGGGCAACCTGGCAATCCAAAGCGTCGGCTCGGACCTCTATGCCCGCAACGTGCGCGGCAGCGTCAACGTCAACGCCGGGGCGGACGTTGCCCTCTACCTCGAGCCGCTGCCCGGCCACATCTACAACATCACCGCCGGAGACGACATCCTCGTCCGCCTGCCGCGCGAGGTCAACATCGAACTGCACATCGTCGGCGGGGATGCCGAGGACGTGCACGTGGACATCCCGGGCGTGGAACTCTCCGGCAAATCGAGCGCATATGATTTAACCATCGGGCCGCAGGCCGAGAACATTGCCAAAATGTACCTGACCGCCGCCGACGACCTGCTGGTCACCTGCCGCGCCGACGCCTGGGACTCGGCAGCCGACTTCGGCGTGGGCATGGCCGACAGCGGCGACTGGAGCATTCCCCCCATCCCCCCTCTGCCGCCGGATTTCTCCGAGCGCATCAACCGCCGGGTACAGGCTGCCATGGAACGCGCCCAGATGCACATCGAGGAGGCCGGGCGGCGCGCCGAAGCCGCCGGGCGGCGGACCAGTCTCAAAATGGAAGCCGCCATGCGCCGCGCCGAAGCCAAGGCGCGCGCCGCAGAAGTCCGCGCCCGGCGCGGCGCTCAGATGAACGTGAACATCGGCCGTTTTAACTGGGACTCGACCCCGCACGGCCCGGTCGAGGCCAGCCAACCGGTCTCTGATGAAGAACGGCTCACCATCCTGCGCATGCTCCAGGCAAAGAAAATCTCGCTGGAGGAGGCCGAGAAACTGCTGGCCGCGCTGGAAGGCAAGTAAAAACAAACGCAAAATCAAGAGTGTTACTCCCAATTCATAGAAATCTTCCCCGCCTTGTCCCCGCGCCCCTCTTCCCGAGGGAGGGGCCGGGGATCAAGGCTAACCGGAGGCCAAAATGACCGACAAGGAACGCGCACAGATTTTGAAGATGGTCGAGGAAGGAAAGATCTCCCCGCAGCAGGGCCTGAACCTGATGCAGGTTCTGGACCAGGACAAGCCCGAAGACGAGGCTCCGCAGGCCGCGGCAGATACCGGGTCCGGGCAGGCGCGGCCCGAACCTTCCGGCATGGAGGTGGACCCCAAGATTGCGCGCGTCAAGACTACAGCCCAGCGTCTCTGGCAGATTCCGCTTTGGATCGGCGTTGGTGTCGTCATCCTGAGCGCGGCCGGGATGTACGGCTTGATGCAAGCCAATAACATGAATTTCTGGTTCTACTGCCTGATCACCCCGCTCCTGCTGGGCGTGCTGGTCATTGCCGCGGCGGTCGGCTCGCGCAAAGCGCGCTGGCTCTTTGTGGACGTGCATCAAAAGCCGGGCGAGCGCCCGCAGCGCATCTTCCTGGGATTCCCCCTGCCGCTCAAACTGACGGCCTGGTTCCTGCGCACCTTCGGGCACAAGATTGACGGCCTGAAGAATACGAAAGCGGACGAAGTGATCCAGTTCATCGAGGCAGGTTTTACCGGCGACGAGCCGCTGGTCGTCAACGTGGATAAAGGGGAAGACGGGGAACGCGTGAAGGTGTACATCGGATAAGTATTCATGGAAGCGACTCCCGAAATTGCCCCTGCGCGCGCCGCCGCCAAAAAGAAGCCGCTGCTCACCGGCCTGATCCTGCTGTTCCTGCTGGCCATGATCCTGGCCAACCTGGGCGGGAATATGTACGGGCCGCTGATGTCGCTCTACATCCGCGACCTGGGCGCTTCGGTCTCTCAGATTGGTCTGTTCTTTACCATTTCATCCATCATCCCGCTCATCCTGCAAATCCTGGGCGGCTGGATCTCGGATACGCTGGGCCGCCTGCGGGCGATTGCCATCGGCAGCGTGGTCGGCATTTTCACCTACGTGGCCCTGCTCCTGGCCCCCAGTTGGGAGTGGCTGCTGCTGGCCTCGGCCTTCGGGGCGATCACCGGCTCGCTGGTGGGGCCCAGTTTCGACGCTTTCATCGCCGAGCAGTCCGGCGAGGAGAACCGCGCCAAGATGTTCGGCGTGACCCAGGCGTTGTTCGGCATCGTCGGATTTGTGGGACCGGCGCTGGGCGGCTGGCTGGCCGAAATCCGCGGCTTCAAATTCATGCTGCTGATAGCAGGAATCATGTACCTCGCCGCGACCGTTATTCGGGTCAGCATGGCGCGCGCCGTCGGCAGGAACGGCGGGAAGAAAGCCGAGAAACTGACCTTTTCCGGGCTGAAGGCCAATCTGGGCGCCATGTCCGGCCTGCTCTTCGGCGGCGGCCTCGTGACCTGGATCCTGGTCACCGACGGGGTGCGCGACACCTCGTTTGCCCTCTCGATGAACCTGTTCTCGGTCTACATGCAGGATTTCGGCGGGCTGAATTTGCAGCAGATTGGCCTGACCGGCAGCATCTTCGGCCTGTTCATGATGCTGACGGTCGTCCCGGCCGGCATCCTGGCCGACAAGGTCGGCGAGCGGGTGGGCATTGCCCTCGGCTTCGTCCTGGTGGGACTCTCGCTGGGGATGCTGGTTTTCCTGCCCTACGGCGCATTCTGGCTCTTCCTGGTCGGCTGGGCCATCGCCGGGGTGGGTGTCGGGCTGCTCCAGCCGGCATACCAGTCGCTGATCAGCAAGGCTGTCCCGGAGAAACTACGCGGCACGGCCTTTGGCCTGTTCAGCACCAGCCTGGGGCTGGTCTCGCTGCCGGCCCCCTGGATCGGAGCGCAGTTATGGACGAGCGTCAGCCCACGCTTCCCGTTCCTGATCACCGTAGCGGTGGTTTTCCTCTCGATTATCCCCGTCTGGCTGAAATTCAAACTGCCGAAGAACGGGAACGGCGTAAACGGAAGCAAACAGACAAGCGAAGAAGACTCGCAGCATGCGACAACTCTTACGGAAGGAGGCACATAATGGCCACAACAGAAGAACGCATGAAAATATTGAAAATGATCGAGGAGGGAAAATTGAGTCCAGAGGAAGGCGCGCAACTTCTCTCTGCGCTCAGCCGCAAGTCGGCGCCCGGGATCCCCAGTGCGGGAATGGCCGGCGCCAAGTGGCTGCGCGTGCGCGTCACCGACGTGAACAGCGGGCGCGCCAAGGCTACGGTCCAGATCCCGCTTACACTGATGGAGGCCGGGATGAAGATCGGGGCGCATTTCGCCCCCGAAATTGACGGGGTGCACATGGACCAGTTGATGGAAGCCCTGCGCTCCGGCATAACCGGCAAGATCATTGACGTCACCGACGACGAAGACGGCGAACACGTGGAAATCTTTGTGGAATAGCGAATTCATCCATGCAATCGCCCATCTCTTCGACAAAACGTCCGACCGGCATGACCGGTTTCCTCATCGTTTGGCTTGGGCAGATCATTTCCATCCTGGTCGAAGGGCTGCTCGGCCTGGGACAGGGCAACATTATCTCCGGCGCGTTCTCCAACCCGCTGGCGCTGGCCTTCAAGATCGAGAAAGGCGAGATCGTCGGTCGCGTTAAGGACCTGTCCATCGCCGGCAATATCTATGACCTGCTCAAGGATGTAGCCGCGGTCAGCAAAGAAGCGCAGTGGGTTTACAGCACCTTCTACACCCCCTATATTCTTATCCCCGAAATGAACGTGGCAGGAAAGAGTCAGTGAGCAGTAATCAGTGAGAAAAAGTAATTGGAGGCAGCAAAGGCAAATCTTCTTCCAAAAGGCAACCATGACCGACGAAACCTCCCCTGCTCCTGCACCCCGACGCCAGAAAATCATCGTGGTCATCCTGCTGGCGCTCATCCTCCTCCTGGCCGCGTTCCTGCGCTTTTACCATCTCGGCGAGAGCGGCGTGGGCAACCAGTATTACGCCGCGGCGGTCAAGTCTATGCTGCAATCCTGGCATAACTTCTTCTTCGTTGCCTTCGAACCAGGCGGCTCCGTCAGCGTGGACAAGCCCCCGCTGGGTTTTTGGGTCCAATGCCTTTCGGCTTATTTTCTCGGCGTGAACGGCTTTGCCCTGGCCCTGCCAAACGCGCTGGCCGGGGTGTTCTCCGTCTTCATCGTTTACAAACTCGTGCGCCGCCCGTTCGGACCCTGGGCCGGTCTCGCCGCGGCCCTGGCGCTGGCCGTCACCCCGGTAGCGGTCTCCGCCGAGCGCAACAACACCATTGACGGACTGCTTGTCTTTGTGCTGCTGCTGGCGGCCTGGGTAGCGCTCCAATCGGTGTACACGCGCAAGGTCGGCTGGCTGTTTCTGGGCATGTTCCTCGTTGGGGTGGGATTCAACATCAAGATGCTGCAAGCCTACCTCATCCTGCCCGGGCTGTACGCGCTCTATTTCTTCGCCGCCAGGTTCAAGTGGTGGAAGAAGATTCTGCACCTCGCCGCCGCTACCCTGCTCCTGCTGGTGATCTCGTTCTCCTGGGCGGTCATCGTGGACCTGACCCCGCCGGAGAACCGTCCCTACGTGGGCGGCAGCGAAAACAACACCGTGATGGAACTCATCTTCGGCCACAACGGCATCTCGCGTCTCATTGGCGGGGGGTTGAACCGCGTCCGAGCCGGCGCGCCCAGGCAGCCGGTCCAGAACCCGCCCTACGGTCCCGGTAACGTTCAGCCGCCGATGCAAAATCTCCCGCCGGGAAACGTCACGCCGCCCCCGCCGCCTTACGGCCAGCAGCCGCCGGTCGGCGCGTACCCGCGCCCGCCCCTGCCCGGCAGCCAGGTCTACCCCGGTCAGAGCGGCAGCGGCAACGTGATGGATGTCGGCACACCGGGCAGCCTGCGTCTGTTCACCTTCCCGCTGGTGGGTGAGATCGGCTGGATTTTGCCCTTCGTCCTCATGGGCATCTTTATCGTCATCGCCGCGCTGTGGAAACAGCCCCTCGGCGAAAAACACGCCGCCCTGCTTCTCTGGGCCGGTTGGCTCCTCCCCGAAGCGCTCTACTTCACGTACAGCACCGGCATCATGCACGCCTACTACATGATTATGATGGGCGCGCCGCTGGCCGCCCTCTTCGCCATGACCGGCTGGGCGCTGTGGCAATTGTTCCAGAAGCGCAAGTGGCCGGCGCTCGGACTGCTTGCGCTGCTGGCAGGCGGGACGATCCTCTTCCAGGCTGTGACGATGAACGGGCGCACGTCTGCCGCGGGGTGGACGACGGCGGGCGCATTCCTGCTGCTCGGCGCGGGGCTGCTCCTCGCCGCGGCCGCCCGGACCCGGGTCCGGCTGGCGACCGTTGGGCTGTCGCTCGCGCTGATAGCGGTCCTGCTCGCCCCTGGCTTGTGGTCGCTGCTGACGACCCTCAATCCAGCCCCCAACATGGCTCTGCCCTATTCCGGCCCGGCGCAAGAGACCGGAGGCCGTCCCAGCGTTCAGGTCAGGCGCGGCAACGATGTTTTCGTCAACCCGCTCCTGCTCGATTTCCTGCTGGAAAACTATCGCGGCGAAAAGTATCTCGTTGCCACCCTGAACGCCAACCAGGCCGCGCCGTTCATCCTGGCGACTGGGCTGCCGGTCTTCACCTTTGGCGGCTTCGGCGGCATGGACATCATCGTGGACGCCGACGGCTTAGCAGAGATGGTCGCGGCGGGCGAATTGCGCTTCGTGCTCGGTCAGGGACTGGAACAGCGCCAGGATGTTTTCCTGTGGCTCCAGCAGAACTGCCCGGTGGTGCAAACACCCGGCGCGGCGCCCGTCCAACAAGGGCAGCCCCCCAACCAGCCGGGGTTGTTCGACTGCGGAGGATGACAAAACAGGGTGGAGGAAAACTCCGCCCTGTTTTTTCCCGGCGCAGGAAACCTACATTTTCCCCATCAGCGCCGTGATCTCAGTGGTGAAAAAGGGACAACCTCACCAAATACCAGAGAGCCAAAAATTCGATTTCCGATTTATTCAAGCCGCAGGAGAGATTACCGCAGCATCATGATCTCGTACAGCGCCGGGCCGCGGACGGAATCGCGCAGCCCGTCCAATTCGATCTCCAGGGCGAGCGCCGTATTGAAGCGGAAGTAGTAGGGATTGACGAACAGGCGCGCCAGCGGACGCTGCCATTTGGGCAGGCCGAACAGCAGGCTGACAGCCTCGATGAGTTTCGGCTCCCGCAGCGCCAGGCGGACCTGCTCCCTGCCGCGCGCCCAGGTAAAGTCTACCTCCTGCGGGTATTCGCGTCCCCCCGCGTGGCGGACGAAGCCGCGCGCCTCCATCGTCAGGCAGCGGGCATCGTCGGCCAGCACCTGCTCCCCTTTTGCCAGCAGGAAGACCGGCAGGCGAGTCGAGCCGTATTTCTTCAGGGCAACCTGCTCTACAAAGATGAGTGTGTACTCGCCCACGTGGGCGCGGCCCCAGTACCAGTGGTCCATCACCGAGGGGAGCGCCACGTTGCCCCAGTTGTGGTCATGGTAGCCAGTCCCTTTGACCATGTGCTTCTCGCCGTCGTAGGTCAGCGTCCCTTCGACCGAGCCATACGGGATGGACGGCAGCCAGGCGAAGTAGTGGCTCAGGTCGCCGAAGTAAGATTTCCCCGCGCCGGGGCGCCAGGGCGGGATGAGGCCGGTAAAGGTCAGGTCGGCGGACATGCTGCGGGTCTCGGCGTGCAGGTCAAAGGTCCAGCGCCCGCCGCGCTCGGCCCATTTGACCCAACTCGCGCCGAGGTGTACGTCGCAGGCCTCTTTGGCGGCGCGGAATTCCCCGGCAGGCGGCAGGTCGAACTCGGCCGTCTTCATTCCGTCGGCGCGGGTGACGGTCAGCGACAGGTTGGGGGTCAGCGGCGCAGCGGGGTGGATAATCGGCTTGGTAGCATAGACGATAACAGCGGTGGCGCCGTCGTCGAAATGGGCATCAAAGTACCACCATTCGAACGCGCCGCGGCCGGTGCTGGCGCGTAGGCTGTCCTCCCAGGGCTGGATGGTTTCGGTCAAGCCGTCGCGGGCCAGGAATTCGGGGGCAAGGGCAAAGATGACGGGTTTGGGCATGGGCGGCTCCTTGTGTACGGGTAATGCGCGTGAGTATATCATGGTGCGTTAAGGCATAGCGCGGCCTCCAGCCGCAACCAACTGGGCTGTCATTGTGAGGAGGGCGCTCTCCCCGACGAAGCAATCCCCTGTTACCTGGAGATTGCCTGTCCTGGCGTCAGGCCAGGGCTTCGCTGCGCTCGCAATGATAGCATAACGCAGAATCTTCGCAGTGGTGATAGATTCTCAAGGGTAATACTATAGTGAGCATGGCACGAGGGTAGTGCAGTCCAGACATGAGAAAGATGGACTATTGCATTTCCTC
>DYKZ01000068.1 GCA_020722345.1 Anaerolinea thermophila | reverse complement strand
TGTGTTTAAAAATTCTTGCACAAAAAACAAGCATTTCACTTCTAAGTTCCTAATACTCCTCTCCTGCCCCGCAATCCCCCCATTTTTGAACTCCAAAATGGAGGAACGAAAGAGGGCGGGGTGATGGTTAAACAAGCGGCGTGGGGAGGGCCATTGAGCGGCGTCCTCCCCACGCGGGGTAACGTTTGTTCGGAAAGTTCTGTTGTCGTATTGGTTTCATCCGACCAGTTTGGCCAGGTCTTCTGCGGCGCGCCGCATCTCGAGGAAGATCAGGCCGAGTTTGGCCTCCTGTCGCGCCAGGGCGGTCAGCACGGCCTCCTCGCCAACGGCTGTGAGCAGGATGAAACCGGAATCGCCTTTGATGTACACCTGCTCCAACCCCCCGCGGCCGAGTTCGCCGGCAATGCGTTCGCCCAGGCTGAGCATGGCCGCCGACATGGCCGAGACGCGGTCTTCCTCCACGCCCTGTGGCAGGGCGGAGGCGATAATCAGCCCGTCCACAGAAACGACCGCCGAGGCTTCGATGTCGGGCGCGGCGGCCTGGAAGTTGCGCAAACGATTGACCATTTGTTCACTGCGGTTCTGGCTCATACGGGTGCTCCAACTTGGCAATTTGTTCAGCCCTGATTATACGAGAAATGCGCAAAAACTGTGAGACTATTTTTGCATTTCTTCGTCCCTGTCTATCCCTTGCCTGACCAGTCTTCTCCAAGCCAGCCGTCTCAGGAAAGCGCCCCCTGCCTCGCCCAGGAGGACTGCTGCCGCCAGCCCGCCAAAAAAGGCAAGACAGCGCAGCCCCTCGCCGACCGTCCCCGGACCTGTTTCCTGCCACGCGTAGAACCCGGCGCTCCAGCCTCCCACGGAGAGCACAGTCATCACAAACGGCAGGGCGTTTGCCAGCCTTGGAATGTGACTTTTTTGCAGGGGGGAATCGGGTTTGCCTTTCATCTTCTGCGAGAAACCCTTACAGTCAGTCCTGTGTCAACTGGTAATTGGGCGCTTCGCGGGTGATGATGACATCATGCGGATGACTCTCGATCAGCCCGGCATTCGTGATGCGGACGAGTTTTGTCTTCTCCCGCAGGTCGTCGAGGGACCTCGCGCCTGCGTACCCCATCCCGGAGCGCAGCCCGCCGATCAGTTGGTAAACGAAATCGTGCAGCCGGCCTTTATAGGGGACGCGTCCCTCGATCCCCTCTGGGACGAGTTTTCCCACCCCGCCCTGACCGCTGCCATACCGGTCGCGGCCGTAGCCCTGCATGGCGCCCAGCGAGCCCATGCCGCGGTATTCCTTGAAGCGTCGCCCCTCGAACAGAACGACCTCTCCTGGCGACTCTTCCAGCCCCGCCAGCAAACTGCCGAGCATGACTGTATCTGCCCCGGCGGCAATTGCTTTGACGATGTCGCCGCTGAATTTGATGCCGCCATCGGCGATGATGGGCACGCCGTGTGGACGCGCCGCCTGCGCGCAGATGTGGATGGCCGAAAGTTGCGGCATTCCTGCCCCGGCCACGATGCGCGTCGTGCAGATCGAGCCGGCCCCCACGCCGACCTTCACCGCGGCTGCCCCCGCCTCGATCAGCGCCCGCGTCCCCTCTGCGGTAACCACGTTCCCGGCGATGACCGGCAGGCTTGGCCAGCGGGCATGCAGGCGGCGGATGGCGGCCATCACCCCTTTGGAGTGGCCGTGGGCGGTGTCTATGACCACCACGTCCACGCCGGCGTCCACCAGCAGGCCGGCGCGGGTTTCGAGGTCCGCGCCCACGCCGAGCGCCGCGCCGCACAGCAGGCGTCCGCGTTCGTCGCGCGCCGCGTTCGGGTAATCGCGCTCCTTCTGGATGTCCTTGACCGTCAGCAGGCCTTTCAGGCGGCCGTTTTCATCCACGAGGGGCAGTTTCTCGATGCGGTGTTTCTGGAGCAGGGCCTTGGCCTCCTGGCGCGAGATGCCCACCGGCGCGGTGACCAGCGGCTGGGGCGTCATGAACTGGCTGACGGGCAGGCCGAAATCTTCCGGCTCCACGAAACGGATGTCGCGGTTGGTCAGAATCCCGACCAGTTTATTCTCCCCGTTCACGATGGGCACGCCGCTGATCTTGTAGGTGGCCATGATGTTCTCCGCCTGCTGGAGCGTGGCCTCCGGCGGCAGGGTAATCGGGTCGGTGATCATCCCCGACTGCGAGCGTTTGACCTTGTCCACCTCGGCGGCCTGGGCTTCGGGCGACAGGTTGCGGTGCAGGATGCCGATCCCGCCCTCGCGGGCCAGCGCGATGGCCAGGCGCGATTCGGTGACCGTGTCCATGGCCGCGGCTAGGATGGGGATGTTTAGCCGGATACTGGCGGTCAGGCGTGCTGTCACATCCGTCTCGGAGGGCAGCGCCTCGCTGTAGGCGGGCACGACCAGCACATCGTCGAAAGTCAGGGCGTCATGGGTTTCGAACAATTCCTGGTTATTTTCCATTATCTCTCCTTGGCGGCTATTCTACATCAAAAGCGCCATCATGCTGGAAGAATTCGCGAAGTTCGAAATCTTGCTGCCTGAAATGGGTTTTGCAGGTCGTCTCGGATCGTGTTCAGAGGCTGATGGATAAGTGACTGTTTTTCGTTCCTGAATCTTGCCACATTCCACACTACATAGTAAACTACGGCCTATGAAACAAAGCGTCATGATGATGTCCCGCTTTCCTGCGCAGTTCAGCGCCAGATGAACTGCGGGACGGTCTATGCCGACTGAAAATGCTGCTGGCGGAAGCCGGCAGTTTTTTTATCGGACGGCGGACGATAGACCCTAGCACATTGTCCGTGGTCCATCGTTACACTCTCACAACTTGCAGCAGACAAGGAAGGATCACATGTCCGAAAACATTCTGATTGCCATCGCCTGGCCGTATGCCAACGCCGAGATCCACGTCGGCAACATCACCGGTTCGCACCTGCCCGGCGACATCGTTGCGCGCTATCATCGTCTGAAGGGGGACAACGTGCTGATGGTTTCCGGCACGGACTCGCACGGCACGCCGGTCACGCTCAAGGCGGATGCTCTCGGCAAGCCGGTGGAGGAAGTGTACAAGGAGTACCACAACGGCTTCCTCGAATTGTTTCAGCAGTTGGGAATTCAATATGATCTCTTCACCACCACACACACCGAGAATCACTTCAAGGTAGCGCAGTCCATCTTCCTGGCGTTGCAGAAAAACGGCTTCCTGTACACGCAGAAGTCTATGCAATGGTATTCCCCGGCAGCCGATCGCTTCCTGCCCGACCGCTATGTGGAGGGGACCTGCTACATCTGCGGCGCGGACGGGGCGCGTTCCGACCAGTGCGATGTGTGCGGTAATGTGCTCGAACCGGAGAAACTGCTCAACCCGCGCGCCAAGACTGGCGACGGCGCGCTCGAACTGCGCGAGACCGAGCACTTCTACCTCGATCTCTCGAAACTAGAGCCGGAGGTCAAGAATTTTCTGCGCCAACGCGCCGGCTACATGCGCGAGACCGTCCTGGGCGAGTCGCTGCGCAAAATCGAGGCCGAGGGGCTGAAGCCGCGCCCCATCACCCGCGACCTCGACTGGGGCATCCCGGTCCCGGTGGAAGGATGGAGCGGCAAGTGTCTCTACGTCTGGTTCGAGGCGGTTATTGGCTATCTCTCGGCGGCGGTGGAATGGGCAAAGGTCAGCGGCAAGCCCGAGGTCTGGAAAGACTGGTGGGTCAACCCGTCTGCACGTGCTTTCTACTTCATCGGCAAGGATAACATTTTCTTCCACACCTCGCTCTGGCCGGCGCAGTTGATGGGGGCGGGCAAAGAATTCCTGCAAATTTTCTCCGGTGAAAATGGCTTGCTGACGCTGCCGTTTGATGTCCCGGCCAACCAGTTTATGAATCTGGAAGGGCAGAAGATCTCCGGCTCGCGCAACTGGGCGGTCTGGGGCCGCGACGCGCTGACCCGCTACGACCCGGACGCGTTGCGCTATTACCTGACCGTTAATATGCCCGAACTGCACGACTCGGACTGGGACTGGGCCGAATTTGTCTCCAAGAACAACGGCGAACTGGTGGCCACCTGGGGCAACTTGGCGAACCGAGTGCTTTCGTTCTGTTACAAACACTGGGATGGGCATGTCCCGGCCATTGACCTGGCGGCGCTGCGCCGCGCGGACCTGGACCTGCTGGCCGCTATCGAGGCCGGCTTCCAGTCTGTGGGCGCGCTGCTGGAGGCGGTCAAACTGCGCGCCGCATTGCAGGAGTCCTTCCGCCTGGCGACAACCGTCAACCAGTACCTCGATCAGCAGGCCCCCTGGTCTGCTATCAAGACGGACAAAGAGTCCGCCGCTCTGACGATTTACACCGCGCTGAGGGCGATCGATTCGCTCAAGGTCATCTTTGCCCCCTTCTTGCCGTTCACCAGCGAAAGACTGAATGGTTTCTTCGGCTGTGAGTCCCCGCTCTTTGGCGAACCCTACACCGAGACGGTCAAGGATGCGCTGGGAGAACACACTGTGCTGCGCTATCGTGGACAAAGTGGTCATTTGGTCTGGAAGCCAAGCGAATTGAAACCCGGTACGAAACTCAATCAGCCCGCTCCCCTCTTCAAGAAACTGGACGAGAAGATTGTGGAAGAGGAACGGGCGAGATTGGGAAATTAATTTTGAAGGGCAACCTACGGTGGCACTGCGCTTAAACGTGGTCTGTATTTTTAGCCACAGATTTCACGGATTTTGAATTCCAATCTGTGCTAATCCGTGAACTCTGTGGCTGATTCTTTGTGGAAAAAGAGACTCCACGGTTTACTGTAGTTCTCCCCAACCTACGGGGTTGCTTTTTTTTATTCTATCCACACCGTCCGGTCTTCGAACCCCGGACGGTTCCCGGCTTCCATATCTGCCGCCGGATAGCCGATGTAGAGCAAGGCGATCAGGTGCTGGTCGGGCGCAAAGCCGAGGAACTCTTTGACGTGCGGATTGCGGGCATCCTCGCCCGTCCGCCATTTGGCGGCGAGGCCGAGCGCGTGCGCCGCCAGCAGCAGGTTTTCCGCCGCCGCGGCGGCAGCGCAGATATTCTCGATCTCCAGCACTTTTGGCTCGGGCGGTTTGTCCACGCCGACGGCGATGATGACCGGCGCGCGCAGCGGTTTGGCGCGCTCCTTGTCCAGGGCGGAGGCGGGTGCGCCGGGGAATCTTTCGGCAAACGAGCGGGCGAGGATCTCGCCCAAGCGTTCACGTGCTGCGCCGGTCAACACCATGAAGCGCCATGGGTGGACCTTGTAGTGATTGGGGGCTTGCACAGCCGCCGAGAGCAGTTTCTCGATCAACTCGCGCGGCACGGGATCGGGTTTGACTCCCCCGATGGATTGGCGGGTAAAGATGGCTTTGAGTGCGTCCATATTTCGTCCGGGGCCAATTGTACAACAGGATATGGGACGCGGATTAACGCGGATGGACGCGAAATTTTAATTTCCGTGTTGATCCGCGCTCGTCCGCGCCCCGATTTTATCCGGGATCAGGAACAGCAAAAATCCAAGCAGCCGCAGCCCGGCGCTGACCAACAGCCCGCCGCTTAGGCCGATGGTATCTGCCAGCCACGTACCGACCAGCGGAGCGAGGATGGCCGAGAGATATTGCAGCGATTGTGCCAGCGAGACGAATGTGGCGCTGTACTCCGCCGGGACGGTTTTCATTAACTCATCGAAGAAAACCAGGTCCAGGCCGGACTGGAACAGTCCATAGACGGCGGCGTAAAGGAAAATCCACTCGACGCGCTGGGTGAAGGCGGTCAGGGCAGGATAGAGGCTCACTCCGAAGGTGGTCGCCAGCAGGACGATCCGGCCGCCGCGGCGGCGCGAGACCCGCGTCCAGAGGAAATATCCCATGAGCATCACCAGACTGATGGTCATGTTGATTGAGCCGATGTTTTTGTCGGAGGCGTTAACCACACGCACAAAATACAACGGGAAGAGCGGCGCGCTGAGCGCAATTGCCGAGAGATAGACGAAACGTTTCAATATAAACGATGTAAAAGCCGGATGAGCGCGTAGCAGGCCCAGGTAATTGCGTACCGTCTCAGCAGGGGAGCCGCCCTTCGAAAGGGGAGCAGGCGTTTGGTCCGGGATGCGGATGCGGTTGGAGAAGTAGAAACTAATCAGCCCGCCGAGCGAGAGTCCCATAAACATAAAGGCGTAGTTGGTGGGGAAGGCTGCCAGGTCAATGACGCGGGTGATGAGGAACGTCCCAATGACAGTCGTCAGTCCAAAAATGGCCCAGCGGCGGCTGAGCAGGGTGTAGCGCCCCTCTGGACCGGCAACGGCGTTCATCACGACCGAGAAGGCCACTGCCAGCGCCACCTGCGGCAGGGTGGCAAAGGCCCAGATGCCGAGCGTGGAGGCGACAAGGAATTTTTGTGGCAGGAGCAGGGTCAGCAGGCCGGTGAGGGCGTAGCAGGCAATGACCATCAGCCGCGACAGGCTGAACCAGGGGACGATGTTGCGGCGGGTCTGCAGGAAGCGGCCCACTACAATGGCAAGCACCAGGCCGGTGACGCCCGGCATGGTGGTCAGCAGCCCGACCTGGAAACTGGTTGCGCCGAGGCGCGTGAGGAATACCGGCAGGAACGGCGCGGCGACGTTGGAGATGCTGACGCCGATGGCGTCTATCTGCACGTTGCGGAAGTTGCGTTTCTGGATTTCGGTCGTCTCGATGTTCATCTCATGAAATTCTATCCAACCAGCCTGGAAATTGCTCGATCAGGTTCTTCATCACCGATTTTGTCGCTTCATGGAACACCTCGATATTCCCATACGCCTCGCCGCCCGACGGGCCGACCAGGTCGGTGACCCCGCGCAGGATGAGGCAGCGCCCCCCGTTCTTTTTTGCCACCCAGGCGATCGCCCCGGACTCCCAGTCGGCTGCCAGCGCACCATATTTTTCCACCAGCCGGGGGATATCGCCCGGCACGATGTCGCGGTCGGCAGAAACGAGGAGACCGCGGACGATGGATAATGGGCCATTGTCTACCGTCCACGGCCCGCCGTCTGGTAACCACGAAAGGTCGAGTTCGGTTGAATATTTCGCGATTGCCTCGTCGGGGTCAGACATTTGCTCGAGGATGTCGTAGATGATGGTTTTTGTGACCAGGATGACCATACCTCGTTCGATGCAGCCTTCAAAGCCGCCGCAGGTGCCGAGGTTGACCAGCAGATCGGGGCGGAAGTGGTCAATGGCATATTGGGTCGTTGCTGCGGCAGAGATTTTGCCCCAGCCGCCGTGAAAATAGGTCAAACGTCCAACCTTGAACCTCTCGCCCATCGGCGTGGACTGGGTTTTGACAGGGGAGAGGATTTTCTTGACCGCCCGCCATTCGGAGTTGGCAGAGATAAGAACGACAACCTTCATGGTTGAATGGTTGCCCCCTCATACTTTTGCGATTCCGGACATGGACCAGTCAAGCCTGCGCCATCGCAAAGTAAAATTGCCAGTTCTTGAATGCGTTGGTTATTATATCTGGCAATGCACATAGAGTATTCCATTGGTGCAATTGAGCCACTCTCAAAGAGTGACATTATCCAAGTACAATTCCGGTCTCGAAGAGTTTGCCAATCTTGCTCAATAACCTGAAATTCTGCCCAGCGTTCTCCCCAGACTTCTTCGGAATACTTTAACTGTAGTTCTTCTAGGAGTTGGTCAAGTTTCTGCTGTGATTGCTGTGCTTGTTGGGCAGCGCATAGGTTTAATTCCCCTTGAGTTATTGCGGTATGAAAGCAGGCTTGTGCCGGTGGCGTTGGGCTGATGGTTGGTATCAGCGCGATTTCTACGGTTGAGAGAGGTTCACGGGAACCGCACGCGGCCAAACTTAAGGCGAGTAGTAAAAAGGGAGCTAAAAATTTTGTCATGATTTCAACCCGCCCTGGAAATAATCTAATATCATTTGCAATGCGGCCTCAGCAGATGATGTTTTATTTGAACGCCGGTCGCCGTCCCAGCAGAAATGACGCGCCCAGGTACCGTCGGCGGCGGCCAGGCCGATCCATGTTGTGCCGACCGGTTTCTCCGCGGAGCCGCCCCCGGGTCCGGCCACGCCGCTGACGCTGACGGCGATGTCTGCCCCCAGCAGGGTGCGCGCCCCTTCCGCCATGGCGCGCACCGTCTCCTCGCTGACCGCGCCGTGCTGGGCCAGCAGTCCTGCCGGGACGTTGAGCAGGTTGATCTTTACAGCGTTATCGTAAGCCACCACGCCACCTAGGAAGTAATCCGATGAACCGGGGATATTGGTGATGCGGTCGGCAATCAGCCCGCCGGTGCAGGATTCGGCGCTGGCGAGTTTCAGTCCGCGGACGCGGAGAAGAATGCCAACTTGTAATTCCAGAGTATTTTCCATGCGCCTCCAATGGCGGGATTATAGCATGTAAGGAAAATGTCACCTCGGCAGCCTTGCGAAGGTCGAATTTCTGCCGGGATAGATGCAATGTCCTCTCTTGGTGGGAGGCAGTGTCAGGGTATGATAAACCCTTCGCAAGGGTTATCAATCATAAAAAAAACCTCCCGCTTTGAGTGCGGGAGGCCGGAAGGCTCGAACAATCCTAGTAACCGAGTTGGTACTGGAGTTGTTTGAGGATGGGGCCGGATGCCAGGCCGATGATGAAGAATACGATCGCCAGCAGGATGCCGAGGCCGCCCAGGATGATGCCGGCGATGGCCATGCCCTTGCCCGAGGATTTCAGGCCGAGGAATCCCAGGATCACGCCGACCAGGCCAAATAGCCCGCCGCAGATCGGGATGAGCGAGCCGCAGAAGCCGAGGATGCCCAGGACGAGCGAGGCGATGGCAAGGCCCTTCTTGTCACCGGCGGGAGCGGGGGCAGGAGCGGGCGCAGGGGTGGGGAATTGTTCAGACATAAAACCTCCGGGGGAGTAAAGGATTTGTTCCTTTATATCACCTTGCAAGATGTTTTTCAAGATGTAAACTGCGCCCCATTTTTCCTAGTGCGCTCGGCTCCCTGACCGGCAGGGAAACGGGTGTATACTTACCGCCTGTTGCGCGAGGAGGCGCGACTGCATGAATCAAGGCATTCTCTATGCCCTCGGTGCATATGGCACCTGGGGGCTTTTCCCGGCCTATTGGAAATTGTTGAAGCACGTCCCGGCCTTGCAATTGTTGAGCCATCGCATCGTTTGGTCGTTCCTCTTCCTGCTGGCGTTCATGCTGGCAACGAAACAGTGGAAACCCTTCCGGGCGGCGATTGCCAACCGCAGGGTGCTGCTCATCTATTTCGTCGCCGCGCTGCTAATCGGCGTCAACTGGCTGACTTACGTCTGGGCGGTCAATGCCGGCTATATTGTCGAAACCAGCCTGGGATATTTCATCAACCCCCTGCTCAACGTTTTACTTGGGGTGGTCTTCCTGCGTGAACGATTGCGCGCCTTCCAGTGGGTGCCGGTCGTCATGGCGGCGGCCGGCGTCACTTATCTGACGGTGGTTTACGGCCAGTTGCCGTGGATTGCCCTGACGCTGGCGTTCTCGTTCGGATTCTATGGCCTGGTCAAGAAGACTGCCCCGCTCGGCTCCGTCTTCGGGCTTTCCCTTGAGACCGGGATCCTGTTCCTGCCTGCTCTGGGATGGCTGGCCTTCTCGGAGGTCGGCGGGGAGGGGGCCTTCCTTCATGCCGGGGCGGGCTCGGACCTGCTGCTGGTGGGCGCGGGCGTGGTGACGACCATCCCGCTGCTGATGTTTGCCTCCGCCGCCCAGCGCATCCCACTCTCGCTGCTGGGGATCATCCAGTACATTGCCCCCACCTTGCAGTTCATGCTCGGTGTGCTGGCTTTCAAGGAACCTTTCACGCAAACGCAATTGGCGGGGTTCGGCACCGTCTGGGCGGCGCTGATCCTGTTTTGGGGAGAGGGGTTCTGGTCGCGCCGCAGGCCAAAGGTCCAGCCGGCGACGGATTAATATCCACCCGAAAGATAAATTCGTCCCGCCGCGCAGGAATGCGGCGGGACGTTGTTTTGCTGCGTTGGTTCAGGCAGAGGCGATCTTCTTGCCAAAGAGCGCCGAAACGATCATGATGACGCCCACTGTCAGGATCAGGACCGGCCCCCCAATGGTGATAACCGGTGAACTGCTGCCTAGGATGGCGGCCATGGCTGCAAATGCCAGCCCGGCGAAGGCGATGACGATCATTCCGGCCAGTTTGACGCCATCCATTTTGTGGAAGATGCCGATGAGGAGCAGAGGCAGGCCGACCGAGAAGGGCACCACCGTCCAGAGCACGGCCCAGGCCGCCCACAGGCCGGTGACGGCGCAGAATTGCAGCGCCAGGCCGGTTAAGCCGACAATGCTGGCCGGGATGGTCAGCCAGACCACCCGCAGGAAGATGGCGGCCATTACGAACCCAACCGCCACGCCGATCACTTCCAGCGGCCAGAAGATTCCCCACAGGCTCCAGTGGCCGGTCATGCTGGCGGCAAAAAGCAGCAGGCCGGTGGTCAGCACGGGGAGGCCGGGGATGAACAACCCGCCCAGCCCCTTGTTCTGCCGGAAAATGAACGGCGGAATGCAGAACAGCAGGCCACCGCCAATCACTGCCAACGGCCAACTGTGGAAAGCGGAGGCGCCTCCACTCCCCATGCGTGCCAGCAGGTTGCCTCCCAGTGCCAGGAACGCCAGGATGACCAATGTGATGCCGAACAGAAGCGAAGTATTCTTTTGCATTCGAACCTCCTTTGGGTTCTTTGGAATTATTGCCGCGTCCAACGCAACTGGCGGCATTTGATTTGCCAGTTCAAACCATCCTGTGCTGCAATGGGAACTAGATGATTTGCACGATCGCCGCTGCCACCGTGACGATGAAGGTGACGCCGGCGATGATGAGAACGCCGCTTCCGAGCCAGCGGACGAACGCCCGCCCACCATCGTCTTGTTTGATCAACCAGAACGGCGCGATGATCGAAGCACCGATAATCAGAGGCTCCAGCGGCCAGAGCAAAACCCAGTCGCTCCAGCGGCCGGTCAGGGAGAAATACGTCAGAAGCAGCCCGTTGCCCATGACTAGGCCACCCGGAATCAGCAACCAGACATTGGACGACTCGACCAATAGCAGGAAGAACAACATGCCCACCAGCACCAATTCCATCGGCCAGGCGTGCCCCATCACATCCCAACCAAAGACGCCGCTTGCCCACAGCATCAACATATTGCCCAGTACCATCAGCGTGAGCCAGGTCAGCGCCCCGCGCGAGCCGCGTTTCTGCGACTCGTGAACTTCGGACGCCGGGATGTTAATCTTGACCTCGGTGTCCCCGCTGGCGAAACCTATATCGGGGATCTTGGACTTCTCTCTCCCGGAGAACACGGCTACCGCAGCCGGCCGGACCGAGGGGATGCTTACCGTTTGCGGGAGCGTTGTCAACGCCGGGACCTCGATGCCGGTCTCCTGGGCGGCGGCCTGGAGGGCGGCGGCCATTTCTGCCGCACTCTGGTAGCGCGCGTCCGGCTCTTTTGCCAGCGCTTTGAGCGCCACGCGCTCGAACGGTTCGGGAATGGACGGTTCGAGGCTGCGCGGCAGGGGCAGCGGGTCGTTGAGGTGTTTGAGCAGGATTGCCAGCGGCGTATCGGCGTCGAAAGGCACACTGCCGGTCAGCATCTCATAAAGGGTGATTCCCAGCGAGTAGATGTCGGAGCGGGTATCGCATTTTCCGTCGCGGCCTTGTTCGGGCGCCATGTAGTTCAGCGTGCCCATCAGCGCGCCGGAGACGGTGTATTGCGTTCCACCCAGGATCTGGGCGATGCCGAAATCGGTCAGAACGGCCTGCCCGCGCTTGGTGAGCAGGATGTTTGAGGGTTTCAGGTCGCGATGGATCACACCTTCCGCGTGAGCGTAGGACAGGCCTGCCAGGGCATCGTTCAGGATACGGGTCAACTCGCCGAGCGGTATGCGCCCGCCCCGCTTGCGGAAGGCGTTCAGGTAGGCTTTGAGCGTGTCGCCTTCCAGCAACTCCATGACCATGTAATAGAGGTCATCCTGGGCATCAAAGTCGAATATCTGGACAATATTCGGGTGCCGCAGGGCGGCAACGGCGCGGGCCTCGCGCCGAAAGCGGCCCAGGAATTCTGTATCTTCGGTCAGGTCGGCGCGCAGGATCTTGACTGCCACGTAGCGGTCCAGGCTGGGATGGTAGGCCTTGTAGACCTGTGCCATCCCGCCTCGTCCCAATGGCTCTAGGATACGATACTTGCCGAGGGTTTTTCCTTCGAGGGAGAGGGGAGACATGGATTTCTTCCGCGCCGGTAACCTGACACTGGATGGTTTCATCGGCTTTATGATACGCGCGAGGCCCCATTTCAACCTATCAGCCGGCTATTCGGGAACTATTCGGAATTTGTACAGAAGATATTAATTCAGCGTTCCACTGGCTGAACACTGGTCTGGCGTGTACGCTGCGCTACCATTAGTTTGTAGCCCAGGCCACGCACGGTCATCAACAACTGCGGGTCGGCGGGGTCCACCTCAATGCGCGTGCGCAGGCGGCGGACAAGATTCTCGATCTGGTAATCGAAGATTCCTCCGGCCTGGTATTCGGGCCAGACGGCGCGGCCGATCTCGTCTTTCGAGCAAACCTGGCCGGGGCGGCTGTAGAGGTAGGCCAGCAGGGCATACTCTTTCGGCGAGAGCGAGACCGGTTTACGGTTGACGCGCACGACCCCCGCCGCGGCGTCCACCTCCAGGTCCGGCACCGGGTTTTCGCGCGTGGTGGTGTCGGGGTCGTGGAAAATGAAGGTCACCTCCCCAACTTTCAGGCTGTCGCCGTCGCGCAGATCGAGGCTGCCGATGACGCGCTCGTTGTTGCGGAATGTCCCGTTGGTGGAGCCGAGATCGTCCACGAACCAGCGGCGACCGTCACGACGCAGGCGGGCATGCTCGCGCGAGATACTTTTGCTGACGATGACAATGTCGCACTCCACAGCGCGGCCGATTGTGGCGGTGGAGGAATTGAGGGGATGTTCCTGACCGTTGGGGTCTGTCAGAAACGGACCGGTATGAGGGTTATTCATAGTAACTCGCTCTCGAAGGGCTACTCAATGATTATAACCTTTGAGGGAAATTTTCACGATATTTTGATGTTGAGAAGTTGCCTGGATTATAATAGCCGCTTGATTGAGCCATTATTTTCGCATTAAGGAGTTTCGTATGTCCAAGAGGAAACCTGGCGTGATTGGCATTCTCACCGGGGGCGGCGATGTACCTGGACTGAACCCCGCCATCCGCGCTGTAACCATCCGCGCTCTGCGCGAAGGCTACCAGGTCATCGGCTTGCGCCGCGGCTGGGGCGGGCTGGTGGATATTATTCGCGAGAAAGATGCGGATAACAGCAACAATTTCCAACTTCTCACCGAGGAGGCGGTCAACCGCGCCGGGCGTACCGGCGGCACGTTCCTGCACACGTCGCGCACGAATGCAACCCGTGTAAAAAAGGAAAATGTCCCGCTGCATTTGAGAGACAAATATCATGCCGAGCAAAATGACCTTACTCAGGAAGTCTTGAAGAACCTGGATTTCCTGGGCATAGACTATCTCATCCCCATCGGCGGCGACGATACGCTCAGTTATGCGGTGCGCCTTTATCAGGAGGGCGTCAAGGTGGTTGCCATCCCAAAGACGATGGACAACGATGTGCCCGGCACCGATTATTGCATTGGCTTCAGCACCTGTGTCACGCGTACGATTTCGCTGGCCAACAGCCTGCGCACCATCGGCGGCTCGCATGAACGCATCATGGTGCTGGAAGTCTTCGGGCGCTACGCCGGCTTTACGGCCATGCTTCCGACCATGGCGGGCGCGGCCAACCGCTGCGTGATCCCCGAATGGAAGTTCAACATTGATCGGCTGGCTGAATTGCTTGTTTACGACCGCAACCATAACCCCAGCAAATATTCCATTGTGCTGGTTTCGGAAGGGGCTATGTTCGAGGGCGGCGAGATGGTTTTCCAGGATCGTACCACCGACGCCTTCGGTCACGCTAAATTGGGCGGCATCGGCGATCTGATCTCGGCGGAGTTGCAAAATCGCACTGCGACCTATAACAACGGCGTGCAGATCAACATCATCAACCAAAAACTCGGCTACATGGTGCGCGGCGGCGACCCGGATGCCATTGATTCGGTTGTCCCGATGGCGTTTGGCAACCTGGCGCTTGACCTGCTCCTGAAGGGCATCCACGGGCGGCTGGTGGTGCTCAAGAATGGACGCTACGACAATATGCCGCTGGATGTTATCACCGGCTCGAAAAAGATGGTCAACGTGAAGGAATTCTACAACACCGACCGTTACCGCCCTAAATACGAATCATTCGAGATGAAACCACTGTTCATCATGACCAGCGAAGGCTGATAAAAACAAAGCGTCCCGGCAGAAAAGTCGGGGCGCTTGTCCAAGCAGGGCTGTTCATGACATGCGCAGGACCAGAATGATCCATACCGTAGCGCAGGACAGGATGCAGGTCAGGGCAACAATCGTCGAGGCAATAATCACCGCGCGGGTGTGGTCTGGCTCGCTC
>DYKZ01000253.1 GCA_020722345.1 Anaerolinea thermophila | reverse complement strand
ACGAGGAACTGCCATGGGTCACCCTGGTGACCTGCCGCGGCTTCGACCAGACAACGGGTGATTACAAATATCGTGTCCTCGTCCGCGCTGTGCTGGTGGAAGTCAAGTAAAGCAGTCTACCTGCTGATACATTGGAGGCCGGGTTTCACACAGGAACCCGGTCTCTTTGTTACAATAGACCCATGTTCATTGACCAGGCAGAAATCGAAGTCAAGTCCGGCAAGGGCGGGGATGGCATGGTCCATTTCCGCCGCGAGAAATACGTGCCGCGCGGCGGCCCCGACGGGGGCGACGGCGGCCGCGGCGGGGACGTGATCCTCGAGGTGCGTCCCACCCTCAACACGCTGGCGGCCTTCCGCCACACGGCGCGTTACACCGCCGAAGACGGCCGGGGCGGCGGCAGCCAGAACCGTGCCGGCCGCGGCGCGGAAGACCTGGTGGTCCCGGTCCCGCCTGGCACGGTTGTTTATGATGCTGTCAGCGGTGAACTGCTCGGCGATCTGACTGCTCCCGGCCAGCGGCTGGTCGTCTGCAAGGGCGGGCGCGGGGGACGCGGCAACACCCATTTCAAGAGTTCCATCAACCAGGTCCCGCGCACCGCCGAGCGCGGCGAACCGGGCGAGCAGAAACGCCTGCGCCTCGAACTCAAACTCATCGCCGACATCGGCATCGTCGGCGTGCCCAACGCCGGCAAGTCCACCCTGCTCTCGGTGCTGACTAACGCCAAACCGAAGATCGCTGATTACCCGTTCACCACCCTCGAACCGAACCTGGGCGTGGCCAGCGTGGATGAGGAGACGACCGTCGTCCTGGCCGACATCCCCGGCCTGATCGAAGGCGCCTCGCACGGCGCGGGGCTGGGCTTCGAGTTCCTGCGCCACGTTGCCCGGACGCGTGTCCTGATCCACCTGCTCGACGGTCTCTCCCCCGACCCGCTGGCCGACTATGCTCAGATCAACGCCGAGATGGCGCTCTTCGACCCGCGCCTGCGCGAAAAGCCGCAAGTGGTGGCCGTCAACAAGGCCGACCAGCCCGAAGTCCAGGAACGCTGGAAAGAGTTCAGAACAAAATTTAAAAAACAAAAGGTGAATGTGGTGCTCGTCTCTGCCCTGGCGCGAACAGGCGTGCGCGAGTTGCTGCTCGAAGCCGCCCAACGGCTGGCTGAAACCCCTGCGCTGAAGGAGGCCGCGCTTCCCCTGCCAGTCTACCGTCCTACTGAGGAAGACCCGCGTGACTTCAAGATTGTGCGCGAAACAGACGGCTGGCGCATCCACAGCAAAGCCATCCAGCGCGCCGCCGACATGACCCCCTGGGACCAGCCTGGCTCGGTACGCCGCTTCCAGAAACTCATGGAGCGCTTGGGCGTGGACAAGGCGCTCCGCGAGGCCGGCGCCCAGGAGGGCGACACGGTCTTTATTGGGGAATATGAGTTGGAGTATCAGGAGTAACCGTTTTTTCTCCCGCCGCGAGGTTCGGAACCTGCGAGATTTCTTTCTACAAGACTCCCGGCCAGATCATCAGCCTCTACGGCCCCGAGTCCTTGCGCACCGGAGACCATAACCCACGCCTGGCCCGGCTGACACTGGAGAGCGCCAAGCCGACTATGTCCATCAGCCAATTCGCCGCCTGCGTCAAGCAACTTGGGGCGGAGGGCCTCGCCGGCGGCTGCGGCGAGGCTCACGCTTTCTGCAATCTTTCCAAAAATACCTTTCTCAACTCATCTTGCACCCTCTCCCATTCCTGCCCTGCATCCACTACTACCCACCTCCCCGGCTCCTGTTTCACTATCTCCAGATACCCCGCTCGCACACGCTGGTGGAACTCCACCGTGTAGGCATCCAGCCGGTTCCACTCGTCGGCTTTCTTCTTGCGCTTCAGGCCGATTTCCACATCCACATCGAGCAGGATGGTCAGGTCAGGAACCAGTCCGCCAGTGGCGTATCGGATGAGAGAGCGCACTTGCTCCAGGTCCTGCTGGTGGCCGTAGCCCTGATAGGCCAGAGTGGAATCGGCGTACCTGTCCGAGAGGACGATTTCCCCCAGCGCCAGCCGCGGGCGGACAACCTGCTCCACGAACTGGGCACGCGCCGCCTGGTAGAGCAGCGTCTCGGTGCGCGGGTGCATCTCGGTATTCTTCAGGCTGTGCAGCA
>DYKZ01000252.1 GCA_020722345.1 Anaerolinea thermophila | reverse complement strand
TGCGTTCGAAGACAGGCGGCGCAACTTGGCGCCGCCTGTTCTTTTTATATCCAGCCATGCAACAATGGGGGAATTTGCGATATAATTGCGCCCGCCGCCCGGAGAGGTGCCAGAGCGGTTGAATGGGACGGTCTCGAAAACCGTTGTGGGGCTTGTCCCCACCGTGGGTTCGAATCCCACCCTCTCCGCCTCAGGAAACAAAAACTCACCCGTTGCAGGGTGAGTTTTTTCGACTCTGTAAGGTCGGAGGCTAGGCCAGTTGCGGCGTGCCGCTCTTCTTGGGGAACGGCGGCGGGAAGAGTTTCTCAAACTCTTCGCGCGTCAGGGTTTCCACCTCGAGCAGTTTTCCGGCAACCGCATCCAGGTAAGCGCGGTATTCCTTCAGGATCGAACGCGCCTGCTGGTAACAGTCATCCACCAGGCGGCGCACCTCGCGGTCAATCTGTTCGGCAACCGCCTCCGAGTAATCACGCTGTTCAGAGATTTCGCGGCCCAGGAAGATGAGTTCCTCTTTCTGGCCGTAGACGCGCTGGCCGAGTTCCTCGCTCATGCCCAGGCGGGTGACCATCGTGCGGGCGATGCGGGTGACAGACTCCAGGTCCGAGGAGGCGCCCGAGGTGATGTCGTCGAAGACGAGTTCCTCGGCCGCGCGCCCGCCCAGCGAACCGGTTAGTTGAGCAATCATCTTCTTGCGCGACATCAGGATGCGGTCATCCTCCGGGCGGTACCAGGTTAGACCTCCGGCCTGCCCGCGCCCAACGATGGTAATCTTCTGCACCGGGTCGGCCTCGGGGATGGCGTTCATGACCACTGCATGGCCGGCCTCGTGGTAGGCGATAATGCGCTTTTCCTCGTCGCTGATGAGGCGGGATTTGCGCTCCGGCCCCATCACGACCCGCTCGATGGCTTCTTCGAGTTCGGGCTGGCCAATGGCTTTCTTGTTGCGCCGGGCGGCTAGGATGGCGCTCTCATTGACCAGGTTTTCCAGGTCCGCGCCGACGAAGCCGGGGGTGCCGCGGGCAATCGAAGCCAGGTCAACCGTCGGCTCGAACGGTTTGCCGCGGGCGTGGACCTTGAGGATGGCCTCGCGTCCCTTCATGTCAGGCCGGTCGAGGGTCACGCGGCGGTCAAAGCGACCGGGGCGGAGGAGGGCCGGATCAAGAATGTCGGGGCGGTTGGTGGCAGCAATGATGATGATGTTGGTGTCGGTGTCGAAGCCATCCATCTCAACCAGCATCTGGTTGAGGGTCTGTTCGCGCTCGTCGTGCGAGCCGCCCAGGCCGGCGCCGCGCTGGCGGCCGACCGCGTCAATTTCGTCCACGAAGACGATGCAGGGGCTGTGACGCTTGGCCTGATCGAACAGGTCGCGCACGCGGCTGGCGCCCACACCGACGAACATTTCGACGAACTCCGAGCCAGAGATGGAGAAGAAAGGCACACCTGCTTCGCCAGAAACGGCTTTGGCGAGCAGCGTCTTGCCGGTGCCGGGAGGGCCGACCAGCAGGACGCCCTTCGGGATGCGCGCCCCCAACTGGATGAATTTCTGCGGTTCCTTCAGGAACTCGACCACCTCACGCAGTTCCTCCTTCGACTCGTCCACACCGGCCACATCTTCGAAGGTGACCGTGGGATGCTCCCCGCTGAACATGCGCGCTCTCGATTTGCCGAACGCCATGGCAGCGTTGTTGCTGCCCTGGGCCTGGCGGAAGATGAACCAGAACATGATGCCCAGGAAAAGCACCGGCAAGAAATAACCGGCCAGAGTCAGGATGCCGCTCCACGCGCTGGGCGGCTTGGCTTCGATGGAGATCGCATCGGGGGAGAGTTTATCGGGCGAAACGCCCAGGGCCAGCAGTTGGGCCACCAGGGTCGTTTCCGGTTCCTTCTGGGAAGGGTGTTCGATTGTCGCATCGCCTTCGCCGCGCGTGATTACCAGTAAACTATTATCGTCATTGACAACGATACGGGCAACCTCGCCAGACTGGACCATGCTGGCGACTTCGTTGATTGTCAGCGGACCCTGCGAGTCGGGCTGCTGGCGGATGTTGAAGTAGATCATCGCCACAATGGCTATCCCCAGCAAAAGATAGATGATAAACGACTGATTTCGTGAATTCACGGAAGCCTCCTGTAAAAGCAGGCTGGATTATACCAACCTCC
>DYKZ01000251.1 GCA_020722345.1 Anaerolinea thermophila | reverse complement strand
AGGTCGGCGGGACGAGCTGGCAGTACGGGACGCGGTATGGGACAAGGGTCAGATCTCCAATACCACCTTCGTCCCTTTTCCTTTTTGGCTCTCAATCGTCAATTTGCCTCCGGCGAGTTGGGCGCGTTCTTTCATGCCGACCAGCCCAAAGTGACCGGTGCTGACCTTGTCGCGCGGGTCGAAGCCCAGACCGTCGTCCTGAACGGTCATTTTCCAGCGCCCGGCCTCAGGCTCCAGGCGCAGGGCGAGTCGGCCGGCGTTGGCGTGATGGACGACGTTTTCGACGGCTTCCTGGGCGATGCGGTAGATGCACTGTTCTACGTCGGGGGCGAGGGAGGGCATGGGGTCTTGCAGAGCCAGTTCGAGGTCCAGGTTGACACGGGCGGCGGCGGATTGCGCCAGTTTTTGCAAGGCAAGCCGCAGTCCCAAATCTTCCAAATCCGAAGAACGCAGGGCGCGCAGGGCGCGGCGGGTCTCTTCCAGCCCGTTGCGCGTGGCTTGCAGGGACGAATCGAGCAGGCTGCGAGTCTTTTCGTGATCCAGGTCGAAATACGCCTGAGCGGTTTCGAGCGAGACGGAGATGGCGGTGAGCGAGTGCGCCAGGGTGTCGTGCAGGTCGCGCGCCAGGCGGTTGCGTTCGCGGCTGACGGTGAGTTGTTCCAGGGTGGAAGCGTAGTGGGTCAGATCGGCGTTTGCCTTTCGCAGGGATTCGCGCTGTTCGCGCAGGCGCGAGACCAGCGCGCTGATGAAATATCCCACCGTCAGAAAACTGGTGAGGCGGATGACGGCAATGAAGGAATAGACGACCAAGACGCGGTTCCGAAAGGGACTGAGGGAAAGGAGCATTAACTCAAAGAGAGTGACGGCAATGCTGAACAACGCAACGTGGGCGAAAGGATATTCCCAGGCGACCAACGCCAGCGCCACGAACAGAACCGGCAGTTGCCGCAGCGCCATGCCTTCGGCATTGGCGAGCGGACCGGACGGAAAGCGTGGCACGATCGTTGTGCTGATGAGAATCGGAACGGCAAACAGGATGAGCAGCAGCAAGGGGTAATATGCCCTGCCCAGTCGTTGGCGCGCCGTCTCCCAATGGGCAAGGAAGAGGAAGAGGAAGGCGGTACAGCCGTTGGCGGCGTAATACACATACACGGGCGTTAAATTGGGATGTAGCGGACGGTTGGGCAGGCTGGGCGGCAGCGATTGAAATTGAATCGGCGCGCCGAACAGCCTTTGAATGGCAGGCGTGTACAACGCCAGGTCTATCAGTGCCATCGCCAACAGGAATGCCAGCCAAATCCATGCGGCGGTGCGGAGAATGCGGGAGGAATCATCCGTTGCGCTCACGCCCCCATCTTATCACAAGGGCGTTCCGAGGGGGCATGACGGCAATCATGATTCCCTCATGCGTCCTGTGACAGGCGTCATGGGCGAAGCAGGCGATTTGCATAGCAATTCTGCGCAGACAATGACGAGGAACACTTTCAAAAGTCGTTTCTGTGGTCTAAACTGGAAAAAATCGTAAATGTCTGCTTTCTCTCACTTCAGCCTCTTTATCCCGCTGGGAGGATGAAGGAAAAGGTGCCGCCGAACTCTGGTCGGCAATGCCATACCACTTCGTGGCACTTGCAGAGCCTGGCAGTACGTTTTGGGACGAAGCAGACGGTTACGAAAAACTGACCAAAGGAGACAGTCTATGAAACGCTTGACTCTGTTCGTTACTTTACTTGTCTTGTTCAGCCTGGCTTGCTCGTTGACTGCCGCGCCGTTCGTTTCCTCGCCCACCGCGCAAGGGGACGAGAACACGCCCGTCGAAACGGCTGGCAGCCCCGAGGTCCAGACCGAAACGGCTGCCCCGCCTCAGGAAGCACAGCCCGCAGTCCTGTATTTCACCATCGGCATGCACATCGAGCCGATGGGCGAAACCGCGCAGGGATACCAGAGCGGCAAAGGCGATTATCACAATCCGCAATTCTTCGAGCGGCATGTGCAAGACATTCTCACTGTGACGCGAATCGTCGAGGCGCACGGCGGGCGCATGACCATCCAAGCGCAAAGTCCTTTCACAACGGTGGCGATCGAGTCAGGTAACACCGTCCTCGCCGACCTGGCGGCGCGCGGACATGAGATCGCCCTGCACTTCCACGAAGACGCGCATTTGGGCA
>DYKZ01000067.1 GCA_020722345.1 Anaerolinea thermophila | reverse complement strand
TCTTGCGGGTGATGTCGCCGCCGTAGCACTTGGCCAGCACGTCCTTGCGCAGGGCCTTGACATTGGCGCGGCTGATGATTCGTCCACCCGAAGCAGCCTGGATGGCCACATCGAACAACTGGCGCGGGATGAGGTCCTTGAGTTTGGTGATCATCCGCTGGCCCTTGTGGTAGGCATCCTGGGTGTGGACGATGGTCGCCAGGGCATCCACCGCCTCCCCGTTGACCAGGATCTCCAGTTTTTGTAGTTTGTCGGCGCGGTACTCGAGGAACTGGTAATCGAGCGAGGCATAGCCGCGCGTGCGCGATTTCAGTTCGTCGAAGAAATCCACAATGATCTCGGAAAGCGGGATTTCGTAGTTCAACTGGACGCGGTGCGGGGCGGGGTATTCTGAACCCTTGAACAGGCCGCGCCGCTTGGTGACCAGTTCCATGATCGGGCCGTAGTAGTCGGTGGGCGTGATGATCTCGATGGTCATCCAAGGTTCGCGGATCTCGGCGATGTCGCCCTCGTCGGGCAGGTCGGCAGGAGTGTCCACGATCTTTGTCGCGCCATCGTGCAGCAGCACCTCGTAGGCCACGGTTGGGGCAGTGAAGACCACGTCCAAATCGTACTCACGCTCGATGCGCTCCTGGATGATCTCCATGTGGAACAGTCCCAGGAAGCCGGCGCGGAAGCCATAGCCGAGCGCCTGCGAGGTCTCCGGCTCGAAGACCAGCGAGGCGTCGTTCAACTGGAGTTTGTCGAGGGCGTCGCGCAGGTCCTGGTAGTCGTCCGCTTCAGAGGGATAGATGCCGGCAAAGACCATCGGCTTGGGGGTACGGTACCCAGGCAGCGGGTCCGCGGCCGGACGGGCGCTGCTGGTGATCGTATCGCCGACGCGGGCGTCATGGACAGTCTTCAGCCCGGTGGCGATGTAGCCCACCTCGCCCGCCGCGAGACCAGGGACCGGTTTCATCATTGGGGCGAAGATGCCCGCCTCGATCGGTTTCACATCCACGCCGGTGGACATCAGGCGGAGGGTGTCGCCGGGGCCGAGGCGGCCTTCGACGAGGCGCACGTAGGTGATGACGCCCTTGTAGGAGTCGTAGTGCGAGTCGAAAACCAGGGCGCGCAAGGGGGCCTCAGCGTCGCCGCGCGGCGGCGGGACGCGCTGGACGACGGCCTCCAGGATGGCAGCCACGTTCGTCCCGTCCTTGGCCGAGACGCGGATGACGCTCTCGGGCGGGACCCCCAGCAGGCTGCCGATATCTTCGGCCACCTCGTCGGGGCGGGCGGTGACGAGGTCTATCTTGTTGATGACCGGAATGATCTCCAGGTTCGCCCCAATGGCCTGGTACAAATTGGCCAGTGTCTGGGCTTCGATGCCCTGCGTGGCGTCCACCACCAGCACAGCGCCCTCGCAGGCGGCCAGGGCGCGCGAGACCTCGTAGCCGAAGTCCACGTGACCAGGGGTATCAATCAGGTTGAGTTCGTAGGTTTTCCCATCGGCGGCGGTGTAGTTCATGCGCACGGCGGAGGCTTTGATGGTGACGCCCTTCTCGCGCTCCAAATCCATTGAGTCGAGGATCTGCTCGGTAGTGTCGCGGTCTGGCACCGTACCGGTGAGATGCAGCAACCGGTCGGCCAGGGTAGATTTGCCGTGGTCAACGTGGGCAATGATGCAGAAGTTGCGGATGTTTTCGGTCATAAGCGCCGAAAGTATACCCGATTTTTAGCCACAAAGGCCTGCCCTGGCCGGCGACCGGCGACCCATGAGAGTCGCCGCTCTGGCTCCTTGCTTATGGAAACCTATCTACAACGGCGTTAGTTCTTCGATCCAGTGCAGCCAATCCAAGTGTGCATCCTGGAGCGCGTTGAATAAACGCTTATCGGCGGTCCAGAAATCGCATTCCAGGGCCTGGGCCAGGGTAAGATAGTAACTGTCATATGCCGAGGCGCGCCCAAGCCGCAGGGTCCAGTCGAAGGCAAACCGGTTTTGGTCTGCATCCGGGACGAACAGGCGCACACCCAGGCCGTCCAACTTCTCAAGTGCCTGGCGCGCCTCGGTCTCGGTGATCTCGCCAAAATGGACCGCCTTAGCGAGGGCGGAAGTGGTTTCGCAGGCCCATAATGCGGGGGCCGCCGGCTGGACATCGGCAAACGTCTGCACCAGCGCCAGGCAGTGCGCCTGGAGGGGGTTGGGCAGAACGGCTTTCAGCGCCGCGCTGGCATCCACGACGATCAGGCCGGAGGTCATCGCGTCTCCAGGTCGGCGCGGGAGGCTTCCAGGACGGCATCCACGTCCACGGGTTTGCCGCGGCGCTTCTCGATCTTATTGGAGAACACCCGGGTCTCGGCCAGCCATTTTTCGATCTCGGCAGCGCGGCCTTCGCTTTTGAGCAAGCGCTTGTAGTCTTGCATACTGATCAGCGCGGCCTTAGGCTTGCCGCGGGAAGTGATGATGATGTGCTCGCCAGCGTAGGTGACGCGGTGAACCAGTTCGGAAATATCGCGCTTGATCTGGCCGATGCTTACCTGCATGCTCATAAACGGCTCCTTTCTTGCAATGTCCTGATATTGCAATTATACGCCCTTTCCGGAGATTATTTTTTGGCGGCAGAAAAAACTCACCCTGGAGCGAAATCCAGGGTGAGTGCCTTCCAGTTGCGGGGGGTGGATTTGAACCACCGACCTCCAGGTTATGAGCCTGACGAGCTACCACTGCTCTACCCCGCGTCGTTGCTCCGTTTGCGCCTTCCAGAGCGAGCCGGAATTGTACACCCGCCATGCAGGAGCGTCAAGGATTGAGATTGATCTCCTGACTGTAGAGGTACATCGTCCCGCCGATGCGTTCGTCGGGCTGACTGATGGTCAGCAGAACGGGGGTGTATTCGGAAACAGAATACGTCAGGGTGACCTGGAACGGCACATAATAGCCGTAATTGGGCTGGATGGGGACCAGTTGCGAGGCCAGCACCGAGCCGTCGCCGGCGACCAGTTCGACTATCAGCGGCAGGCTGTTGTAGGGGCGCATCTCGCCGGACACCGAAACTGTCCCGCCGGAGACGCGTTTTCCTGCCGCCGGAGATTCGATCACACAGCGCTCCGAGAGGTCGCCGGGAGGGTTGATGACTTCGAAGCCGTCCGGCAGGAGGATCAGGTGCACCGACTGGACTGCTGTTGGCCGTCCGTGCTCGTCGCGCGTCGTCAGGGTGAGCCGCGCCAGTTCCCCCGCGCCGCGCGCCTGGAAGGGCAAAGTCCAGTAGAAGTAAGCCCACTTGTAGAAAGTGTTCAATTGCAGGAGTTCGGAGGCCAGCAGGGAACCGTCTTCGCCGATCAACTCGATCACGCCTTTGCTGTTGTAGCCGGGGATGGCATAGCCGTAGAAAACCACCGGCGAGGTGACCCGCGAGAGCGGCCCCGGGGAATAGAACTGGATCGCCGCCGATCCGGCTTCAGGCTGGGGGATGGAGGTCGGCTGGAGAGTTGGAGGGGCCAGGCTCGGCAGGGGTGTCGAGGGCATGGCGGTGTCAGTAGGGGGGGGGGATGGGGTGGATGTCGCCTCGAGCGGAGGCGGCGTTGGCGAGACGATCTCCGGCGTGAGGGAAGCAGAGACAGGCTCGAGTGTGGAGGTTGGCGTCGAAACGGCGGACAGGTCCGAGGTCCGGGTGGGGACGAAAAAAGACGGCGTGGCGGGCGCGCAGGCTGTCAGCGCGGCGAGCAGGAGACAGGTCAGGGTGATGTGGCGGTACATATCCGCTATTATAAACAAGAGACGCCCCTTGCGGGGCGTCAGGATTACAGGCTGTAAATTTCGCCGTATTTCTTGCGCAAGTAGCGCATGTAAGGCGCCGAATCGATCTTGGAGCCGACCACACGCTGGACGAGTTCCTGCGGCATGAACTTGCGCCCGTGAACGTGGATGTTCGCGCGCAGCCAGCCGAGCAGGGCGTCGAATTTGCCCTGGCGAATCTGCTCGTCGAGGTCGGGGATATCTTGGTTGATCTTTTCCCACAGTTGGGCCGAGATGAGGTTGCCGAGTGCGTAGGTGGAGAAGTAGCCGAACAGGCCCCACGACCAATGGATGTCTTGCAAGACGCCCTGGGAATCGTTGGGTGGGGTGACGCCCAGGTATTCGTTGATCTTGGCGTTCCAGACTTCGGGCAGGTCCTTGACGGCCACTTTGTCTTCGATGAGGGCCATTTCGATCTCGAGGCGCAGCATGATATGCAGGTTGTAGGTAGCTTCGTCGGCCTCGACGCGGATTAAGGAGGGCTGTACCTTGTTGATGCCTTTGTAGAAGGTGTCCAGCGGGACGCCTGCCAGTTGTGGGAATTTTTCCTGCAGGGCGGGGTAGAAGTGCTGCCAGAAGGGGTAGGAACGGCCAACAAGGTTTTCCCACATGCGGCTCTGCGACTCGTGGACGGCCAGCGACGCGCCGCCAATCAGGTTGGTGCGCACCAGAGTCTGCGCCACGCCCTGCTCGTACATGGCGTGGCCGGCCTCGTGCATGGTGCCGAAGAGCATGCTGTTCAGGAAATCAGGAGTCACGCGAGTGGTGATGCGCACGTCGTTGACGCCCGGCCCGCCGGTGAAGGGGTGAGCGGATTTGTCCTGCCGCCCGCGCTGCCAGTCGTAGCCGAACTTGGTGATGACCTCCACGCCGAAATCCCACTGTTTTTGCTCGTCAAAGGGCTGGTGCAGGAAGGAGTCATCCACCTGGGGTTGGGCAGCGATGGCCTTGATGAGTTCCACCTGCTGGGGGCGCAGGGCGTCAAAGATGGCCTTCACATCCGCCGTCTTCATTTCCGGCTCGAAGGCGTCCAGCAGGATATCGTAGGGATGATCGGCGGGCGGGAAGAAACCCACAAACCGATGGGTGAGTTCCATGATCTTCTCTAGGTGCGGGCGGAAGATGGAGAAGTCGGATTTACCGCGCGCTTCGGCCCAGGCTTGGTTGGCCAGGGTCACCACCTGCGCCTGTTCCACAACAAAATCCGCCGGGACGCGCGTGGCGCGCTCGTAGTCGCGGATGGCGAACTTGATCAGGCGGGCATCGTCCGAATCTGGGTCGAGGCTCGCGGCGTACGGCCTGAGTTCATCGAGCAGTTTGCCGAGTTCCGGCGAGGTGCCGATTTCGTGCGCCAGGCGGCCCAGGGTGGCAGTCTGCTGACCGCGCATCTCGGCTGCGCCGGGCGGCATGTAGGTTTGCTGGTCCCAGCCCAGGATCGCTTGCACGCCGCCAATGTCGGCCAGGGTGGCGATGGTCTCTTTGAGTTTTTCGAGTTTTTTCTCCACGGCAGGTCCTTATCTAGAAGTAGTTGACGCTGATTATATCAGCCAAAACAGCGGGAGGGAATTCACAAATCCAGGTACCAGCACAGCATCACTTCGTGCGCCACCGCCGGGACGGCGGCATGGCCGGAAAGAATGTGACGGCGGTCTGCTGTCACATTCCAAGTTTAGGAACTTAGAAGTGAAATGCTTGAGTCCACTGCAAAAACCTTTTTAAACACGAAGGACACAAAGGCAACAAAGGAAATTCAAGGATGCTTTGAAAATGTTGAACCACGACGCAGATTATCTTGAATAATGATTTGTGATTTTACATTTTCCTGGCAGTCTTCGCCTGTTGCGCGGTGCAACAACCTTTTTGCAGTAGAGTCATGCTTGTTTTTTGTGCAAGAATTTTTAAACACAAAGGCACGAAGTGTACAAAGGGGGGTTTAAAGTTTTCCTTCGTAACCTTTGTGCCCTTTGTGTTTGAATCTCTTTCGGCTTGTCCGAGTTAGGAGGCTGCGTACAGGAATTTTTGCTTCGGCATCTTTTATTCGTAGCGCAGGGCTTCCACCGGCTCGAGGTTGGCGGCACGGTTGGCCGGATAAATACCGAAGAACAGGCCGACCGCCGCCGAAAAGATGGTTGCCAGCAGAATGGAATCCACGCCAATGGCTGGATTCAGTTCGGTGCCAGACCCGGCAGCGATGCGCCCCACGATGAAGGCGATCAACCAGCCGAGAAGAATGCCCACCAGCCCGCCAATCAGGCTCAGGAGCGAGGACTCGGTCAGGAACTGGATGAGAATATCGCGCTTGCGCGCCCCAAGCGCCTTGCGCAGGCCGATCTCACGCGTCCGCTCGGTGACCGAAACGAGCATGATGTTCATAATTCCGATCCCGCCCACCAGCAGCGAAATCCCGGCGATGCCGCCCAGGAAGATGGTGAGGACGTTGGTGACCGTCTCGGCCACGGCAATGAAATCCTGCTGGGAGAAGATGGTGAAATCGTCCGCGCCGATGGGGGTATTGTGGCGCTGGCGCAGGATTTGGGCAATTTCCTCGGTCGCCTGGGGGATAGATTTGACATCCAGCACCTGGACAAGGATCATGCCCACCCGCTGCCGGTCGTTACGCTGCAGGATGCGCGTCTGCGCCGTTTCGAGCGGCACGATAACGTCGGCATCCTGACTGCCCATCATCCCGCCGCCGCGCGGCTCGAGCACGCCCAGGATGCGGAACGGCTGGCCGTTGATGCGCAGGGTTTCGCCGATCAGCCCGTCGCGGTGACCGAACAACTGGTCGGCCACGTCCGGGCCGATAACCACCACCGAGGCGTAGCCGAGGCGGTCGGCTTCGGTGAAAAATTCCCCCTCCAGGAGGGCGTAATTACGCATGGTGAAATATTCGAGCGTGGTGCCGGTCACCGAGACCTGCATCTGCTCGCCGTTGGCAGTCAGGGTTGCGCCACCCTGCACAGTCGGCGCAACGGCAGCCACCGAAGGCGCCTGGAAGGGATCGGCGATGGCGGCCGCGTCGCTGAGGGTGAGCGGCTTGGGGTTGCGGACATCATCACTCCCGCCGGAGATAATGAACAGCAGGTTGGTGCCAATGCCGCTGATGGAACCGGTGATTGTATCCTGCGCGCCGCGTCCGACCCCCAGCATGGCAATCACCGCCCCTACCCCGATGATAATGCCCAGGATGGTCAAACCGGAGCGGAGTTTGTTGGCATTCAGGCTTTCGAGTGCCTCAAGAATAGATTGTGTGATATTCATGCTGGTTTATTTTTCTTTCTGCCGTTGGGGACGCTGTTGTCAATCAGGCCGTCCATCAGGCGGATGATCCGCTGCGCCTTTGCGCCCACATTCGGGTCGTGAGTGACGATAATCAGCGTGGTGCCGAGATCGCGATTCAGGCTGAGTAAAAGGTTCATGATCTCCTGGCCGGCCTTGGAATCCAGATTGCCGGTCGGCTCGTCGGCCATGATGATGGCCGGGTTATTGACCAAGGCGCGGGCAATTGCCACCCGTTGCTGTTGTCCGCCGGAGAGTTCGGTCGGACGGTGCCAGACCCGATCGCTGAGGCCGACCGCATCCAGCGCGGCGCGCGCCTTTTCGCGGCGGTTTCCTCGCAGGCCGGCATAGCGCAGGGGCAGTTCCACGTTCGCCAGAGCAGTGGCGCGCGGCAGGAGATTGAACGACTGGAAGACAAACCCCACCTTGCGGTTGCGGATGCGCGCCAGTTGGTCGTCATTCAAACGGGAAACAGGCTCCCCGTCCAGTATGTATTCGCCAGAGGTGGGCTGGTCGAGGCAGCCGAGGATATTCATCAGCGTGGACTTGCCGGAGCCTGACGGCCCCATGATGGCAACCACTTCGCCGCGCTCAATCTGGAACGAGACGCCGTTCAGGGCACGCACTTCCACGTCACCCATCTTGTAAATCTTTGCCAGGTTTTCGGCCTGGATGACCCAATCCATCATCTCACCTCTTACGGGTGAAAAAATCCGGGGCCGCTCTTCGGCCGCTTCAATTCAAGGGGAGGGTTGAGGATGATCGTATCGCCCTCTTCCAGGTCCCCGGCGATGACCTCGCTGTAGAAATCGGAGGAAGCGCCCAGAGTGATTTCGACCTTCTCCGGCTGACCATTGCGGATGACAAAGACATACCGCTGGCCCTCCTGCAGGCGGACGGCGCGGTTCGGCACCAACAGAACATCATCCAGTTGCATGACGTTGATTGTCACCGCGGCGGTCATGCCGGGCTTGACCTGCGAATCTGCGTCCGTCAACTCGACCGTGGCCGTAAAGTTGACCACGCCCTGGGTGATGGTGCCCGCCTGGGCAACCTGCACCACTTCGCCGTGATATTCCTGGCCAAGGACAGCGTCGAAGGTAATGGTGACTGGCTGGCCTACGGCGATGCTGTTGATGTTGACTTCCGAGACCTGTACGTCCACGAGCAGGCGAGAGAGATCATCCACCCGGAAGCCGATCGTAGTCGGGCTGATCTGGTCGCCGGGGAGCGGGTTGGCAACAGTCACCGTCCCGTCGAAGGGGGCAATCAACTGCGCCATGCGGACCGCGGCGCGGGCCGCGTCCACCCGCGCCTGGGCCGCCAGGACATCGTTCGGGTCCGGGCCGTTCTTCAGCCGTTCCCATTCCCGCTGGGCGTCCTCCAATTGGGCCTCGGCCAGCGCCAGGTTGGCGCGCGCCTTGTCAACATCGTTGCCGGATGGCACAAGCAGGAAAAAATTCAGGCTGTTCTGGGCACGTTCGACAGCCAGTCGGGCATTGTAGAGGGCTGTATAGGCTTGCGCTTTTTGCGGGTCGTCATCGGGGCGGTTCTTGAACATGTCATAGACCGCCTGCGCCTGTTTCAGGTTGTTCTGGGCAATCGTCAGTTGCGCCTGAGCGTTGAGGATGTCGTCACTGGTCCCCCCGCGGTTGGTGGCAAGCATCCCGTCCAGGGTGGCTTTGGCGCTGTCATATTTTTGCTGGGCAGTGACCAAAGCCAGTTGCGCCTGGGCGCGGGCTGTATCCGAGGCAAGGAGATTTTCCAGGCTGCGTTCGGCAGTTACCAGATCTGCCTGGGCCAGGATGATGTTTTGCGTCAACGAGGTGGGGGAGAGGGAAGCAAGAACATCCCCGCCTTTCACCCGGTCTCCTACCGCAACGTTGACGGTCTCCACCGTACCGCTCGTCTGCCAGGTCAGGATGGCCGTCTGGTTGGCGCGCACGTTCCCCGTTGCCCCCACACTGGCGATTAGGGTGCCGCGCTCGATGGCGGCAGTCTGGTAAGCGCCGAGTCCTTCTTCTGCCCGGTTCATGCGCCAGATGCCGATGAAGACAACGATGGCAACGGTCAGCAAGACAAGGATGGCAATCGTCTTATGCTTGAGAATTCCGCCCCAGAGTTTCTTCAAACCTTCAGTTACTTTCTTCATATTTTGCCTCCAGAACATGCCAATTGTAACCCTGGCATGATAGATTACCAAGCATACGGCGCGCCATCTTACGCAATTTTTACAAATTGGCGCAACCATTCAATTAACGCTCCTGGACTCTATTTTATTCGCAGCCTGCCCATGTCAGATGGGATTTTTTACATAAGGGACATTGTGATGATTGTCGCTATCATTGGTGACATTAAAGCCTGTGTCTGCATGTTAAGTTTGAGTATTATGTATCAAATTTGTCAGAGTTGGTCAGCACATTTTGGAGGTATCCATGCAAACTATCCCAAGTGAATATTTGGAAATTGACCGCAAAGCGCGTGCCTACGCGCCTTACCGGGGCCTATCGCTGCGGCCGCCGACAGAACGCGTCTGCGATTTCGGCGACGTAGTCTTTCCCCTGGACTCTGACCGTGCCATGCAGGAAGCCGCCCGCTGCATTCACTGTCCCGACCCGGCGCCCTGCATGCTGGCCTGCCCATGCCACAACGACATCCCCTCGGCCATGTGGCTCATCGAACAAGGGCGCTACGTGGAAGCCGCCCACCTCTACCGCCAAACCAGTTCCCTGCCCGAGATCTGCTCACGCGTCTGCCCGCACGAACAACTCTGCGAGGGCTCCTGCGTCCTCAACAAGACCCACGAACCGGTGCTGTGCGGCTCGCTGGAAACCTTCGTCACCTCCTACGAACGCGAGACGGCCGGCGTGGCCATCCCGGTGGGCAAGCCAACCGGGAAGAAAGTAGCGCTAGTCGGCGCGGGACCTGCGAGCCAGGGTTGCGCCGAACTGCTCCTCCAGCAGGGACATAGCGTCACTTTCTTCGACTCCAAGCCGGCTCCGGGCGGGCTGCTCGTCTACGGCATCCCCAACTTCAAACTCGCCAAGGAAGTTGTCTTCTACCGCTGGAGCGACTTCGAAAAAGCCGGCGCTAAATTCGTTGGCAACACCTACATCGGCAAAGACAAGACAGTTGACGACCTTTTCCAGGAAGACTTCGACGCCGTCTTTCTGGGTGTGGGCGTTGGGATTGATGCCAAGATGGAGATTCCCGGCGAGGGCCTGCCCGGCGTTTATGAGGCCACCGATTTTCTGATGCGCGGCAACACCGACCTGAGTCTCCTGCCAGAAAACAAACGCGAACGTCCGGTCATTGGGAAGCGCGTTGTGGTTATCGGCGGCGGCGACACAGCCTCCGATTGTCTGCGCACTGCCTTGCGCCTCGGCGCCGAGGAAGTCACCTGCATATATCGCCGCACCGAGAAGGAAATGCCCGGCGGTAAGAAAGACCGCCAGATGGCCAAAGAGGAAGGCGCCAAATTCCGCTTCCTGACCCAGCCGGTGCGCTTCATCGCCGGCGAGGACGGCCACCTGGCCGCCATCGAGTGCATCGAGATGCGCCTGGGTGAGCCTGACGCTAAAGGCCGCCGCAAGCCGGTCCCGGTGGAAGGCTCGAACTTCAGCATCGCTGTGGATACCGCCATCAAAGCCCTCGGCTACTGGCCCGACCCGGTCATCGGCGAAACGACCCCCGGCCTGGAAACCCACGACTGGGGACTGGTCACCGTCACCGACCGGCAGATCGGCGTGACTACCCGCGAGGGCGTCTTTGCCGGCGGGGACGTTGTTACCGGTCCCGACCTGGTTGTCACGGCCATGGTCAGCGGACGCAAGGCCGCCTTGGCAATTGACGAATATCTCAAAAGCAAGTAACTCCCCGAGCGTGATAACAAAACAGCCGCCCAGCAAAGGGCGGCTGTTTTTGTTGACAAGGGCAGCGGGAATTAATACAAGAAAGAAGGGACAATCTTTTCGGTGAACAGGAGCAACGCAACGCCAATCAGGCAAACCATCACCAACAGCATAGACGCCAGGACGAAGCGCTGGAAGGGAGTAGTGCCGGTCACCTGGTCGAACGTCCTGCGCCGCTTGTAAACCGGCCTCAAGGCGTCAGGTTTCTGCGGCGCGATTTCTTCCGCTGGCTCTTCTTCCTCAATGAAACCCGATTCGTTACGCAAATTATCGAACATGGTTCACCTCTGCAAAAAGTATATCACACAAGCGGGCGCAGGTGAACTTCGCCAAAAGCGACCGTCAGCAGGCTGCCCGAAGCCGTGAGCAGGCGCAGGCTTCCATCCGGCTCCAGGCCGTCCACCACGCCGTCCCGGCGCGGCGCATATTCGCTCAAGATTTCGATTGCTTCGCCTCGAAACGCAAGACGCCGCTCCCAGGCTTGCAGGAATGGTATTTCGGCAATCATCCCGCGCCAGTGCAGCAGGGAGCGCAGGATCGCTGCCAACAGGCGGGGACGGCTGACCTTGCTGCCCATTTCGGCTTCCACACAAGTAGCCGGAAAGGCTAATTTATCCGCTAGGGGGACCGCCTGGGGAGTGACGTTCAGACCAACGCCCAGCACGACGCAATCCAATTCTTCTCCCAGCCAGACAGCCTCGGCCAGAACCCCGCAGACTTTACGCCGCTGGAGCAGGACATCATTCGGCCATTTGACCTGCGGATTCAGCCCCAACCCTTCGAGCGCCTCGCAGACGGCCAACGCTCCCAGACCCGAAAACCTGGACAGGGAGGCGGCCTCCTGTTTGCCGAGGCGCAGGATGAGGCTGAAAGCCAGCGCCGCGCCCGGCGGCGTGAACCATTGCCGCCCCCCCCGCCCCCGCCCGGAAATCTGTTCCTCGGCGCAGACCAGGCTCAGGTCCGGGGCGCCACCGGCGGCCCAGGCCAAGGCCACGTCGTTCGTGGAACCGATCCGCTCAAAGAAGCGGATTTCTCCAAGCGGGAGGCCAGAAATTGCCCTGTGGATCTGGTTCTCGTTCATGGATAAACTTTCTCCCGCCATTCCGGCGGGAGAGGATTTTTAAGGCGGCGGCAGGACATACCACGGGTTGACGAAGCCACCATTCAGCCGGACTTCGAAGTGCAGGTGGGAGCCAAACGAGTTGCCGGTATTACCTGCCAGCCCGATCAGCGTCCCAGACGCCACACCCTGGCAGGGTACCACGTTGATCTGGCTCAAGTGGGCGTAGAGCGTGACATAACCGTTGCCGTGGTCTATCATGACGACATTGCCATAGCCGTAGTTCCAGCCGCCCTGTGCCATCGTCACTACGCCGGCATCCGCCGCCCAGACAGGCGCGCCTTCCACCGCGGCGATGTCAATGGCAAGGTGACCGTCCCAGTAATCGTTGCCCGAGACCCAGTGCTGGGTAGTGGGCCAGATGAAATAGGTGCTGCCCACCGGTCCCGCGCCGCACGCCGCGCCGCCAACGCCTGCCGTGCCTGAATTCCCGGACGCCACAGTGGGGATAATCCATTGGACAAATTCACGTTGTCCGCCGGGGATCATTACGTAGGTGCCCGGCTCGATCTGCGGATTGGCCAGATCAATGGCATTGCCCGGCCAGTTCAGGATGTCATCCACCGTTACCTCGAATTTATCGGCCACCATTTCGAGGCTGTCCCCCTCCTCCCATTGGTAATACACGCCGTCGGTGGGGGGGATGTTCAACACCTGCCCGGCGCGGATGCTGTCGGGGCTGTCTTGCAGGATGTCGTAGTTCGCCCATAGAACCGTCTCCGGTTCGATGTTGAAGGATTTGGCAATTCCAAAGACCGAATCGCCGCGCTTGACGGTGTACTGCCGTACTTCGTAGGTGATGCTTGGATCGAAGGAAGTCACCAGGGTTACTTTGCGGACGATGGCCTGTTCATCCTCCCCCTCGCCCTCCCCAAGCGGAAGGGGTACCGTTCCCCCCTGTTCCTCGCTGGGAGTGAGTGTCGGGGCAGTCTTGGCGCTGGTGGGGTAAATGTGCCAGAGGGTGAAGCCCAGCAGGGAAAAGACAATCAGGAATGTAACGCCCCAACTGATAATGTTAAGTGCGCGCGACGAGATAGGGGATTTTTTATCCGGGCTCATAGGCTGTCGGTGAGTGTATCCAGAAACTCCTGGTTGTTCTTCGTTTTGGCAAGGCGCTGGAGCAGGGCTTCGGTGGCAACGGAGGGGTCCATCCCTGCTCCTTGCGGCGGCAAGGAGACCATTTGCAGGTACATGCGGCGCATCGTCCAGGACTTCTGCATCACGTCTGGACCCAGCAGCAGGTCCTCGCGGCGGGTCGAGGAGCGTTCGATGTCCACGGCGGGGAAGATGCGGCGTTCCTGGAGTTTGCGCGACAGGTGCAGTTCCATGTTGCCGGTGCCTTTGAACTCTTCGTAGACCACGTCATCGAGGCGGGAACCGGTATCCACCAAGCAGGTGGCGATGATGGTCAAGGAGCCGCCTTCTTCCAGGTTGCGCGCCGCCCCGAAGAAATGTTTCGGCGGGTAGAGGGCGGAGGGGTCCATGCCGCCCGAAAGGGTGCGCCCGGAGGGGTTGACCACCAGGTTGTAGGCGCGCGCCAGGCGGGTGATCGAATCCATCAGGATGACCACGTGGCGTCCAATCTCGGTCAGGCGCTTGGCGCGGTCGAGAGCGATTTCCGCCGTGCGGACGTGCGAGGTGACCGGTTCATCGAAGGTGGATGCAATCACCTCGGCATCCACTGAACGGTCCATGTCGGTCACTTCTTCAGGGCGCTCGCCAATTAGCACCACCATCAGGTGGACGTCGGGATACTGCTTGGAAATGCCGTTGGCAATCTGTTTCAGGATGGTGGTCTTGCCGGCCTTGGGCGGCGAGACAATGAGCCCACGCTGGCCGCGCCCGATGGGAACAATCAGGTTGATCAGGCGGGTAGCCAGGATGTCGCGGTCAGTCTCCAGGTCAAAGCGCTTATCGGGGAATATCGGGGTCTGGTCTTCAAAACGGGGGCGGTGGCGCGCCTCTTCGGGGTCTATCCCGTTGACGCTTTCCACCTTGATGAGGCCCCAGTGCTTTTCGGATTCGCGCGGCGGGCGCACGTGACCGACCACAAGGTCACCAGAACGCATTTCATAACGCCGCAACTGCGCCTGCGAGACGTAGACATCGTCTTCGCTGACGGTGTAGCGCGCCGAGCGCAGGAAGCCAATGCCCTCGCTCATGATTTCGAGGATGCCGCCGCGCATCTCCACGCCCTGCTGGGCGGCTTCCGCCTGGCAGATGCTCAGGATGAGGGCCTCTTTTTTTAGGCGGTGTGCGTTCGGCACGTTGAATTCCTTGCCCATAGCGCGCAATTCGGCAAGCGGTTTGTTTTCAAGTTCGAGAATGTTCATCATGTTCTTTGTTGGTATGGTTTTGGGTAGGGTGAAATTGATATGCAAAAAATCAACAAGCGCCCCCAGGGCAGGCTTGTTATGGGTATGGGATTGTCAGGAGATTGGGTAAAAGTCTCGCTCAATCAACTTGTCATCCAGTCAGGGAGGATGCAAGCGGCTGAAAAGTCAACGGCATTATAGCACGCAAACAAATGTCGTGCAAGCAAGATTCTTTGAGTCCACTGCAAAAACCTTTTTAAACACGAAGGACACAAAGGCAACGAAGGAAATTCAAGGACGCTTTGAAAATGTTGAACCACGACGCAGATTATTTTGAATAATGAGTCCACTGCAAAACCTTTTTAAACACGAAGGACACAAAGGCAACGAAGGAAATTCAAGGACGCT
>DYKZ01000066.1:11267-14813 GCA_020722345.1 Anaerolinea thermophila | reverse complement strand
TCAAGGATTTAACTTGCCGTAAATTCTTATTAATATCTCAAGACCGGTCTGGGGGTCAATTCCGAATTCATCAGCTTCAATCCCAAGTCGGTTGCCGGCAAGCCTTTCTTGGTTGACAAAAGCCAATTCCTGCCCGTCATATGCCAGGCCGTCTTCAAAGACGACAAATGTCGTATCTGTGATATAAAAATAACCCTTCGTCCCTTTTTCATTTCTTTCGCATGATGCTCCAGGCATACACGCCCAGCCCAATCCCGCCCAACAGGAGCAGGGTGCCCAGAATGCCCAGCACGGGCGACGTCCCATTTTCCTCGCTCTCCGCGGCAACGGTCTTCAATTGCGCCCCGAAGTCCACGTAGGTGATGTCGCCGGGGACAACCTCGACAGTGGTGTTGAGGGTCGTGGTGGGGTTATAGCCATCTGGCACGCCGGCGCTCACGGTGTAGGAGCCAGGCTCCAGGTCCGCGAAGCAGGCGCGTTGGGCGTCCTCCGTGTCCGGATCCACCGCCGAGACCGTGTTCAACGTCTGCGAGTATTGGCCATTGCTGCTCACCAGGCTGATGGCGCCGCCTTCCACGCCCAGTTCAGTCTCCTGCCGCAGGCCGTCGCCGTTGGAATCCAGGTACATCAGCACGCAGACTTCTGCTGTCCCGCCCGCGCCGGGGGTAGGGGTGGGCTGCGTCGGCGCAGGGGTGGCAGAAGGTCCGGGGGTAGGTGAAACGACCGCCGGTCCGCCCACGCCGATGAGCAATTGCTGACCCTCGGTCAGGTCGCAGTTTTCATTCAACTGGTTGGTCGTGCGCAGATAGTCCACCGTGACGCCGGTCAGCAGGGAGATGCGCGTGCAGGTGTCGCCGGCCTGGACAATGTAGATGATGCGCCCGTCGGGCAGGGCGGTCGGGGTGGCGTACTGAGTCTGCGGGTCCGGCGAAGCCGCGGCCGGCAGTTGCATCCACAACAGCGAGAGTCCGGCTACGAGCAGGCAAAGAGCAAACAGTCTCTTCTTCATCGTTTCTCCTGAAAGGATTATATCATTTTGGAACCCCGTTGGATGCCCGTTGCCGGTATAATGGTAGTGCAAGTTCAAGGAGGAATGATGACGCTTCAGATAATCGCAGGCGCGCAGTGGGGCGACGAAGGCAAAGGCCGGATTGTGGACTGGTTCGCCGCCAGCGCCGACTACGCCGCCCGCTACAACGGCGGCGACAACGCCGGGCACACCGTCACGGTTGGCAGCCAGGTTTACAAAATGCACCTCGTCCCATCGGGCATCATCCACCCGCAGGTGACGGCAGTGCTGGGCAACGGCATGGTGGTCAACCCGCGCACGCTGCTGGACGAAATGGACATGCTCCGCCGGGCCGGGGTGGAGGTCTCCCCCCGCCGGCTGCGGCTGTCCTGCTTTGCCCACCTCATCACGCCCGCCCACCGGGCGCTGGATTCTGCCCTCGAGGCGGCGCGCGGCAAGGGCAGCATCGGCACCACCGGACGCGGCATCGGCCCGGCCTACACCGACAAAGCCTCCCGCCGCGGACTGCGCGCCGGCGACATGCTGGCCACAGATTTCTGCGAGCGGATCGGCGACCACGTCGCCGAAACCAACCGGACCCTCGGCCTGCTCGGCGCGCCCCTGCTGGACCCCGCGCCGGTCTGCGATGAATACCGGCAGTATGCCGCCGCCCTGAAAGACTACGTTACCGACACTTCCCTCGAACTGGACGCTGCCCTGCGAGCCGGGAAAACCGTCCTGGCCGAAGGGGCACAGGGCACACTGCTCGACATAGATTTCGGCACCTACCCCTTCGTCACTTCCTCCAATACGACAGCCCCCGGCGCGTTGATTGGTCTCGGTCTCGGCCTGAACGCCGCAGCCGGGGCGCGGGTCGTTGGCGTGGTCAAGGCGTTCCAGACCCGCGTCGGATCCGGCCCGTTCCCGACCGAGGTGGGCGGCGCGCTGGCCGAACGCCTGCGCGGCAGCGGCGCCCATCCCTGGGACGAGTACGGCACGACGACCGGACGCCCGCGCCGCGTCGGCTGGCTGGACGGCGTCCTGCTGCGCTATGCCGTCCGCATCAACGGCATCAGCGAACTGGCCGTCACCAAACTGGACATCCTCTCCGGCCTGGAGACTCTGCGCCTGTGCGTAGCCTACGAGGCAGGCGGCCGCCGTTTCGAGGACCTCGAACGCGGCCCCGCTGCGCTGGAAACTTTCCAGCCCGTGTATGAGGAACTGCCCGGCTGGCAGGAGGATGTCTCTGCCTGCCGCCGCTGGGACGACCTGCCTCCGGCGGCGCGCGCTTATCTGGAGCGTATCGCCGCGCTGTGCGGCGCGCCGGTGCGGCTGGTCTCGGTCGGTGCGGAACGCGAACAAATGATCGCGGTGGCGTGAAGTTGACGGGAATGATATAATTTTCACAAAGTTTACTCAGGAGAAACTATGTCTGATATTCGCATCGAACGGCTGGCAAAAATCCTTGTGGACCATTCTGCGCAGATAAAACCTGGCGACCGGGTAGCCATCGAGGCGACCACGGCAGCCGAACCGCTGGTACGGGCGCTCTACGCCACCATCCTGGAGCGCGGCGGGGAACCCTACCTGCTGCTCGAACTTCCTGACCAGGATGAGATCCTTTTCCGCGTTGCCAAAGACGAACAACTGGACATCACTCCTGTCTTTCGGAAACTGGCCTACGACCAGTTCGAGAGCCGCATCCGCGTCCACTCCGCCACGAACCCCCGTTCCCTGTCCGGGGTGGCTCCGGCCCGCCAGAAACGGCGACAGCGGGCGCTGTCCCCCATCCTCGAAGCCCAGATGCGGCGCGGCGCGGACCGTTCCTTCAAGTGGGTGACGACCCTGTTCCCGACCGAAGGCTATGCAATGGAGGCCGAGCAGAGCCTGAGCGCCTTCGAAGATTTCGTCTATCGCGCCTGCCACGCCGACCAGGAAAATCCGGTCGCTTACTGGAAGGAAGTGGAAGCCAGCCAGAAGAAGATCATCCAGCACATCGAGGGACACGACCAGGTCGTCCTGCGCGGCCCGAATGTGGACCTGTCCCTGTCCATCAAGGGGCGGAAGTTCCTCAACGGCGCCGGCCAGAACAACATGCCCGATGGCGAGATCTACACCGGCCCGGTGGAAGATTCTGCCAACGGCTGGGTGCGCTTCAGTTATCCGGCTATCTACAACGGCGTGATGGTGGAGGGCGTGGAGTTGACCTTCATCAACGGCAAAGTGGCCAAGGTGCACGCCGACAAGAACCAGCCCATGCTGCTCGAAATGCTCGAATCGGACCCCGGGGCGCGTTACCTGGGCGAATTTGCCATCGGCACCAACTTCGAGATTGACCGCTTCTCGCACAACATCCTGTTCGATGAAAAACTGGGCGGCTCCTTCCATATGGCACTCGGCGCAGGCTATCCCGAGACCGGCTCGAAGAACAAGAGCATCATCCACTGGGATATGATCTGCGGCATGAAGGAAGATTCAGAAATCCTGGTGGATGGGGAAGTCATCTACAAGAACGGCAATTTCACGTTCTAGAGAGC
>DYKZ01000066.1:0-11167 GCA_020722345.1 Anaerolinea thermophila | reverse complement strand
GAAGTATGACCCATACCCCTTCCACCAAAGTGTTTCGTCTCAAACACCGAACATGGATTGTCCAGGTGGCCATCTACCTGGTCTTCGGAATTTCCTGCATTGTGCAGGTGTTCATGCGCCTCGGCCTGGAGACCGATAGTATCTGAAATGTCTGGTGGTTCTTTCACCCTTCCCCGCCTGGTGCGAAATCCATCCGCTATCCGAAACTCATCATGGAACCCCTATCACAAATATCAACCCGCCGCCTGCCGCGCAACGTCTGGGTGGCGACAGCCACCTCGTTCCTCACCGACATCTCTTCCGAGATGTTGGCTTATCTCATCCCACTCTTCCTCGCCAATGTGCTCAAGACCGGTACGGCCGTCATCGGCCTGATAGACGGGATCGCCGAAACCACCGCCAGCCTGATGAAAATCTACTCCGGCTGGCTTTCGGATAAATTAGGGCGGCGCAAATGGCTCACCGTGCTGGGATACGCCATCTCCACCATTGCCAAGCCGTTTCTCTATTTTGCCACTACTTGGGGCTGGGTACTCGGCGTCCGCTTTGCCGACCGGCTGGGGAAAGGCGTGCGCACCGCCCCGCGTGACGCCCTGATTGCCGGTTCGGTGGACGAGAAACAGCGCGGCCTGGCCTTTGGCCTGCACCGCGCCGGGGATACTGCCGGGGCCTTTCTCGGACTGCTGATTGCCGCCATCCTCATCTGGCTCACGCAGGCCGGGGCAGCGCAACTTGAACGGAGCACATTCCAGGTCATCGTGCTGGCAAGCATCGTCCCGGCCGCGCTGGCAGTGCTGGTGCTGGCGCTCGGAGCCCGGGAAGTCAAGACAGAGGGAAAACCCTCCGCGCCGGCCCTGAGCCTCAAAGGCATGGACGCCCGCTTCAAGATCTTCCTCGTTGTGGTTGTGCTGTTCACGCTCGGCAATTCATCCGACGCCTTCATCGTCCTGCGCGCCCAGGAACGCGGCCTGAACCTGCTGCAGGTAATGGCCATGCTGCTGACCTTCAACTTGGTCTATGCCCTGCTCTCCGGCCCCCTCGGCTCGCTCTCGGACCGGGTTGGCCGCCGCCGGCTTATCATTGGCGGATGGGTTGCCTACGGCCTGGTCTATCTGGGGTTTGGCCTCTCCCACACCGGCTGGCAGGTCTGGACCCTCTTCGGGCTGTACGGCATCTATTACGCGGCTGTGGAGGGCACGGCCAAAGCCCTCGTCGCCGACCTTGTTCCCCCCGAAAGGCGCGGCGCCGCCTACGGCCTCTACAACGCCGCTGTCGGGCTGACGGCGTTTCCCGCCTCGGCCATCGCCGGCCTCCTGTGGCAGGGCGCCTTCGGCTGGAATGGTTTCGGGGCCGCCGCGCCCTTCTTCTTCGGCGCAGGCATGGCGCTCCTGGCAGGCATCCTCTTCTGGAGTCTGGTGAGATAATTGCAGCCGCCCACCATCTCCAACAACCGTGAGCCACGCAAGCCAACCATCCGCCCTCAAAAAGTAACCCTCTGGTACATCCTGCGCGAGAACGCCCTCCAGATCATCATGTACATCCTGGGAGCAATCCTAGTCGGCCTGATCCGCTGGCCGCTGGCCGCCGCCTACCTGTTACTCGCTGCCGCATCCACCATCTTCTACATGTACTGGGTCTGCCCCTACTGCGGTCACTACCAGTTGGCTACCTGTCCCGCCGCCTTCGACGTGCTCTCGGGCAAAATCTTCAAACCTCTGCCGGGGCGCACCTTCCGCCGCCAGTTCACGCTGGGCGCGATCGTCTTGGGTCCGGGCTGGTTCCTGCCTCCCCTCGCCGCCCTCTATTTGCTCCTCACCGGCTTCTCGTGGCTCATCCTTGCCCTGCTCATTGTCTTCTGCGCGGTCGCCTTCTGGCTCCTGCCGCAACAATCCAAAAGCCACTGCGACGGCTGCGAGACAGTGGACTGTCCCCGCCACCCCCGGAAATGATGCGCTCCTCCCGCAGACTGCGGGAGGAGCTATTTCCCCTCGATCCAGACTGTGAACGTCCCCTCCCCGCGCACCGCCACCAGCGAGAACGGGAAGGGCAGATAATGACCGGGCGGGAATTCCTGGTTGGGATCCTCCGGCCCGCCCAGGAACAGCCGGGAAAAAGTGAATGCCTCAGCAGACAGATGCGCGTCGGTGCGCACCTCGACCCGGGTCCCGTTCCCCGGGCCCCAGGTCCAGGATGAGCCGGGGACGAGCGCGGCGTGGTATTCCACCGCTCCGGCGTAGAAGGACTGCGGGTCCACCGCCAGCGGAAGCACGGCGCTCACCGGACCCGTCTCCTGGTACGTGACCTCCAGGCCGTTTCCCCCCAGCCGAAATATCTTCACTCTGCCGCCGCCCTGCAGGTTGAGCAGTCCCTCCTCGACCCGGCGGACGGTGTACTCGTCGAACACGCCGCCTGCGTCGCTGAAAGCGCCCATCACCGCGCCCGGGTCGGCCGCGTCGCCGTGCTCGGGATGCCATTGCGATGGGTCGCTCAACCCGACGATGAACTGGACGGTGGGTGCAACCAGTTGATGCGAGCCGGTTTCGTCGAGGTAGAAGAGGTAAGTCAGGCGCGCCCCGTTGGTCTCGATAACGGCAAAGTAGTGTTCGTTCGCCAGCAGGCATTCGGCGCGGCCGTCGCCGTCGGGGTCGGAGGCGCAATCGGCGCGGGGAGCGGGAGAGACCGCCCACGCGGCCGCCTCCAGCAGGAGGCCAACCTGGCCCACATAGGCGCGGCGCAGTTCCTGCAGGCGGCTGTCGGAAGCGGGGGTGTTTAGTTGCAGGTACATCTGCCAGGCCGATTGGGTAACCGTGTTCTGGGGGGCGCGGCGCAGGGCCTCCGGCCAGGCATCCGCCGGGGAGGCGGGGGCGGGCGCGGCCTGCAATTCCCCACCGATAGGGAACGTCAACAGGTCATAGCCGTCGAGCGCCCACACCCAGGGATGCCCTGCCAGCCAGGCGAAGGCCGGATAGGCCATGTCCGAATCTCCCCAGGTGGAATCGGGCAGGCTGCCGCCCAGCACGACCAAGTCCGACTCGTCGGCGGAGAAGAGCGTCTCCACCAAGGCGCGGCGGACCTCCAGGCTGGGGCCGTTTTCAGTGGCTTGGGCAGGCTCGGCGGCCGGCAGGGGAATGAGGCGCGTCGCGCCGGCGCGGGCGAGGTGGGAAGCGTCAGGCAAGTCGAAGAATTGGGCGCGGGAGGCAGGCAGCAGGTCCAGGCCTGCCGCGTAGGCAAAGTCACTCCCCGGCAGGCCAAAACCGGCCGCAGCGCGGGCGCTGAATTCCAGCGACTCTTCCACAGGGGCGCTGTAAGCCGCCTGAGGCAGGGTCAGCAGGCCTTCCTGTGCCAGATTCTGCACTTGCGGCAAGACGCCCTCGAAGTGCAAGGCAGCCAGGCTGGCGGGGGTTTTCAGGTCGAGCAGGGTGACCGGCACACCATAGGCCTCAACCGAGTCAAGGATGTGTTTGAGGCCATGCCGTTCGCCGGTGGGGCCGGTATGCGCGCCGTCCCAGCGGCGCAGGGCTTGGGCGGGCGTGTAGGCCGGGTACACGTCCCAGAAGGCCAGCAGGACGGGGGCGCGCTGGACGGGCGGGAGGGCGTCGGAGCGGACGGCGGCGGTTTCGTCGGCGGGGGAGGCGCTGCCGGGGAGGCTGGCGGAGGCTTGCAGGGTGAAGGGCTGGGGGAGGCTCAGGCGGTTGAGCCGCACCGTGACGGTGTCCAGCCAGGGGTCACGCACGAGGCGCGGCCGCAGGCCGGATTCAGCAGGCGAGACGGAGGGGCGTCCCTGCGCGGGGAGATGGAGGAGTAGGTCGCCGGTGGAGGTGACGAGGCGCAGGGTGATGTCGGCTTCTGGAACGAGAGACAGGTCGAGCAGGTCGAGGCGGATTTCGAGGTCCGATCCGACCGTGCGGAGGTAGAGGGCCAGGATTTCGGTGGAGGGAGTGGGGGCGTCGAGCGGGTCGAGCAGGCGCAAATCCTGGACTGCCCAGGTGCGGGAGGTCGGGAGCATCTCACAGCCGGAGACGGTGAGCGCCAAGCACAGGGCAGAGAGTAGGGCAAGGAAACGGCGCATGATGCCTAGACGGATTGGTCTTCAAGCGGGCCGATGCGTTCCTCGGCGGGCGCTCCCTTGCGGCCCAGGACTTTGTACACGTTGACCATCTCCGTTTTGCCGCGAATGGCCTGCCGGGCGGCGAACTCGACATCGAACTCGTCTGCAACCAACTGGGCGGTCTGCTCGCTGACCAGGATCGGCCAGCCGATGATCTTGGTCTGGTCCTGCAGGCGGGAGGCCAGGTTGGCGTTGTCGCCGATGACAGTGTAGTTGATGCGCTGGGCCGAGCCGAGCAGACCGACGAACGCCTCGCCGGTGTGGATGCCGATGCCGATCTCGAGGCCGCGCTGGAGGCGTCCTTCGGCCTGCCAGCGCCGGTTGAGGCGCGCCAGTTCGAGGCGCATTTCGACGGCGGCGCGCACGGCGCGGGCGGCGTGGTCGGGATGGGGCACCGGCTCGCCGAAGAAGGCGATCACCGCGTCACCCTCGTACTTATCCACTGTGCCGCCGTTGCGATGGATGATGGCTGTCATGGCTTCGAGGTAGGGGTTGAGCAAGAGCACCACTTCTTCCGGCGTCATTTTTTCGGAGAGGCCGGTGAAGCCGCGGATGTCGGAGAACAGGATGGTGACGTTGGCGCGCTTGTTGAGGGAACTGATGTCGTGCGTGGCAAGCAGTTGGCCCACCATTTCCGGCGAGAGGAAGCGGCTGAACAAATTGCGCACGCGGCGTTTTTCGACCTCCTGAGCGATGGCCTGCTCGACGAACTGGACGACCACGCCGAGGAAGAGCATCGCTTCGGGAGCGGTGACCGGCAAGTACCAATCGAGGCGGGCAAAGGCGAAGAAGCAAATGCCGAAATAAGCCGCCAGCGCGCCCGTCAGCGCCAGCAGGGCCAGCGCAGGGCGGCGGATGCGCCCGATTAGCCCGGCCAGCAGGGCCATGAACAGGATGATCAACAGGTTCACCCAGGGCGGGGTGACGTGCAGGTACTCGCCGGAGAGGATGGTGGCGATGGCGTTGGCAACGATCTCCACGCCGGGCGTCAATTCGGAGGCGGAGAAGGGCGTGGGGTACACGTCGTGCAGGGTGATGCTGGTGGCGCCGATGAGGACGATTTTGTCACGGAAGACTGCCGGGTCAACGAGACCGTCGGCTACGTCGGCGGCGGAGTAGGTGGGGTAGGTGCCGGCCGGCCCGGCAAAGTTGACCAGGAAACGCCCTTGGGTGAGGGGAATCTCCTGCCCGTTGAACATCAGGCCTCCGGAAGTGAGAGAGGGGCGGTCCACGTCGAGGACCAGAGTGGCGATCTCGAAGGCCCAGTGGTAATAAACATCGTCCGCAAATGTATCAAAGGCCTGCAGGCCGCGGCCAATGGCATCGTTGTCGAGGTTGACGCCGGTCAGGCCGAGGCCGTCCAGCGCGTCGAGGTAGAGCGGCAGGGGCGTCTTGAGGGTGACCGTGCCGAGGTTTTCGTCCTTGAATATTTGGATGACGGCCACAGAATAGGGAGTTTCCGACAAAGCCGCCGCCAGAGATTCGTCGCCGCCCGCGTCGTAGCCTTCTTCGAAGAGGAAGATGTCCACCCCGACCAACTTTGCCCCAGCCTGATCCAGTTGGCTGACGATCTGCGCCAGGTAGGCGCGCGGCCACGGCCACTGGTAACCGGTCCAGTTGAAGGAGAAATCGTCAACGGCGACAATGACGATCTCAGGGTCCGGCGGGCGGACGCCGCGCAGGCGCATCAGCCCGTCGCGCACGGCCAATTCCACGCGTTCGAGCGGGCCGGCGACACTGGCTGTCATGCCCAGAATATCCAATATCATCAACAGGATGGCTATGCCAGCCAGCAGGGCCAGCCGCAAATTTGGCTGTGGAAAGCGGAGAGTCTTCATGGCCGTATTATAAAGCAAGTGCGCCGGAGGCTTGTCTCCGGCGCACTGGAAGTAAATCCGATTCTTTACGGACAGGCGTTGCTACCGGTGTAGGTAAAGGATTGGGTGTCCGAGTATGAGTGGTTGCCGTTGTTGTCAATCGCCCAGAACCACCAGACGACGTTGTAGTTGGGCTGCATGGCAATATACAGGTCGCCGGCCCAGGTGTCACCGCCTTGATGGGTCAGGTGCTGGTACTCCTGGAGAACAAGGTTTCCGCCGCCATCGAGCACCTTGTAGGATACTTTGACGTATCGCAGCCCCTCTGGGTCAATGGCATCCACCTGGAAGTGATTGGTGCAAACATCCGAGGTGCCGCTTGGCCCGCTCCCGTTCTGGAATGTGGTCGGTGTATCTGGCGGCGTGGACGGGCAGCCGGGAGAAACAAAACTGTAGATATTCTCATCGTGTGTATACACCCCATCCTGGTAAATCGCAAACCGCCAGTAGATTGTCGTACCAGCCGCCATTCCATCCAGGCAAATGTTGGCGCTGTAATTTGTCCCCCCGTTGTGCGAGAGGATACGATGCGGGTCCGTGTACCCATCTGGGACGGGATCGGTGGAGAAAATGACCTTGACAATTCCTCCACCAGGAGCGTTGGTCTCCACCGAGAAGAAGGCAGTACAAACTGCAATGTTGCCGGTAGGTCCGATCTGATTCCAGAAAGTAACGTTTCCGCCGCCGCCCGGCGTGGAGGTGGGCATCGTGCCGCGCGGCTTGGTAAAGGTGAAGTGTTCGCTGGAGCAAATCTCGTTGAGGTTGCTGTTCTTGACCGTTACCCACCATTCATACGTGCCGCCCTGAGTGAGCGCATCCATGTAGCGGACATCGCTGGTGCCGAATTTGACCAACGCGAGGATTGACCCATCAGGATGCTTGAAATTGATGATGTACTTGTAGGCTTGCGGGTGCTCCGTCCAGGTAAAGGTGACCGGCCCCGTAGCGCTCAGGCTGGCAGCATTAGCCGGCGTCAGCAGGGAGACACAGCCGCCCGGCGTGGGCGTGGGAAGAGACTCACCCGTCCTGACAAAACTGCGCGACTCGGACGTACAGAGCGGCTTGATGTTGGCGTCGTAGGCCGTCACCTGCCAGTGGTAGGTTCCGGGCAGGGTAAACATCTCTGCCTGAATCGTATAATTGTTTGTCCAGACGATGCGGGAGATTTCGACCCCATCCGGCTTGGTGATGGTGATGACATATTTGTAGCGCCCGGGGTATTCCTCCCACTGGAAAGTCACCGGACCGGAGGCGGGCAGTTCGAAACCATCCTCAGGAGCAGTGAGATCGAAGCAGTCAACTGAAGGGGGCGCAGAGGCCGGTTTGGTAAACGTCCACGGCCCGCTGGTGCAGATCGGCTGGATGGAGGAATCGTACGCCGTGACCGACCAGGAGTAGGTCCCCTCCAGCGGCAGTTCTGCCGCGTCCAGCAGCGCCGAACTCCTCCAGGTGATCCAGGAGCGCTCGGCTAGGTTGGGTTTGACGATTTTGAGCACGTACTTGTACGCCCCCGGCTGGTCGTACCAGTCGAACTGGATTGCGCCCTCGCCGGGCACTTCCGAGCCGTCAACGGGCAAGCCGAGTTCGAAGCAGGAACCCAGCGGTGTGGGCGTGCTGGTCGGCACCAGCGTCGGCAGCGCCGAGGCCGTGGCGATCATCGCTTGCATGATCTCCTCCGCTTCCGGGTTGTTGGCGAGGAACTCGTCAATCTCCACTTGGGTCAGATAGCGCAACTGGGGCGGCGGAGGCGGGACATTCCCCTCCGGGTCGAAACTGTAGAGCATACAGCCCTCGCCCGCCAGCATGTCCATCAGGCCGGCCGTGTTCTCAGCCTGGCACCAGCCCTCCAGGCAGGTGACCCAGGCATCGTTTGTCAGCGGGTCCAGCCAGACCGACATGAACGAACCGCGCACCGAGGCCATGCCGGAGGGGGTTTCGACCTCCATCTCGCCGCCGTTCAGGACGACCCATAACTGCCCGGCCTCCATCATCAAACGAGTCAGCAGGCCGTCATTGGCTGGCCGGTTGGTTTCGAGCGTGAACAGGCTGTCGGGGGCCACCCGCAGGATGGTTCCACTGGCAAAATCCAGCCGGGCGCGCCCATCCGCGCCGGTGCGCACCTGCCCCCCCACCTGGAGCGTGTCGCCGTTGGAGGCGGCGGAAAAATCGGCCTGCCCCGGGTTGCGGATCTGGACAGTGCCTTGCAACTCGGAAAGCGTGGCCGTATCTGCCAGCGCCGGGGCTGTGGCGGTGGCGGTGGGCAACGCGCCGCTACAGGCAGAAATCAGCAGAACAAGCCCCGACATGAGCAACGCAGCAAGGAGAAAGATTTTCGTTTTCATAAGAGGACTCCTGAATCAAGGTGACGGCAAAAAAAGCGCCAACTCCATTTTAAGGGCAGCAACCCTCCCGGCTGACCACCCTTAAGGACTATTTCCCATTACACTTTTGTAAGTAAAAAGGGTTACGGCAGATTCTCGACAGACAGGAAATAGTGGACCAGGCGCAGCGTTTTCCCCGGCGCGATCGCCAGTTTGAACTGGTAGGAAACTCCGGCAGGCACGGCCAGGACCTGATCTCTGCTCCCGCAAACGAGCGTCCCCCACCCTTCGAGCGGAGCGCCGCCGCTCCACAATTCCACGCTCAGCGTCTCGTTGCCGAGGCATTCGAGGCTGAGGCGCAGGCGCGCGCTTGTCCCTGGCAGGCCGGCAAACGGGATGAACTCCACCCAGTCTTCAGCATCGCCTTCCGGCGCGGAGACCTGGCTGGAGTAGGTGAAGCGCCGCGTCCCGTCCGAGGAGAAGGCCACGCGTACAGCCGGAGCGGAGGCCGAGTCCTCGTCCGCGGCAGCCAGGCCCACGGTCGGCGTGGGTGTGACGGGCAGGGCAAGCGGGCCGGGCGTGCCGGTGCTGACGGGCGTACCGTATTCATCCAGAACTGGCAGGTTGTCTGCCTGGTCGGTCTGGACATATTGCGCCGTGACCCAGCCGCGTCCCTGTGTGCCGAGCGGGTATTCGATCTGGAACCAGGAGGCGCTTGTGTTCTTTCCCTTCAGAACAACAATCGCATCGGCTTCAAGGAGGCCGAGAGCCTCGAAGGTTGTCCCCGGCCCGGCGCGGACGTTGAGGCGTTGGAGGACGCGGCCATAGATGACGCCGCGCGGAATCTGCTGGTTAGGGACCGTCACGATGAACGGAGTCGGTTCGGACAGCGTTACGTACCTGGCAGAGACCCAGCCGTAGCCGTCCGGCGCGTCTGGGTAGAGGATGCGATACCACTGGCCATCGTCGCTCTGCAGGTTGACCTGCACCGCCTCGCCGCTGCCCAGCAGGCCAAGCGATTCGTACGTTGTACCCGGTCCGGCGCGCACGTTGACTTCGGCGGTGAGCAGGCCGGCAATCAGCGCGGCGGTGGGGGTCGGCGTGGGGGCGGGCGGGGTCTCGGTGGCAGAGGGGGCGGCGCTGGGGGAATCTGTCGGCGAGGCCAGGGCTTCGGTAACGGGAGCCGGCATCCCGGTCCCGCACGAGGCGGCGAGGAGGCAGAGAACGGCCAGCAGGAGCAGGGTCCGGTTCATGGCCTGGATTGTACCGCTTTTGTCGTTCTTCCGCTGGCGGTGCATATTCTGCCTGCAATACAGGACAAGATAAAACATCCCCTCCTGTGGCTTGACCGTCATCGGAGGGGCTGTTTTCATCCAGGAAAAACGTCGCAATATCAGGGGGTGGGGGTGAGCGTCTGGGCCTCGGCGGCCGTATTGGGCGCGCCGTTCAGAATCCACAGCGTCCACATGTCAATATATTTCTGGTCGAGCGGTTTGTTGGGCGGCATGGTGCGGATCGTGCTCCCGTCTCCGGCAATCTGCTCGTGGCCCTGAATGAGCAGCAACAGCAAACTATTCGGGTCGCCGGGGATGACGGCCGGGCCGTTATCACTCCCGCCCAGGATTTCCTCATAGGTGGTCATCAGGTAGTTGTTGTTGTCCTTGCCGGGGCGGTGGCAGGAGAGGCAGTAGCGTTTTACCAGCGCCGAGATGTGCACCTCGTAGGAGGGCACTTCCCCCGGCAGCAGGTCTGGGATGGACGAGACGACGGCATCAGAGGGTAGTTCGGCGCGGTCGTCCCATGAGTAGCGCATGTAGGTCACGATGTATTCAATCTCGCTGGGGCCAAGTTCGCCGCCGTAGGTTTTCCCGAAGGGGGTCATGCCAAGACCTGGCAGGCCATAAGCAATGATATTGGCGAGCGTTTCATCGGTATTGGTGTACATCAGGTCGGTGCTGTTGATGGCATTGATCTCGTGACCCTCCAGCCCTTCCACGCCGGTGATGACAGTCACATCGCCATCCACTCCGTGGCATTCGGTGCAATAGAGGGAGTACAGGTCGGCGCCGAGGGTGAATTTTTCGCCAATCGTGTTGGCCACTTCAACTTCTGCTGCCGCAGGAGGTGGGAAGACAAGCACAACAATCGCTGCCAGCGCCAGCATTGCAGCCGAGGCCCCCGCTGCAGTCCAGACCTGGAGTCTGCGCGCCGCGGCCCCGGCTTTGCGCGCCAGGAATGTCAGTCCCAGCAACACGAGGTAGGCCAGGCCAGGCACAATCAGGCCGGCTCCCATTTGCAGCCAAGTGGAGAGAGTCAGGCGGCCGTTCTCGTCCACTGCGGTGGGGACGTTGGCAATCATCGTCAACGTCACCATGCTGACGACGAACACGACCATGATGGTGAGGGCCAGGGTGCGGCGGGTGTAGTGGCGGTAGGGGTTCTTATCTAAAAGGGGCAGGAACAGGAGCAAGGTCAGTACCACACCGGGAATCAGGGCAGCGGCCAGCCATTCGATTTTTCCAATGACCGGGATTTGCCCGTAGAGGGCCAGGAACTTGAACAGGAACAGGAAATACCACTCTGGCCTGGGAACGTAGGAGGAGTCGCTTGGGTCAGCCTTCGGTTCGCCCGGCACGCCGATGAACGAGGCCAGCAGGAGGAGGAGGATGAAAATTCCCAGTGACACCACCAGGTCTTTGAAGATGCTGTCGGGCCAGAAGCGCTCGCCTCTTTGCAGGGCGCGCTCGTATTTTTCGTGGATGGTTTTCTTGCGCTCTTCTTTCATTACAATGCTCCTAACTCGGACAAGCCGAAAGAGATTCAAACACGAAGGACACAAATGTTACGAAGGAAAACTTTAA
>DYKZ01000065.1 GCA_020722345.1 Anaerolinea thermophila | reverse complement strand
ATCTGCGAGGTTGGCAGCATGGCGTCATCCCCTTGTTTGGCAAGCGCCAGCAGGATACGGATGGCATAGTCGGTCTTGCGGTTGATGCGAATCATGGTTTCTAAAATACATACTAATTTAGTAAACGATTACTTATATTGTAAGGATTAAATCACCTCCTTCAAGCGCAATTTGTCACAATACTTTTGTGACGAAAATCATACCAGTGGCAACGCGCAGCCATCCGCGCGCGGATCGGATCCGCCGGTCAGGAGGCGGGTTTCCGGGTCCCGCAGGATAACCTGCCCGCGTCCGAAGAGCGCCCGCTCCCAGCCCGTCACGCGCCGGACCGGGTGGCCGCGTCCCGTCAAATCGGCTGTTGTCTCGTCTGAAATCCCTGTTTCCAGAGCCACCCCTCCTCCAGCCGTCCCATCCTCGATGCAAAAACGCGGCAGGTCGAGCGCGGACTGCGGATCAAGTCCCTGCGCCAGCGCTAGGAAAACCTGCAAATGTCCCTGCGGCTGCATGAAGCCGCCCATGACGCCAAAAGCGGCGAAAAGAGCGCCAGCCAGTTGAATGTGGATGAGGGACGATGCTCCCTGGTCTATGGTCACCATTGCTGGAATAATCGTATGATAGGGCCTCTTCCCCGGCGCGAGGGCATTGGGATGCGCCGGGTCAAGGCTGAAATTGTGAGCGCGGTTCTGGAGGGTGAAGCCCCAGCCTTTGGGGACGATGCCTGTCCCGAAGCCCATGTAGTTGCTATTGATGAACGAACAGGCGTTGCCCCACTTGTCCACCACACAGAAATAAACCGTGTCCGAACCCGCCACCGGGACGCCGCGCTGCTGATTGAGGGTGGCTTTGCGCGGGTCTATCAGTCTGCGGCGTTCGGCGGCATAGTCCTTCGAGATTAGGCCTCGAATGGACACAGGGACAGCGGCCGGGTCGGCCACATACCAGCGCGTATCGGCAAACGCCAGACGCATGGCCTCGATTTCGAGATGCAGCCGGTCGGGGTGGAGCGGGTCGGGCGGCAGGTCGAAGGCCTCCAGCAGGTTCAGGGCAATCAGCGCGGCGATCCCCTGCCCGTTGGGCGGACATTCCCACAGTCGCAGCCCGTGATAAGTTGTCGAGATGGGTTCATCCCATGTGGAGGTGTGCGCCGCCAGGTCGTCGAGCGTCATGCAGCCGCCTGCTTCCCGCAGTGTGGAGACAACGGCCTCGGCAATCTCGCCTTCGTAGAAAGCCTTCTTGCCGCCTTCGGCTACTTTCGTCAGTGTGCGCGCCAGGCCGGGGTTGTGGAATATCTCGCCAGGGTTTGGGCCGCGGCCATCGAGGGTCAACTCGAGGCCGTTCAGCGCGGACTTCAACTGCCGTTCCGCGCCGCGCCGCCAGAAATAGGATGTAATCGGCGCGACCGGAAAACCCTCCTCCGCCAGGCGGATGGCCGGGGCGAGAACGGCGGGCAGGCCGAGGCTCCCGTGACGGGCGAGCAGGTCGCACCAGCCGGCGCACGCGCCGGGGACGGTAACAGTGTACGGGTGATAGGGAGGTAATTCGGGGCCGATAGCGCGGACGCGTTCAAGGGTCAACGCGGCGGGCGCTCGGCCGGAGCCGTTGAGGGCCGTCACCTGCCCGGTTTTCGCCTCGTAGAAGAGGGCAAACATGTCGCCGCCGATGCCGGTGGAGGTGGGTTCGGTGACATTGAGCGCCGCGGCCACAGCCACGGCCGCGTCAGCGGCGTTCCCGCCCTGCGAGAGAATCTCCAGCCCGGCGGCAGTGGCGAGCGGCTGCGAGGAAGCAACCATCCCGCCGCGCCCCATGACAGGCGAACGGCGGGAGGAATAGATTTGTTCAGGCATGGAGCGCTCCGAGGTTGAGGAAAATAGATAAACTATGTTTCGGCTTTTGCATTTTTCTCCGGCCCAGGCTTGACCGGTAGCGTGGTCACCAGCACCTTGTCCACGCGGTTGCCGTCCATATCCATCACTTCGAAGCGCAGGCCGCTCCACTCAAAATGATCGGCGGACTTCGGGATGCGCCCAAGGTGGGTCATGACAAAGCCGCCCAGGGTCTCGTATTCTTCCTCGGCAGGCAGGTAACGCAGGTTGAAGATTTCCTTGAATTCATCGTTGGGCAGCATCCCGTCCAGGAGCCACGAGCCGTCCTGGCGCTGGGTGGCCTGCGGTTTGCCCTCGAACTCACCGACGATCTCCTCGAGAATGTCGGCCAGGGTGATGAGTCCCTGCACCACGCCGAATTCGTCCACCACCAGCATCAGGTCGCGGTTGGTCTCGCGGAACATTTCGAGGGCGCGCGAGCCAAAGGCTGTCTCCGGAATGTATATGGGCGGGCGAGCCAGTTTTTCTAGGTCCTTCCCGCTGCGGATATCAATCAGCAGGACCTCCTTGGCTTTGACAACGCCAATCGGATGGTCAAGGCTATCTTCCCCAATCGGGAAGCGCGAGAAGGGGCTTTCGGCAATCTTGCGGCGGATTTCCTCAGCAGTATCGTTCACGTCCAGCCAGACAATTTCGTTGCGCGGCGTCATCAGGGCGTTGACGCGCTGGTCGGAGAGCGAGAAGACGCCCTCCACCATGTCTTGCTCGGTCTCCTCGAAGACGCCCGCCTGCGTGCCCTGGTCGAGTTGAACGAGCAGTTCTTCCTCGGTAACGGGGACTTCGACGGTGGATTTCACACCCAGCAAACCTAGGATCAGATCGGTGGATTTACTCAACAGCCAGACAAACGGCGTAAATAGTTTAGAAATGAAAGACATCGGGCCAGCAATGGCAGACGAAAGGCGTTCAGGATTCTGCAAGGCCAGCCGCTTGGGGATCAGTTCGCCCAGCACGATGGAAAAATAAGCCGTGATGACCACGCCAATCGCCACGCCGATCGCCTCGCTGAAAGGCGCCAGGGGGGGCGATTTCGCCAGCCAGCCAATGAACAACTCCGCCGCCAGCGCGCCGCTGATGGCGCCGATCAACACGTCAATGACCGTGATTCCGATCTGGATGGTGGAAAGGAATTTGTTGGGAGATTCGGCCAGTTTGAGCGCCAGCCGCGCCCGCCGGTCACCTTCATTAATGCGCTGCTGGAGGCGCGCCTTGCGCACCGAGAGCATGGCCGCTTCCGACATGGCCAGTATTCCGTTGAAAACGATCAGCAGGAAAACGGCAAGGATTTCATTCCAAACAGAGTCCATGACTAACTTTCCGGCAGGTGAACAACTGCCAGCATTATTCTACTTGAAATACCAGAGTTTCAAAGACTTCTCCGGCAGGCGCGCAGGGCTTCCGTCTCAGAGGGAAGGGGGAAATCAGACCACATCAATCCCCGCGCCTTCGACGACTTCCCCAATGGGCCAGGCCGGCTGGCCGGTTTCCCGCGCCCGCTCCAAAAACGCGCCAGTCTCGGAGCGCGGAACTGCCAGTAGCAGCCCGCCGCTGGTCTGCGGGTCGAACAGGAGCATCTGCTTCTCCTCCGAGATTTCTGAAGCAAACCGGACGCGCGGCCCGAAGTAGAGGCAGTTATCGGCTGCGCCGCTGGGAAAGGCCCACATTTCGGCGTATTTCTGCGCGCACGAAACGAAGGGGATTTTCTCCATCTCCAGCCTGAAGCCGACTCCCGAAGCCTCGGCCATTTCCAGGCCATGACCGAGCAGGCTGAAGCCGGTCACGTCCGTGCCGCTGCGCAAGCCAAATTCCATGGCCAGCGCGCCAGCCTTGTCGTTGAGCCGCTTCATCCAACCAACCATTTCTTCCACGTCAGCGGGATCGGCTTTTTGCTGTTTCAGGGCAGTGGTTGTTACGCCAAAGCCAAGCGGCTTGGTCAGGATGAGCGCGTCGTCTGCCCTGGCCCCGCCTTTGGAGAGATATTTCTCCGGGTGAACGAAACCCAGCGCCACCAGTCCGTACTTTGGTTCCTTGTCCTGCACCGTGTGCCCGCCGACGATGACCACTCCCGCTTGGCGGCACTTTTCTGCCCCGCCGCGCAGGCTCTCGCCGTTGACTTCCGCGGGCAGGTCCGGCGGGAGGGCGGCCACGTTGAGTGCCAGGAACGGCTGCCCGCCCATGACGTAAATGTCAGAAAGGCTGTTGGCCGCGGCGATCTGGCCGTAGTCGTAGGGGTCGTCCACCACCGGGGTGAAGAAGTCGGTGGTGACGGCCAGGGCGCGCGTCGAATCCAGCCTCCAGACGGCAGCGTCTTCAGGTCCACCGAGACCGACCAGGAGGTCCGGAAAGGAACGGGGGTCGAAAAGGTTCTGAACCGGGCGCAGGACCTGCGCCAGCGTCTCCGCGTTGAGTTTCAACGCTCAACCCGCACAATTGGAGAGGCTGGTCAGGCGGATCTGCCGCCCGGTCGGGTGGACTTCGGACATATTAGGGTGCAACCAACTCCGGCGGGAGGATGAACTGGGAACCGGTGGGCATGAGGATGACCTTGACATCCGGGGCCAGTTTGGTGATGTACTGGTATTGGAGCAGGCTGGGATTGTCTGCAAGAGCGGCCGCGATCAGCCTGAGCGCTTCGGCTTCAGCCTGGGCCTCGATGATGCGCGCCTCGGCTGCGCCTTCTGCCGCAATAACGGCGGCATCTGCAAGTCCTTGCGCCTCCTGGCGGGCCTGCTCGGCTTCCTGCCTCTTTTGTTCGACGATCAATTCAGCCTGCAAAGCCAACTGCTCGGCAATCTGCTTCTGCTCCACCGAATAGGCGTATTCTTCCGAGAAGGTGATATTGCGCATGACGAAGTCCACCAGGATCAGGCCGTTCTCCTCGAGTTTGGTCTCTAGCGCTGTGGTAATGGAGGCTGTCAGTTCCGCACGCTTGGTGCTGACCACCTCCTCCACGCCGTACTGGGAGACGGCATCGCGGATTATGCCGCGTACTTGGGGGCGGACCAACTCGGTTATATATCGGTTTTGCCAGGCAATGTGAACGTCAATAATTTTCGTCGGGTCAACGGAAAAGATCACCGAGGCGTCAACGAATATCTCCTGCCCGTCGGAGGTACGCGCGGTAATCGAGTCATCGCCGTAGATATCCCCCTCATCCTGGGCAATGGACATGGTGTAGGTTCGTTTTGAAATTGTGTAACGCTTGACTGTCTCACCGGGGATAATCCAGTGCAAGCCGGGGCCGAGGGGTTCCGGGCGATACCCCTGCGAAACGTAGGGCGAGATAACCACACCGCGTTCGTCTGCCTGGAGGAAGACCAGCCCGAAGCCGATAATTGTGAGCAGGACGGAGAAAACCGCCATAACGCCCACCAGGGCCGCGGCGCGCTTCATCGGGCGCTGGCGGCCGGCATTGACAACAGCCAGGGCGACCAACCCAATGGTCACAAACCAGGCAAGTGTGGCTGCCCCTTTGACGACATTTTCCAAATCCATGGGAACCTCCTGAAAGGATGCAAATGTTACTGAATTATACCGAAAATAAAAAAAAGGCAGAGCCATCTCCCCCTTATGGGGTTGGTTTCAACGCCAGATGCGGAAGGATGTGGATGCGCTCCCCTCGAGCCCCTGGTAGGATACCTTTACGTCCACCGCGACCAGCACTCCCGGCGTCTGGTTCGAGAACTGGATGTCAGAGATGATGGCGATCCCGTTCGAATTCGTTGTGAACGAGTAGGTCAAATCCTGGCCACCGGACAGGTGAACGGTCACCGAGCCCGTCGCCCCGCTGACCGCTTTGAGCGCCTGATCCTGGACTACCACGTACACTTTTTGGGTGTCGGTGGGCAGAGTCACCGCCCGCCAGACGAATGCGGTCACTTTGAGGGAGGCAACCGTGTTATCAAAGCGGGGGATGTTGCTAAGCGGCAGCACGGGATTCAAGAGGGCGGGGTCTTCTGTGGCGTTGAAATACAGCCGTCCCAGGTCTGCCAGACGGACGGTATTGCCGGCGCCGCGTTCGGGATAATACTCGAAACGCGCTTTCTCGAAATACTGGGTGATGCGCCCATCCCGCTGGAACTCGAAGGCAGAGAGGGGGTTCCCGAAACGGGCCAGGCCGCCGTGCTGGTCGAAGAATTTCAGGAAGTCATAGCACACGCCGAAGCCGTTGGGGAAGACGCGGCAGGCGCCGGCAGTCGTCAGGTTCACGGACGGCAGCCCAGGCTTGTAGAGCAGCGTACCAAGCGCAGTGGTCTGCACCCGCTGTCCCGCCGGTTTGGAAGGATCGAGTTCGAAACGCGCCCGCTCGAAGTACTGGATGGTCTTGCCGGAACCATCGCCGGCCATGAACTGCTCGGTGATCGGCGCGCCGAACACCAGTGCCGCATCGGTGACGCTCTGGTAAAAAGCCCAAAACTCACCAACTACATTGTGACCGGTCTGGGGAAAATACTGTCCCCCCTCCTGCTGGGCTTGGACAGGCGCGCCCAGGGGAGCAAGCAGGCTCAAGAGAACCAGAATTCCACACACCTTACCGAGGAGAGTCACAAGATTATTATACCCCTGCAAAAAAGCGAAAACAATATCATTCCTGTGAAAAAGATTTCAACCTCTCTACAATACGGGGCGCAGCGCGGCCATCCCCAAAGGGGTTGACGGCCTTCGCCATCGCCGCGTACGCTGAGGCATCATCCAGCAGGCGATTCGCTTCGCGGACGATGAGCCTGCTGTCGGTCCCGACGAGTTTCAGCACCCCCGCCTCCACCCCTTCCGGCCGCTCGGTGACCTCGCGCAGCACCAGCGCCGGGACGCCAAAGGCGGGGGCTTCTTCTTGGATTCCGCCCGAATCGGTCAGCACCAGGGTGGCGCGTTTCATCAGGTGCACAAGCGGCAGGTAGTCCAGGGGCGGCAGGAGAGAGACATGCGGAACACTGCCCAGGATGCGCCAGACCGGTTCCTGTACGTTCGGATTGAGATGCACGGGATAGACAATTTCCACATCACCGCGTCCGGCCAGTTCGCGCAACGCCGTGCAAATATCTTCCAGCGGCTGGCCAAAGTTCTCGCGCCGGTGGGCAGTGACCAAAATGAGACGCTTACCGTCAGATTCGATTCCCAGTTTTTCCAGCAAATCCGCCGCTTCCTGCGGCGCAGGTTGGTTGGCAACCACATGCAGGGCGTCAATGACCGGGTTGCCGGTGACCGCGATGGCCGAATCGGGCACGCCCTCGGCCAGCAGGTTGCGGCGCGCCCATTCGGTGGGGGCAAAATGCAGGTCGGCAGTCACGCCCGCCACGCGGCGGTTGATCTCCTCGGGGAAGGGCTGCCACTTGTCGTGCGTCCGCAGACCGGCTTCCACGTGTCCCACCCGGATGCGCCGGTAATAGGCCATGAGGGCCGTGATGGCCACGGTAGTGGTATCGCCCTGAACCAGCACCCAATCCGGTTTGAAGTTGGCCAGCACCGGGTCGAGGTCGCGGAAGATGCGGGCGCTGAGTTCGGCCAGGGACTGATTCTCACGCATCAGGTCAAGGTCGTAATCAGGGCTGATATCGAACAGGTTTAGCACCTGATCGAGCATCTGGCGGTGCTGGGCGGTCACACACACGCCGGATACAATTCCCGCCGTGCGGGCCAGGGTATGGACAACCGGCGCCATTTTGACGGCTTCGGGACGGGTGCCAAAAACGGAGAGAACGCGCATGGTAGTTGTCAGTTGCGAGTCATTAGTCGTCAGCAGTCGAACCAACGCCGAGGGTGAAGACGCGGAACCCAGCCGCCTGCCAGGCTTCCCGGTTCAGGACGCCGCGCATATCCACGAGGATGCGGGCGGGTGTCTGACCGGCGACCTGCCGCGCCTCCAACCCCTTGAATTCCGCGTGGCCGACGAGGAGTACGATCACGTCGGCGTCCCGCCAGGCTTCCTCCAGCGTGAGGACGGTCTCAAACCCGTCGAAGCGGGCGGCGGGTTTGTGCGGCTCGAAGGCTTTTACCAGCGCCCCCTCTTTCTGGAGCAGGGCAGCCAGTTCCACCGCCGGGCTCTCGCGCAGGTCGTCCACATCCTCCTTGAAGGCGAGTCCCAGGGCGGCGACTTTCCTGCCTTTCAAACTGCCGGCCGCGCGCCGAACAAGGTCGAGGGCAAAATGCGGCTGGGCGTCGTTGACCTGCCGGGTCTGATAGATGAGCGCGGCCAGGTCGGGGGCCGCCTCGACGAAGAACCAGGGGTCCACGCTGATGCAGTGGCCGCCCACACCCGGCCCCGGGCGCAGAATCTTGACGCGCGGGTGTAGATTGGCAATGGAGATGGCCTTCCATACATCCACGCCAAAGCGGTCGGCCAGGCGGGAAAATTCATTGGCAATGGCGATGTTAACGTCGCGGTAGGTATTCTCCATCAACTTGACCATCTCTGCGGTGGTCGCGTCGGTGGTGATAATTTCGCCTTTGACAAAGACAGAGTACAGGTCCCGGCCTGCCTGGGCGCCTTCGGGGGTTGTCCCGCCGATGACGCGGGCGTTTTCAAGCAGTTCGCGCAGGATTTGCCCAGGGAGGACGCGTTCGGGCGAGTAGGCCAGGTGGAAATCTTCCCCGGCTTTCAGGCCGGATTTCTCCAGGATGGGCGCAACGATGTCAATCGTGGTGCGCGGCGGCGACGTGGATTCGAGCACCACCAGGTTGCCCTTGCGCAGGGAGGGGGTAATCGCTTCGGTGGCCGAGGTCACGGCGCGCATGTCGGCCAGTTTGTATTTGCGGCCATTGTATTCCCCGTATTTGTCTTCATAGAACGGCGTCGGAACGGCAATAATGAAAGCATCGGCTTCTGCGGGCTTACTGCTGACACGCAGGTTGCCAGACTTGATGGCGGCCTCGACCGCTGTACGAAGCCCCGGCTCCTGGATGTGCAGTTCGCCGCGCTGCAAGATCTCGATGACCTGTGGGTTGACATCCACGCCCAGGGTCTGGATGCCGTTGACGGCGAACATGGCGGCTGTTGGCAGGCCGATATAGCCGAGGCCCATGATACAGATTTTATTGAATTTCACTTTGGCTCCAAATCTTACCCGGCAGGCATGCGCCGAGCATTTTGTCTGCTGACCGCCGATTTACAGACAGGTCAGGAGGTTATTCTACCCTAAAGGCGCTTTTGCGTAAAACCTGAGGCCTGGGACTGCGTAAGTCAGATTAGAGATGTACCGAGTTTGTTGTATAATCATTTTGGTTCCCTTGAAAGGACTGCTTATGGAAATTCTCTTGAATCCCAATGTGGCTTATGTGATGCTGGTGACCGGTTTCCTTTTGACCATGCTGGCAATCGTGACGCCGGGGACCGGGATGCTGGAGGTGGGCGCTTTTTTCTGCCTGGCGCTGGCGGCCTATGCGGCTTACATGATTGGTTTCAATCCTTGGGCGTTAATCGTGCTGGTACTCAGCCTGGCGCCATTCGCCTACGCCGTCCACAAACCCCGGCACAAACTCTGGCTGGGAATCAGCATAGTTGCCATGCTGGTCAGTTCACTCTATCTTTTTAACGCCGAAGGTTGGCTGCCGGCAGTGAATCCGATCCTGGCAATCATGGTCTCGGCGCTGGCAGGCGGGTTCATCTGGCTGACGGTCAGCAAGACCGTCAAGGCGCATGCGGCGCGCCCCGCCCACGACCTGGGGACTTTGGTTGGTCAGGTGGGAGAGGCCAAAACCGAGGTCCACGAAAGCGGCTCGGTGCAGGTGGCCGGGGAATTGTGGACCGCGCGCAGCGAGTTGGTTATCCCGGCGGGTGCTCCCGTCCGTGTAACAGGACGCGAGGGCTTCGTCCTGGTTGTCGAAAAAGCCGAATAAACCCAATTCAACCGTTCAGGAGGAACAAGTTATGGAATGGACTCTTATCTTATGCGTCGTGGCGTTTATCTTCATTCTCTTGATCATTTTCCTGATGAACGCCATCCGTATCGTTCCCGAGTACCAGCGTCTGGTGGTCTTCCGCCTGGGACGTTGTGTCGGGCAAAAAGGGCCTGGGCTGGTCCTGCTCATCCCAATCATTGACAAGGCCGTCAAGGTGGACCTGCGCGAGCAGGTGCGCGAGATCCCGCACCAGACCTCGATCACCAAGGACAACGCGCCTATCTCGATTGACTTCCTGTGGTACTACAAAGTCCTGGACCCGTCGCAGTCCATCTTGCAGGTGGGCAACTTCGAGGTGGCTGCCCAGGGTATGGCCACCACCACCCTGCGCGCCGTCATCGGCGGCATCCTGCTCGATGACGTCCTCTCGCAGCGCGAACACATCAACACCACTCTGCGCACCAAACTCGACGAAGTCACCGAGCGCTGGGGTGTGAAAGTGACCAACGTGGAGATCCGCGAGATCATCCCGCCGCGCGACGTCCAGGAAGCGATGAACCGCCAGATGACCGCCGAGCGCGTCCGCCGCGCCGTGGTGACCGAATCCACCGGTACGCGCGAAGCCGCCATCAACGTTGCCGAAGGCGAGAAGCAGGCCGCCATCCTGAAGGCCGAGGGCCAGAAGCAGGCTGCCATCCTGGAAGCCGAAGGCCAAAAAGCTGCCCAGGTTTTGAAAGCCGAAGGCTTCTCGGTGGCGCTCGAAAAGATCTTTGCGGCTGCAAAGACGATTGACCAGAAGACGATGACCTTGCAGTACTTCGAGACCCTCAAGAGCCTGGGAAGCGGCGCCTCCACCAAGTTCATCTTCCCGATGGAATTCACCAGCCTGCTGGACAATTTCCTCAAGGGGAGAGAGAAGTAAAACGTAAAAAGAGTAAAATAGAGGCCTCTCGCCTGAAGCGGGAGGCTTCTTGCTTCTTATTTCACTCATTACTTCCCCCATGGACATTCTCCCCGCCACCCTCCGCGACCTCGGTCCGCTGCGCCGCATCGAACAGGCCTGTTTCCCCAAAGACGCCTGGCCGTTGCTGGACCTGATTGCCGTGCTTACCTACCCGGACGTGGTGCGCCTGAAGGCCGTGCTCAACGGCCAGATGGTGGGCTTCATCGCCGGCGATCTGCGTCGCAGCGAGGGCGTGGGCTGGATCGCCACCATCGCCGTCCTGCCGGCCTACCGCCGCCGCGGCATGGGGCGGGCGCTCCTGCGCGCCTGCGAAAGGCAGATGAAAACCTCCCATTTCCGTCTGTGCGTGCGCGCCGAAAATATAGAGGCTATAAAAATGTATGAGCAGGAAGGCTACGAACAGACCGACATCTGGCGTGGATATTACAACGACGGCGGCAACGCCCTCGTGATGGAAAAATACAACCCTGATGGAGAATTCCTTTGCTGACCCGCCGCGAAGATTTCGCCTCCCGCTTTGCTGCCGAACACAACGAAGCCGCCTGGTGGACGAGGGTACACCTCCCGCTCGAATTTCTGCTGAGGAAAAACAACGCTTAAGGACTATAATCACCTCATGCCCGCCCCCCTGCCCCCGCCCGTCTGGATAGATCGCCCCGAAGTCCTGCAGCACATCCTGCCGATCCTGCTCAACGAGCCGCGCCTGGCGGTGGATACCGAGTCCAACTCCCTGCACGCCTACCGCGAGCAGGTTTGCCTGATCCAGTTCTCCACGCCCGCCGCCGATTACCTGCTCGATCCGCTCGAACTGCTTGACCTTTCCCCTCTCGCCCCCCTCTTTGCCAACCCCGGCATCGAAAAAGTTTTCCACGCCGCCGAATACGACCTCATCTGCCTGAAACGCGATTTCGGCTTCCAAGTGGTCAACATCTTCGACACGATGCAAAGCGCCCGCATCCTGCGTTACCCCCAGGTAGGCCTCGACGCCCTGTTGGGGGTGAAATACGGCCTGCAGGTGGACAAACGCTACCAGAAGGCCAACTGGGGCGCACGCCCGCTCTCGCCAGAGATGCTCAACTACGCCCGCCTTGACACCCACTACCTGCTGCGCCTGCGCGACGACCTGCAGGCCGAACTGGAGGCCAAAGAACTCTGGCAACTGGCGCGCGAAGAATTCATCCGCCTGTCGAAACTGGACGGCAACGGCAGGGCCGACATCCCCGCCTGGGAACGGGTCAGCCGGGGCGCCAGACTCACCGACCGCCAGTTGGCGATCCTGAAAGCATTGTGCGAATGGCGCGACCAGACCGCCGAACGCCTCGGCCGCCCGGCCTTCAAGGTCATTGACGACAAACGGCTGACAGCCATTGCCGCGGCCGCACCCCGCCAGTTGAACGACCTCGTCGGGACGCTCACCGAATACCAGCGGCGGCGGTTCGGACCTGAGATCCTGCGCGCCGTTAAAACCGGTTCGAGCGCCCCCCCACCCCCCCGGCCGCGCTCCCCCCGCCCGAAGCCCGTCTTCCTTGACCGCGCCAACGCCCTCGGCCAGTGGCGCAAGCGCCAGGCGCAAAAACTGCACCTGGAATCGGACATCGTCCTGCCCAAGGCCTGGATGCAGGCCATCGCCGAGCGCGCCCCGCGTACGCTCGACGAACTGGACACCCTGATGCCCGAGTCGCCCTGGAGGCTGGAAAAATTCGGCCCGGCCATCCTGCAAGTCATCCAGGACATCCGCTGACCCTTCCTCCGGAGGCTGCATTGAAAATCACCTTCAACGGCGCTGCTCAAACCGTCACCGGCTCGCAATATTTGCTGGAGGCCAACGGCGCCAGGGTGTTGCTCGAATGCGGTCTGTTCCAGGGCCACCGCGCCGAGATGTATGAGCGCAACCGCAATTTCCGCTTCGATCCCCAGAAGTTAGATGCCGTTCTTCTCTCCCACGCCCACATTGACCACAGCGGCAACCTGCCCAACCTCGTCCGGCAGGGCTGCACCGCGCCGATTTACGCCACCCCCGCCACCGCCGACCTGGCCGACATCATGCTGCGCGATTCCGGCCACATCCAGGAAGCGGACGCCTTCTTCATCAACAAACGAAGAGTCAAACGCGGCGAACTGCCAATCGAACCGCTCTATACCGAGGAGGATGCCGCCCGGGTGGCGACGCTCTTCCGCCCCCAGGCGTACAACCGGCCCTTCGAGGCCGCGCCCGGCTTCACGGTCGAATTCTTCGAGGCGGGGCACATCCTCGGCTCGGCCGCCATCCGGCTCGAGGTCCGCGAAAAGGGGCGCACCACGCGGCTATGGTTTTCGGGCGACATCGGCCGCCGCGACCTGCCCATCCTGCGCGACCCCGTCCTGCCGTCCGAAACCGATTACCTGATGATGGAATGCACCTACGGCGACAAGCCGCACCGCGACCCAATGCAGGCGCACACTGAGTTCCGCGAAGCGATCCTGCGCACTGTCCGGCGCGGCGGGAAGGTCATCGTCCCCGCTTTTGCCGTTGGCCGCACACAGGAACTGGTGTACAGCCTGCACCTGATGAATGCCGCCGGGACGCTGCACGTCCCCATCTACGTGGACAGCCCCCTGGCCTTTAATGCCACCCAAATCTTCGAAAGACATCCCGAATGTTACGATGAGCAGACGCTCCAATTCATCCGCCTGGGGAAGCACCCGGCCTTGCAATTTGGAGACCTGCATTACATCCGGAATGTAGAAGAATCCAAGGCATTGAATGAAAAGAAGGAGCCGATGGTCATCATCTCGGCCTCCGGCATGGCCGAGGCGGGGCGCATCCTGCACCATCTAAAAAACAACATCGAAGACCCCAGGAACACCGTGCTAATCGTTGGCTGGCAGGCGCCCAACACGCTGGGACGCCGCCTGGCCGAACGTGAACGGGAGGTACGCATCTTTGGCGAAACTTATCTCCGCCGGGCCGAGGTGGTCACGATTGGCGGCCTCTCAGCCCATGCCGGCCAGGACCTGCTGGTCAGTTACGCCGAGGCTGTGAAAAAGCATCTCAAGGGAATTTTCCTCGTTCACGGCGAGGCGAGGGCAGCCGCGGCATTGCAGAAGAAGTTGAATGGGAGAAGCACGGCAAGGATTTATTACCCGGAACAGTACGTTTCCCTAGAATTGTAAAATCGAATATGTTGAGTCCACTGCAAAAACTTTTTTAAACACGAAGGACACAAAGGCAACGAAGGAAATTCAAGGACGCTTTGAAAATGTTGAACCACGACGCAGATTATCTTGAATAATGATTTGTGATTTTGCATTTTCCTGGCAGTCTTCGCCTGCTGCGTGGTGCAACAACCTTTTTGCAGTAGAGTCATATGTTGACTTTATCCCATCCTTAAACTAGAATGAGAGAGTTGCCATCCAGAATCTAACAGAGTACTGCGCAGACAAACGAATCAAAATCTGCTCTTCCTGCCTGCTTCTCGGATGTCCCAGTTTAGGTGTTTTGCAAGAAGCAGCCAGGCACTACCCTGTTTTTTTTTCTCGTGACGCAAAGCCGACGATAGCAAGGCGTAAAAAGAAAAGAGGAGAATATGAGCACGTCTTATCTGCGTAAATTTGCACGTCCTTTCATTCAGGTGCTGACATTATTCCTAATCACTGCAATGCTCAGCGGGCTCCAGGCCCCCATGAACGCAGCCGCCGCGCCCGTCGAGCGCCCCTTGGCGGCAAGTGCGCCAGCCGTCTCGCTTAACGTGCCGGCGGAGGCCTTCATCGGCGATACGGTCAATTTTACGGTTTCATTCGACAATACCGATGCGAGTGACCCGGGCTACGGCCCCCTCATTGACCTCATCCTCCCCACCAACGGGGCGGACGGCGCGCCCAACCCGGACGGGCTGACCTTTGTGAGCGCCACCTATTTGGGAACAAACGTCGAGCGCACCGTAATCACCGTGCCAGGCTCCGGCACGGTCACGCATCCCTACATGAGGGATGCCAGCGGCGCATTTATCACCGTCACCGGACTGACGCCTGGCGATACCTTCGTCGCCCTGCGCCTGCCCTTCGGCTCCTTCACGCCTGACCAGCCTCCGGCGACGGTGGACGTCACCGTCAATATGAGCAACCTGGCCGATTTAGGCACGCCGCTCACGGTTCAAGCGCG
>DYKZ01000250.1 GCA_020722345.1 Anaerolinea thermophila | reverse complement strand
GAAGAATCGGGAGAGGCGACAGCGAAAAAGGATCGTTGCCTGAGGAAGAAAAAGAGGAAAGGAAAGGGGAGGTCATGGCGAGCGCGCTGCGGGGTGCGGGGGAGCACAAGGAGGCAAGTCGCGCAGGAAAATCATCGGCTGGCGACAAACGGGACAAAGGAGAGGTTTGGAAACAAGCCCGGCCTGATCGGTTTCCGTAGGCGTATCTTCCTGGGGAAGGCTGGATAGTTGGGAAAGCCGGGTTTGCGCCAACTTCAAAGCCGGGCGGCGATTGTGGGCGAAGAAGCCGAAATAGCGCACCTTGACAAAGCCTTTAGGGAGGACGTGCTGGAGGAAACGCTGGATGAACTGTTCGGCGGAGAGGGTACAGTGTTTGAGTTGACCGGTGTCGGAAGTGCGATATACGAACGTGACCTGGGATCTCTCCAGGCTGTCGTGGTCGGCGAAGGCAATCAAACGGCGGTTGCTGAGGGCCACGCGGTAGATGTATGGAGATAGGTACTTGAGAGCTGCCTGTCCATCGCCAACGGGCAGGCAATGGACCACCCAATCCTTTGTCCAAACCTGTTTGGGGATCTTGGCAAAGAGCGGGGACTTTTGCAACAGGTGTTGGAAGTGAGCGCGGAAGAGTTTGGAGAGCGCCTTGACCGGCAGGAAAAAATCGGGACGCGAGGCAATCCAATGGTTGTCCTTCAAACCGCCGCCGGGGACGAGATAGTGGACGTGGGGATGAAAGAGCAGGTTGCGCGTCCAGGTATGGAGGACGCCGATCATCCCGATCTGCGCTTTGTGGCCGATAAAACGCGGGTCTTGCGCCAATTGCTGCGTGGCTTCGGCGGAGGCTTGGAACAAGGCGTGATAGAACAGTTTTTGGTTCTGGCGGGCCAGGCGGCGCAACTCTTCCGGCAGGGTGAAGGTCAGCATGAAATACGGAACGGGCAGCCGGAGATCGCGCTGCAAGTTCAGCCACTCTTCCGTGCGTTCGTGCTGGCATTTGGGACAGTGGCGATTGCGGCAGGAATGATAGACGAAGCGCGTCTCCCCGCAGGAGGGACAGGCATAGACCTGCCCGCCCAGGGTTGCAGTGCGGCAGTGTTCGATGGCCGCCATCGCCTGGCGATGGCTTGGCAGGATACGGTCGGCGTACTTTTGGCGATACGCCGAGCCGTATCGCTTGAAGATGTCCGCCAGTTCTATTGCCACAGTTGAGAGACGAGATCGTTGATGGTCTGGCTGGCCTGGGCGTGGACGATGGAAGTCAGGTGAGTGTAGATGGCGGTCGTCTCCGGCGAGGCGTGTCCGAGATAGCCTTGGATGATGCGCAGGTTGACGCCCGCTTCCAGGAGATGGGTGGCGTAGGAGTGACGCAGGGTGTGTACGGTGGCGTCTTTCTTCACCCCGCTTTCCTGCAACGCGGCGCGAAAGGCTTTTTGCACGCCGCTCTCGTGCATGAAAGTAGTGGCTTGCTCGGGCGCATAAACGGCGTGGACGGATGGAAACAACCAAATCGGGTTGCGATGGGTCGTCCAATATTTTCGCAACATGAGCAGTGCGGCTTCCGGCAAAGGCACGCAGCGATCCTTGCCGCCTTTGCCCTGATGGATGTGAACCATTTTCCGTTGCCCGTCAATATCTTTGACCCGCAAAGACGCCCCTTCCAGCAAGCGCAGTCCACAAGCGTAAATGGCGGTCAGGCAGACCCGATAGCGCATGGTATGGACGCAATTCAAGATCTGCCCGACCTCCTGCATGCTCAAGACCACCGGCAGTTTCTTCTCTTTGGCGGGACGGGCGAAGTCGAGCGTGTGCCATTCCCGTTTTAGCGTATGCTTGTAGAAGAACTTGATCCCGCACAGCGCCAACGTGTGCGTGCTGCGGGACACGCGCTTGACGTTTGCCAGGTACAGGAAGTATTGGCGCAATTCCTCTTCGCTGATCTGGTCGGGCGACTTGTGATAATGCACCGCCAACTGGCGCACCGCCTGCACATAAGACTCTTGCGTCCGCACGGATAAACCGCGCAATTGCAGGTCTTCGATCATCTTTTGTCGTAAAATAGACATGGCTATATCTCCTGTATGAAGTGGATTTCAACACGGGAAATATAGCCGGTTTTTGCTTATTCGATACGTTGCTTTTGGGAATTCCCTTACTTTGAAACATCCCCCCTGCGCGAAGCGCTTAGTTCAAC
>DYKZ01000064.1 GCA_020722345.1 Anaerolinea thermophila | reverse complement strand
ACGCTTTGAAAATGTTGAACCACGACGCAAATTATCTTGAATAATGGTTTGTGATTTTGCATTTTCCTGACGGTCTTCGCATGCTGCGCGGTGCAATAGCCTTTTTGCGGTAGAGTCAGAAGTGAAATGCTTGTTTTTTGTGCAAGAATTTTTAAATACAAAGGGCACGAAGTATACAAAGGGGGTTTAAAGTTTTCCTTCGTAATCTTTGTGTCCTTCGTGTTTGAATCTCTTTCGGCTTGTCCGAGTTAGGGAGTACTTTTATGACCAATCTGCAACCCTATCTCGACTTCCTCACCCAAACTGCCCACCGCGCCGGGCGCATTACGCTCGGCTACTACCAGACCGGCCTGCGCCCGGATTTCAAAGCGGACGATACCCCCGTCACCGCTGCGGACCGGGCGGCGGAGGAGTTCATCCGCGGCGAGATCGAGCGGCAGTTTCCCGGTCATGCCATCGTGGGCGAGGAGTTCGGCGAGCACGCCGGGGAGGGGAATCCCTTCCGCTGGATCATTGACCCGATTGACGGCACCAAATCTTTCGTGCGCGGCGTTCCGCTTTATGGCGTCCTGATCGGATTGGAGATTGAGGGCGTTGTCCGCGCCGGAGCGGCCTACTTCCCGGCGCTGGATGAGATGTTGTGCGCTGCTGACGGTCTCGGCTGCTGGTGGAACGGGCAGCGGGCGCGCGTCTCGGAGGTTGCCAGCCTGGAGCAGGCGTATGTCTGCTACACCAACGTCCGCAACATGGAAAAGTACGGACGGGAGAAGGCTTGGCAGGAGTTGAACCGCCGCGCCTTTGCCCTGCGCGGCTGGAGCGACGCCTATGGCTACCTGCTGGTGGCCACCGGCCGCGCCGAGGTGATGCTCGACCCGGTGATGAACATCTGGGACTGCGGCCCGTTCCCACCCATCTTCCGCGAGGCAGGCGGATATTTCGGCAACTGGAGCGGGGAGGAAGGTCACAATTTTGGCGAGGCGGTTGCCTGTAATGCCGCTCTCCTGCCGACGGTGCTGAAGATTTGTGGCGCAAGATGACATCTTGCGCACAGAGTGGCGGAATGGAATTCCGCCCTACCGACACAAAAAACTCCCGAAAGTCTCTGCCTTCGGGAGTTTTTGCTGAGCCTTGCGTCAAGGACAAGTCCACAGGACTTGTCCTACAGAATCAATGTGTAGGAATGTACATTCTCACCTGCGGGAAGTCATTCGCGGTCAGGCTGGCCGGGTCGGACTGGCTGGCCGTGTAGGTGGAGAGCATCTCTTCCTGGGTGGGGGTGGCGTCCTCCGGCCACAGGTAATCCACGATGCGGGTATGGTTCTTATCGTTCGGCGCGCCGCCCAGCGCCCACTGGCCGCCCTCGGCGGTCACGTCGCGGACGCCGTTGATGCCGTAGCCGTCATTGGACATCACCGCCACCGCGTAGGTCCAGGAGAGCGGGTCGCCGGGGATGCTTCCCAGCGGAATCTTGGCAATGACCATGTTCTTGCCGGGGTCGGTGATGATGGTAACTGGCACGGTGGTCGAGATTTTCTCCGGTTCGGCGGCGGTGAAGAAACCGTAGTTCCAGCCGGCAATGGCCAGGGCGTAGTCCCAGCCCATGTCGAGCGAAGTGTTGCGGGCGCCGCGCATCAACGGGTTGGCGCCTGTGCCGGTGTTGACGTACACATCGAACAGTTGAATGGCCAGACCGTTCGGCGAGCCCCAGGGGTTCTCCACCGGGCCGCGCATCTCGAAGCGGAAGACCAGGTTGTTCTCGTCGTACCCCACCTGGAAGGCCAGCAGGTCGAAAACGCCGGGCTTGAAGACGGCATCGGCGGGGTAGGTATAGGAGCCGGGTCCGTGGTCGTCGTTGGCGGGGTCGCGCACGGTGACGACCCAGGTGGTGCGGCCCAGGTCGGGGACGAGCATCCGCCCGGGCGCGGAGGCAGGCAGCAGGTCCGCGGCTGTGGCGAGCCGGACCTGGAGGCTGTCACCGGCATCCAGCGTTGACTGCAAGTCTGCCAGGGGGACGGCAATCTCCAGGTTCCCGGTCCCGGCGGCGAAGGCGAAGTTTTCGCTGCTGACATCCGTCCATGCCGATTCCTCCCAGGCCTGGAAGGTGACCCGTTTGTCCATGCCTTCGGCGCGGACCGTCAGGCGGTGGGTGGCGTAGAAGCCGAGCACCTGCCCGCTCTCGGAGACGGGGCTGCCGGTGTTCTGGGCGGGGATCTTGAGGTAGATGTCGAAGTCCTGCTGGAGGGCGCCGATGATGTCGAGGTAGAGGTAATCTTTGTCGAAACCAAACTGGAGGGTGGCGGGGTCGTCCTCGAAGAGGAAGGCGCCGGCGTTCATCCACTCGGAGCGGCTGGTGAGTTCGCCGTCCAGGGTGGGGGTGAAGACGCCCTGCAGGGCCGCTTCCGGCTCGACCGGCGTGGGTTGGATGATGGGGACGGAGAGGAAGTCGGGGCGCTCGAGGCCGAGGGCGTCGTAAACCTGGCCGAGGGTCTCGAGGAAACCGGCGTCGAAGGCGGCGTCGTTGCCCGAGTCTTTGTCTGCGCCGTACCACCAGAACCAGTCCGAGCCTTCGGCGGCCAGCATGGCTTCGTAGGCGGCTTCGACCTGCTCATTGGGCAGGGCGCCTTTCTTGGCGCCGTTCAGGTAGAGTTCGAGCGTGGCGCGGGTTTCAGCAAGGTATTCCCAGGCGCGGTTCTCTTCGTCTTCGCCGATCCAGGTGGCGAAGGTGGCCGAATCCCAGGAGCCGGCCCACAGGTCCGGGATGGATTGGGGAGTCTGTTCGTAGAGGGCGAGGAATTCGGACGGTGTGACGGTCTTGATGGTGGGGTCGTTGCTCAGTTCGGTGTAAAGGCCGTTGAGGAAGGCTTTGCCGTCGCCTTCGTACCACTCCCAGGCGTTCTCGCCGTCGAGGATGACGGTGACCACGTAGGGGCCGCCCGGTTCGTTCTTGACCGCGTCGCGGATGGCGCGCAGGCGGGTCATGAAGTCGTCCACGGCTTCCTCGGCGGAAATTTGGCTGTAATCGAAGGAGACTTTGTTGGAGAGGGTTGTGTCGCGGAAGAAGATGGTGACGGTCTCGCTGCCCTTGCCGACCGTGTAAGGCCGGTAGAGGGCGGTGGCGTTCAGCGGGACGCCGCCGGCAAGGCGGGTGAAGTCGAGGCCGAGCGAGTTGGCGAGGATGCCTTCGTCGGTGACCATCCACTCAACCCCGGCGCGGGCGGTCATGCCGACCATCATCTGCGCCACCGAACCTTCGGCCGGCCACATGCCGCGCGGCGGCTGGCCGAATTTCTCCTCGTAGAGGGCCATGCCGCGTTCCAGATGCTGGATGGCGTCGTCGCCGTGCGTGAAGCGGACGGAGGGCAGTTTGATGTCGGGGATGGCGACCTGGGCTAAGTTGCTGTCCACCAGCAGGGGCAGGATGGGGTGGGCGTAGGGCGTGAAGGTGACCTCGATCTGCCCGCTGTCCTGGTATTGCTTATGGACAGGAATGACCTGCGCCACCAGTTCGGCGTGCTTGTCGAGGATGGTCTGTTTGTCTTCCTCGCTGAAGCCGCTGCCCTTGGCCACCAGGCTGGCGAGGGGTTCCTCGGCCAGGAAATCGGGGTCGGTCCAGGCCAGGTTGAACAGGACTTGCAGGTCGCGGAAATCCTGCGCCGTCCAGGAGGCAACTGCGGCGGCGATGGACTCTTCGTCTGCTCCGCCGCGCATCTGCTGGAGTTCGAGATAGCGCGGGAAGTTATCGAGTATCTTGCCGTTGATGTCGAAGAAGCGCTGAAGGAGGTAGGTTTTGTCCTCGTCGGTCAACTGGTCGGCGGGGATGAGCGTGGCCGCCCAGACTTTGTCGCGCCGGCCTTCGTTGAAGGCGTCAATCTGGCGCAGCAGGGAGGGGGTCAGGTTGACCGTCATGTGGATGTTAGGGTACTTCTCGATGATGGTAACCATGTCCACGTAGTCTTTGGCAGCGTGGAAACGCACCCACGGCGCGCTGACGAGACCGGTCTCCGGGTCCACGGCGTAGAAGGGCTGATGTTGATGCCAGATGATGTTCAGGTAGATGTCCGGCTCGACCGCCGAGGTGGGGGAGACAGGCTCGGAGGTCGGGCCGGTTGTGGCCGGAACACAGGCCGCCAGAAGGAGGCTCAAGCCGACCAAGAGACTGAGAATACGGAAGGTGTTTTTCATAGTCTTCTCCTTACTTTTGAGGTTGCAATTGGATAATCAGCGTCCCGTAGGCCGGGATTTCCGGCAGCGGGGCGTAGCCGCTGAAGCCGCCATCCTCGGCGAATGTCAGGGGGGCGAGTTCGTCCACTGCGCCCAGGATGGGGAAGGCGCGGTATTCGCCGGGGGCAATCCCGCTCTCTTCGAGGGTTAGGGTGTAACCGCTGACCGCCGCCTCGGACAGGTTGACGATCACCAGCACGGTCTCTTCGCTGCTGGCGCGCAGGATGGCGTAGAGGGCGGGGTTATCGGCGCGCAGGCTCCAGGTCTCGCCGACGCGTAGGGCGGCGTGTTGGCTGCGGATGTGGATGAGCGTCCGGTAGTGCGAGAGGAGCGAGTTCGGGTCGTCGGTCTCCAGGGCGACGTTGTTCGTTTCCCAGCCTTTGCCGGGTGAACGCCAGGGGAAGGTGGTGGAGAAACCGGCGTTCTTCTCTGCAGACCACTGCATGGGGCGGCGGATGTCTTCGTCCGGCTTGACGCCCATCAGGCCGACTTCCTCGCCGTAGTAGAGGAACGGGACGCCCGGGGTGGTGAGCAGCATGGAGGCGGCCACTTTGGCTTTGTTCACGTCCCCGCCCAATTGACTCATGACGCGGTTCGTGTCGTGGTTGGTCAGGAAGGGCGCGTACTGGAGCGGCGGCAGGAGTTTGTAGGTCAGGCGCAGTTCTCCGATTGCTGTCCCGGCGTTGCCTTCGTTGGCCGAGGCGACAAAAGCCTCCGCCAGCCCAAACTGGAAGGCCAGGTCGAGTTCGTCGCCCTCCACGTAGGCTTTAATGGCGTTCAGGTCGTCCCACACCTCGCCGACCGTGACCGCCTCGGGGTTGATGGCCTTGTACATCGGGCGGAAGTTCTCGTACCAGGCATGGGTGGAGTCGGTGTTCTCCTGGAGCATACCTTCCTCGATGAGATGACGGGCAGCGTCGAGACGGAAGCCGTCAATGCCAGTCTCGGTCAGCCAGAAGGAGACCACGGCGTTCATCTCCTCGGTGACGGCGGGATTGGTATAGTTCAAGTCGGGCATGCCGTCCCAGAAGAGGGCGTAGTAATAGCCGGTCGAGTGCGCGATCCAGACTTTTTGCCCCCAGGGGCCGTTGTAGCCGGGATTCTCGTCCACCCAGACATAGTAGTCGCGGTATTCAGACGCCGGGTCACGTGAAGCCACGAACCAGGGATGGTCGCGGGAGGTGTGGTTCAGCACCAGGTCAATGATGACGCGGATGCCGCGGGCGTGCGCCTCGTTCACCATGTTCTTGAAATCTTCCATCGTCCCATATTCCGGGTTGACGGCCAGGTAATCGGTCACATCGTAGCCGTGGTAGGAGGGGGAGGGGTTGATGGGCATCAGCCAGATGCCGGTCACGCCCAGGTCGGAGGTCGTCTCCGGCTTGCCGTCGTTCAGGTAGTCCAGTTTGGCGGTGATGCCGTTGAAGTCGCCGATGCCGTCGCCGTCGCTGTCGTAGAACGAGCGGACGAAGATCTCGTAGAACACGCTGTCGTTCCACCAGGGATAGCCGTCCGTGCCTTGCGGCATGCCGGTCACAGGCGAGACCGGCTTTGCTCCGGGTGGTTCGGGCGCCTCCCGGAACAGGAAATATGCCCCGGCCCCCACACCCAGCAGAAGGACCAGGATGATTGCCATCGAAAGGTATTTTTTCATTTCGTTCTCCCAAGTTGATAGAGATCAATGCCGGCGGTGCGCGTCCCCATCCAGACCACATCGGACTGGACGGCAATCGCCGTCACTTCCGCGCCGGATGTGCCGGAATTGTTCCTCAAGAAGACCTGCCACTCGCTGCCGTCGAAGCGCGCCGCTGCGCCCCCGGCGCTGGTGGGCAGGGAAGCGCCGATCCACAGGACGCCCGGTTCGACCTCGGTCACCCAGTTGACGGTGTTGTACGGCAGGCCGGAATTGCCGGTGCGGTAATAAACCCAGCCGGACCCTTCCAGGCGGGCCAGCCCGGCGCCGGAGGTGGCCGCCCACACGTTGCCGGAGGAAGCGACCAGAATGTGCTGTACCGGCGCCTCGGCGGGATATTCCGTCCACGTCCCGTCCTGGACCTCGAGCCGGGCCGCGCCCGTCTCGACCCCGAACCAGATGACCTGCCCATCGGCTGCCGCGGCCAGGGCGAAGACCGCCCGCCCCCGGACCTGCTCGATGGGACTCCAGCCGACGCCGTTCCAGGCGGACGCGCCGCTCAGCGTCCCGGCGTAGAGGCGACCGTCGGGGCCGGCCGCCAGGGCGAGGACGTAGTCATCGGCCAGTCCCAGGTCCCCGCTCCCGAACGTGCGCCAGGCCTCGCCGTCGAAGCGGCTGACGCCGTCCCCGGTCCCGAACCAGAGCGTTCCATCTTCGCCACGCGCCAGCGACAGGACGCGGTCCGCCGCCAGCCCGGAATTTTCGTCGGTGAAGAACGTCCAGGCGGCAGGCTGGTCGGTGGTTTCGGGCGGCGTCCAGAGCGCCGCGCCCTGCTCGGTGCCGATGAGCATTTTCCCGTCATCGAGCGGCAGGATGTCGTAGATGGTGTTGTCTGGCAGAGGCGAGTTCTCGGCGGTCATGTTCGACCAGCCGACGCGCCCGACGGCCAGTTTGACGGCTGCCGAGAGGTAGATGGCGGCGATGAAGAGGGCAAAAGCGCCGATGGCGATCCAAAGCCAGCGGCCCGGGCGCGGGAACATGCCTTCCAGGTAGCCCCAGTAGGATTCCTGGTCGCGTACCCAGCGCACGAAGCGCCGCAGGGATTCGGCGGCCATGAGGCAGATTGCCGGCGTGATCGTCAGCGCGTATTGCGGCCATTTGGTGGGCCAGAGCAAAAGGAAAACGATCCCGGCTGCCAGCCAGACGGCCAGCCAGCGGCGTTCTTTCCATTCGCGTTTTAACCCCAGCACGGCAAGGATGGCCATTAGCCCATCGAAACCGAAGTAGAAGAACACGTTTGGATGCCAGTTGGCGGGGGCGGAGGTGAACACCCAAATAAACGGCTGGTACCAGGGATAGCCGACCTCCTGGACGTGCTCACCTTGCGCGTACTGCAAGTGGTAAGTGAGCGAACCGTAGAGGCGGTCGAGCGGGTCGTTCCAGAGATGAATATCGAGGGCAAAGAACACGGCCAGCGCCAGCAGGCCGTAGAGCAGGAGGGCGCGGAGGGGCGTCTTCTTCTCGAAAATGGCCAGGTAGCCCAGCACGGTCAGCAGCACCGGCAGGTAGGAATATTTGCTGGCGGCGGTCACGCCCAGCGCGGCGGCGGAGAGCCAAAACCAGCGGTTGACCTTGCCTTTTTCCACGCCCAGGAAGGCCAGCGCTGCGGCGACCATCATGGCGTGCGGCACGGCCTCCAGATAGGCCTGGCTGGTGTATTTCACGGCCAGCGTGTGGACGGCGAGCAGCCCGGCAGCCAGCGGATCCACGGCCAGGCCAACAAACAGCACGGCCAGCACACCAAAGACTGCCGAAATGGCCCGGCTGGCGAAGAAGGCGTTCGTCCAGGTGGCCGCCTTGCCAAGCGCCAAAACCGCGCCGGCGTAGAGCAGTTTCACGAACGGCGGATGCTCCGGGTTGCCGGGGTAGTCAATCACGGCCTGCAAACTGCCGGAGCGGAGGGCCTCGGCGTAGTCGAAAGCGTTCTGGACGTAGATCGGCTCATCGAAATCCTGCGGCAGGAGCGAGACCGCCCAGGCGTGCAGGAAGACCGTCAGCAGGATGACGATGACAATAGGCTGGACTACCTTGAGCCGTTGGGTCATTTTATTTTCCCAGCACAACGCCGGAACGCGGGGCGAGTTTCAGACCTCGCGCCTGCCCGCCCGCGACCGAGGCTTTTGCCTCGCCGAAGAGCGCCGTGAGCGGACCGTCGGGCAGGTCGAGGCCGGGGAGGGGAAGATCTGGTAGAAGACAGCGTCGCGGACCCAATCGGGGGTGGTGATGGTCATGGCGTTTGGAACCTTTCGGATGTTAATTTAAACACGACGGACGCAAAGGAACACGAAAGAGTCAGGGGGCGATGAACGCGCCCGATTTGGGCGGGAGATGGATTTCCAGCGTCTCGCCCCGGAACGTGACTTCGTTCCCGTTTAGGCGGTCGGCGCCGGAGCGGAGGCCTGCGCCGCGTATGCCCACCACGCGCGGCGAGTCAGACAGGTTGACCGCCGTCAGGGTGGTTTCATCATCGTTCTGGCGCACGAAGGCATAGGTACCGGCCTCGGCGTCCAGGTGAACGAGGCGGCGGGAGCCGCTCCACAGGACAGGGTGTTCGGCGCGCAGGGCGTTCAGGCGGCGGTAGTAGTCCTGGAGCGAGGCGTCGGCGGATTCCCAGTTCATCGGCAGGCGGCATTCCTCGAAGACGCTGCGCCCGCCCTGAAGCATGGGGCGTTCCTGCGAAAGGCCGGTTTCCGTCCCGGCATAGACGATGGGCGGCCCGGCCAGGGTGTAATGCACCAGCGCCGCCAGCCGCAGCCTGGCTTTGTCGTTGCCGGCCAGATGTAGGAAACGCTCCTCGTCGTGGTTGTCGAGGAACGACGGGCGGATGTGTTCGGGCGGGAAGTAGGCCTCGTGAGCAGAGAGGAAAGCCTCGAATTCGGCCAGCGACATGCTCCCCAGCGCAAAAGTCTCGCGCAGGGCGCGGGCGAGGTAGAAGTCGAGCGTCCCGTCCATGATGCCGGTGTAGGAGCGCAGCCACTCGGCGGTGTGGACGACCTCGCCGAAAATCCAGCAGTCGGGCTTGACCTCGCGGCAGGCGCGGCGGAAATCCACCCAGAAGTCGTGAGGCGGGCCATAAGCGAAGTCCAGCCGGTAGCCGTCGAAGCCCTCGCGCAGCCAGTGGCGGGCCACATCCAGCATATAGGCGCGGGCGGCGGGATGGCGCAGGTTGATCTTGGGCAGTTCGCGCACCTTGAAGTAGCACTCGTAATCGTCCGGCCAATGGTTCCAGAAATACCAGTCTCGGTAGGGGCTGGCCGGGTTCTGCTGCGCGTCCTGGAAGGTGAAATGATCCTTCGACCAGTGGTTGGCGACGAAATCCAGGATCATGCGGAGGCCGCGGGCGTGGGCTTTCTCGATAAGTTCCTTCAAGTCGGCGTTTGTGCCCAGGCGCGGCTCGACGGTGTAATAGTCGCTGGCGTTGTAGCCGTGGTGGCTGGAAGTCTGGAAGAAGGGGTTGAGCCAGATGGCGTTGAAGCCGAGCGATTGGATGTAGTCTAGTTTGTCAATCACGCCGCGCAGCGTCCCGCCGTAGAAATCGAGCAGGGACTTGGCCGGTTTCCAGGCGCGGCCGTTGCCGGGATAGAAACGGTCGGGGAAGATCTGGTAGATGACGGCAGACTTTGCCCAGGCAGGGGGCGGATCGTTATCCACCCACAGGGCGTAGCCGGACCTGTCGTCTGCCTCCGCCCATTGAGCGGTATCGGCCCGCCGCGCCGCCAGCCGGTAGCGGACGAGGGTCCCGGCGGGCTGGGGAGGCAGGCTGACGGTCCAGGTGCGGACGATGCTCCAGGTGGGCGAATCCCATTCTGCCGCGGCAGGCTCGAGGTCCAGGAGCGGGGCGGAATCCCAGGCGGGGTCGCGGCCGTCGGTGGTGTAGGCGCAGCGGGCGGAGTCGTACGGGACCGTCCCGCCGGTCGTCAAAACCAGTTGGATGGGTTGCCCCGGCGCGGGGTCGAGGGGCAAGCGTCGGTAGAGGTGGCGGACGCCAGTGCGTGTTTCCCGGTGCAGTCTGAGCCGTTCGTCCGGCTCGATCATATTGCCGAAGATATTGTCAGTCATACCTTGTTCGATGGATTGCCCGACAGGGGTTCTGTCGGGCAATCGGTTTTTGTTTGGCGGGGCGCTTGCTGCGCCGGATTAGCCCTTGACGCCGCCGAGGGTCAGGCCGCCTTCGAGGTAACGCTGGAGGAAGAGGAAGACGATCAGCACCGGGACGATGACCATCACGCCGCCGGCGGCGAAGTGGCCCCAGGGGACGCTGATCTCGTTGGCGAGGCGGTAAAGGGCTACCACCACCGTCTTTTTGAGTTCGGGAGCGGGGATGATGACGGAGGCCAGCACGTATTCACCCCAGCCGCCCATGAAGGCGAACAGGGCGGTGACGGCGATGGCGGGGCGGGCCAGCGGCAGGGCGATGAGCAGGAAGGATTGCACCGGGCCGCAGCCGTCTATCATGGCGGCTTCTTCGAGGTCAATCGGGATGGTATCGAAGTAGCCTTTCAGGTTCATGGTGGTGAAGATGAGCGTGCCGGTGGTGTAGGCCAGGATCAACCCCCAGTGCTTGGCGTACCCGCCCACCGCAGTGAGAAGTTGGGCAATTGGTATGAGGGAGAGTACGCCGGGGAAGGATTGAATAGCGAGGAATAGCACCAGCCCCCACTCGCGGCCATAGAAGCGCATGCGCGAGAAGGCGAAAGCGGCCGAGGTGGCAATGAACAGGCATGCGATGGTTGTCAGCCCGGCGACCATGAGGGAGTTCTTCATCCAGGTCAGCAGAGGGTCGGTGAAGATCATGTACTGGTAGTTTTCCCAGGTCCATTCGGTGGGCAGGAACATGCCGGCCAGGTTGAGGGTCAGCAGGCGGTCTCCGGAACGGCCAGAAGCCAGGATGATGAACCAGATCGGGTAGATGGCAAAAATGGTTGCCAGGATGGCAACGATAATTTGAAGGGTTTTTGCCAGAGGCTTAGTTTTTCGGTTCATTCGTAGGCTCCTTTCGTGATGCGGGAGAGGCGCAGGCTGTAGAGGGTGAGACCGAATAGGAAGATGAACATGATCACGGCGAAGGCGCCCATGCGCCCATAAGCAGAAGTCTGGAAGACTTGTTTATAAGCGAAAACCATAACCAGTTCGGTGGCGCCAGGCGCGCCGGCGCCGCGCGAAGGACCGCCGCCGGTCAGCGCCCAGACCGTGCCGAACATCTGGAAGGTGGTGATGGAACTAAGCACGATAACCGGGATGACCGCCGGGCGCAGGAGCGGCAGGGTGATGCCAAACAGTCGCTGCCACCAGGAGGCCCCGTCCACTTCGGCGGCTTCGTAGAGTTCGGACGGGATGGATTGGAGCGCGCCCAGGATGGTGACCATGAAGAACGGGTAGGACATCCAAACGTTGACGAAGACGCAGACACCGAAGGCCAGGGCGGGTTCCTGTAGCCAGGCTTTACCGGTGATGCCGATGATTGCCAGCAACTGGTTGATGGTGCCTACTTCCTGGAAAAAGAACTTCCAGACAAGGGCAATCATGACTGCAACCGTGGAAGCGGCCCAGGGGACGATGAGGATGACGCGGAAGAAAGTCCGTCCGGGCAGGTCTGGGATGTTGAGCAGGAGCGCCAGGGCCAGACCGACGATAAAGAACAAGGGAATGCAAAGCGCAACGTAGAGCAGCGAGCGGAAAGTCACAATGAAGAAGTCGCCCGATCCGGCGATCTGGTTGACAGCCAGGTCGAAGCGCAACAGATAACCAAGGCCAAGAGCCAGCAGGATGCCTCCCAGGGTGACCACCCAAGTGGGGAGCGGGCGTTCAATCCGTTTGCCGAACGATTTGTTGACTTGTCCGGCGATGATTAAGGGAACGAAGCAGACGATGATCTTGAGGAAATTGAGCAGCATCGGGGCAGAGAAGAATTCTCCAAGCAAGTCACTATAGTTGGCAAAGAGAGGTTCCTGGATGCGGAATGGCTCTGCCAGGCCGGTTGGCCGGTTCTCTTCGAATACTTTCCAACAGGTCGGCTCGAGGATGCTGGTCAAGGTGATGGAGCAGTCGGGGTTGGGGTGGTAGCGATTGCGGTTGGTGAAGGAAATGTAAGTGTTGAAGAGAATCGGGTAAATATTGAAGATAAGAACGCCAATGAGCGTCGGGCCGATAAAGGCCAAGACAGTCAGCGCTTTCCGCCATCCTTTCCATTGGGCCATGGGTGACTCCTTTGCCGGAAAAAGTGATGGGAGGGCAAACGCCCTCCCATCTTGTTGAACAACAATTTATTTCATGCCAGCGATGGCGGTCTCGATGGCAGTCTGAGCGGCGGCAAGCGCCTCTTCAGGAGTCTGGCTGCCGTTCCAGATCGCGCCGGTGGCGTCACCAACGGGACCCCACTGGGCATTGGCGAACGGGGTGTTGGCCATCGGAATGCCGAGATTGGCGTTCTTGCCAAAGCCGGCGATGGTGGCCAGCGCCTGGACCTCAGGATCGTTCAGAGCCTGGGTGTTGGCCGTGATGGTCTTGTTGGCCAGGGTAACGTACTTCTGCATCTCGTAGGATGTGTACCACTTCATCACATCGAGGGCAATTTCAGCGTGGCCGCGGTCAACGGCGTTCTTGGTCAGCATGACGGTCTTGATGCCAACGAACGGGCGGCCCATGGCAACGAAGCCATAGTCAACGCCGGCGTTCTCGAGGTCGGCAATCGCCCACGGGCCAGTCCACCAGGCCGCAGCCTTGCCTTCGATGACGGCGGTCTTGCAGAGTTCGTGGCTCATTTCCTGCGCCAGGTAGGGCTTGATGTCCACGAGCCATTGCCCGGCGGCAAGCGCCTCGGGGGTGTTCAGATAGACCATGCCCTGGTCGTCAACATAGGACGGGACGCCAAAGCCGAAGTACAGCGGAGCGACATGATACGCGTCGCCGCCCGGGAAGCCCTGGTTGCAGAACAGCGGGATACCTTTGGCTTTGTAGAACGCCTTGGCCTTGTCGAACAAGTCCTGGAAGTTCAGCGGATCGCTGGGGAAATCGGCCTCGGTCGCAACAGCCTTGTTGTAAACAAGGGTGATGGCTTCCTGCGATTCGGGGAGTCCCCAGATCAGGTCCTGCCAGACAACACCGGCGACACCGGCGGGCTCGTAGGTGCTCTCGAGGAAGGCCATATCCACGCCATAGTCGTTCAGGGCAACGATGTTGCCGTTCAGCGCGTTGGTGCCGATCTGGTCGTTGGCCCAGGCGATGATGTCGGGACCTTCGCCAGCGGGGATGGCAACAGCCAAAGCGGCGGTGACATCGTCCGGCTTGGACAGGTCAATGGTCACACCGGGGTGGTTGAACATGTATTCGGTGAAGACGTCAGTGATGGCGACAAGGTAGTCGCCGGACCACTGGTGCCAGATGGTGATGGTCACCGGCTCAACGGCGGGTTTCTCTTCGGTCGGGGCTTCGGTGGCCGGGGGCTGGGTGGCCGGCGGCTCGGTGACGACGGGGGTCTCAGCAGCCCCACCGCAGGCGGTCAGCAGCATGGATGCGACGATCAGCATGCCAACCAGAACGAAAATCGTGCGTTTCATTATCTTCTCTCCTTAAAGAATTTGAAATAGGATGGAATTTGGAGCGCTTGCGCGTGCAGTTGCAGGCGCTTTTGACAAGAAGGGGTTATACTGCAATTTCCAGACTCTTCGAATGAGTCGTCTGGGGGAGCCTCACCTCCTTTCGGTCTGCTATTTGATGGAGAGCAATGGTTAGTGCCTGAATGACAGCGCCGATGCTGGATGAACGCCGCCCAAGCATGGCGGTCGTGATCCGCACAACGCGCGTGGCAGCCGGCAGGCTGCGGCGCTGCACGGCTTGCCGCATGGGCTCAAGGAGAATATCGCCTGTTTGCGCCACTCCACCTCCAATTATAACAAGAGCCGGGTTGAAAAGATTAACCATTCCTGCAATCGCGATCCCGATGTGCGTTCCGGCCCGCGCCAGGATCTGCTGGGCGATCAGGTCGCCCCGGCGGGCGGCGGCGGCCACATCGCGGGCACTGATGCTCTCGACCGGCTCGATGGAGGCCAGTTGCGTGCGCTGCTTCTTGCGAACGGCCTCCTGGGCCTGGAGGGCGATCGCCCTGCCTCCTGCAATAGCCTCGAGACAGCCGTAGTTGCCGCAGGTGCACAGGGGGCCATTTTCGTCAATGGTCAGATGGCCGATCTCCCCGGCGGAACCGGTGACGCCCCGGTAGATCTGGCCGTCGAGCAAGAGTCCCGCGCCGATGCCCGTGCCCACCTTGATGTAGGCCAGGTTGCGTTCGCCGCGCCCTGCCCCGGCCGCCCACTCGCCCAGGACGCCCAGTTCGGCGTCGTTATTGAGAGAAACGGGAACGCCCCACAGGTTTTGCAGGGAGTCGCGGATGGGATATCCGTCCCAGCCGGGCATGATGGGGGGAGCGACGACCATTCCCGCTTCGGCCACAATCGGTCCGGGGACGCCTAACCCGATGGCAACGATATCGTTGAGGGTCAGCCCGGCCTTGGCGAGCAGTTCCCGGACCAGTTTGTCTGCCTCGGCAATGCCGGCTTCAGGCCCGGCCTGGATGTCGAATTCCGTCTCCAGTTCTTCGAGGATGCGCGCAGAAAGGTCCGCCAACAGCAGGTTGATGTGGGTGGCGCCGAAATCAATGCCAATGACATATCCCAGTGAAGGGTTGATTTCTAGAACTATGGGCGGGCGCCCGGTGTGGGAGGTGATGCGCTCGGCCTCGCGGATGATTCCGGTTTCGAGTAGATCGTTGACGATGGCGGTGACAGCCGCCCGCGTCAAGCCGATGCGCCGGGCGATCTCGACGCGGGATGTCCCCCCCGGTGTAAAACGGATCAGATCCAACACGTTATATTTGTTAACGTGTTTGACATTGGGGATGGGGAGGGGCCAACTTTGGACGCTCAAGGCTGTTTTTTTAGAGGAAAATTAGGCTTAATTTATGCACGGTTTCCACATCATATAACATTTCATATTTATTTGTCAAGTAGTTTAACAAAACTTCAACCTTAAATTTTTCTGCGCACCCCGCGAGGCGCGCAGAAAAGGACCGTTTGTTATAGCATTACCGGGCAACATTTGTCTTGAACGTGCAAATCTTATCCGCCAACC
>DYKZ01000063.1:12640-15103 GCA_020722345.1 Anaerolinea thermophila | reverse complement strand
ATTTGAAGTCTACCCGGAGCATACCCGCTTGACCCTGCAAGGGTATCCCTTGTCGGAAAAATTCTTCGAGCCGCACATCTCGATCTACCCTGTCCAGCGTTACGGAGAACTCCAGCCCGATTTTGTCACCGAACGGCTAGACAGCCTCCAAGCGCTCATCAGCGACGGCCCGGCCCCTGTCTTTGGCGGTTCGTTTGGTCTGCCCCTGCCTTTCCTGCCGGTCTTCAACGCGGGGCAGGTCTTTTTTGCCGACTACCAGATCGTCCCGTTTGTGAACGGGAGCGGCATCCGCTACCTGACCGAGTATGCCCAGTACTACGCCCCGGTCAACAACAACGACCTGTTCTACACCTACCAGGGGCTGACCAGCGACGGGCAGTACTGGGTCTCGGTTATCCTGCCTGTCAACCACCCGATGCTCCCAGCCGATGCAGTCAACCCTCCCAACGGCGTGACCTGGGAGGAGTTCAGCAATAATTATGAAACGTACATCGGCGACATGGTTAATCAGTTGAACGCACAACCCCCCGACAGTTTCATCCCTAGCCTGACCGCCCTCGACGCGCTGGTGACCGGCATTACAATCCAGCCGTAACTACCTCACCTGGGTGACAATTGTCCGCCTTGCGCCGGCGGACTTCAACGCCTCGGCCACCGCCGGGGCGTTCTTCCTCTCAACCAGGGCGATCATGTTCCCGCCGCGGCCCCCGCCGCTCATCTTCGCCCCGAGCGCCCCAGACCGGAGGCCTGCCTCCACCAAGCGGTCCAGTTCCGGGCTGGAGACGGTCAACTGCCGAAGCAAGGCATGGTTGGCGTTCATCAGTGAACCAAGTTTTTTCCATTCCCCATTGACAATTTTCTCTCTTGCGTTCCTGGCAATCTCGCCAATTTCATCGAATATTTTCTCCCATCGAGACTTATCCGCCTCCCACAGTTTGCGCACGGCGGCCACCGATTCCTTCGTCGGCGCGGGGATGCCGGTATCACCGATGAGCAGGGTAAACGGAGCGCCAACTTGGAAAGTTTCAACCGGCTGTCCCTTCATGAAGTACACAGGCTTGGCATAGGTGATGACCGTATTATCAATGCCGGAGGGCGTGCCGTGATGGAGTTTCTCCACTTCGTAGGCCAGTGCGGAGACACGTTCGTCTGGCAGCGGCCGGCGGAGGTGTGCCGAGAGCGCCCGGATGACAGCCACGCTCACCGCCGCTCCCGAGCCAAGCCCCGAGGCAACCGGGATGGTGGAGGCGATGTGAATGATGACCCCCTCCGTTCTCCCCACATGCAAAGAGGGGGATAGAGCCGCGAAAACGCCATGCACCGCGGCAGCCAACGGATGGTCGGCGGGGAGGCGGGAAAGTTCCGAGTGGAGGCCGATATCCGGGGCCTCGATCCAGATTCCCGGTCCCGCGCCGGGGCGGATGGTTGCCGTGGCCTGCACCTCGGTCACGGGGACGGCCAGCGCCGGGCGTCCGTACACGACGGCATGTTCGCCAAAGAGGATGATCTTGCCGGGGGCAGAGGAGGTGGTCATGGGATTGGGTGGAGCGGGATCCTATCCCGCTCTACGTCAGGTAGAACACGGCCAGTACGGTCAATCCCCACAGGAGCAGCGAAACCTGGAACGGCCGGTCGGTGAGCAGGATCTCTTCGGGTTCGCCGCCGATTTGCTTCACTTGAATGAGATAGAGATAGCGGAAGATGGCATAGACCACGAAGGGGATGGTCAGCATCAGGGCATGGCTGCCGGGCGCTTCGGGGCGGAAGAAAGTGTAGAGCGAGTAGGCCACGATGGTCGTGCCGGAGACGATGGTGATGAACTGGTCGAGGAGCGGGATGGTGTAACCATCGAGTACTTTGCGGTGATTGGCGGCATCATTAGCCAGCAGGCCCAGTTCGGCGCGGCGCTTGCCGAAGCCAAGATAGAGCGCCAGCAGGGTCATAAGAACGTACAGCCAGGGGGAAAAGCGTTCCACCGTGATGAGCGTCGTCCCGGCATGGACGCGCAGGACGAATCCGGCGGCCAGGATTAAAACATCCAGGATGGGGATGTGCTTGAGCCACTTGGAATAAGCCAGCATCATGGCAAAGTAGGCCAGCAGGGTAAGCGCCAGTTGCCAGGCCAGCGCATACGCTGCCGCAAACGCGCCGAGGGCAAGGAGCGCTGCTGCTGCTACTGCCACTGCCACCGGGAGTCTGCCCGAAGCAATGGGGCGGTTCTTCTTGACGGGGTGCTGGAGGTCCGACTCCACGTCGAGGAGATCGTTGATGATGTACACCGCGCTGGAGATGAGACAGAACAGACCGAACCCGGCCAGCGTGCGCAGGAAATCGGTCAGGTAGAAGAGTTTGCCGTCGAAGACCAGCGCGGCAAAGATAAAGAGGTTCTTCGTCCACTGGCGGGGGCGCATGGTTTTCAGAAGGGCGCGCAGCATGACGCTATTGTACCTGATTGCTCGTGTT
>DYKZ01000063.1:11120-12540 GCA_020722345.1 Anaerolinea thermophila | reverse complement strand
CATGGTTTTCAGAAGGGCGCGCAGCATGACGCTATTGTACCTGATTGCTCGTGTTCTGGAAAAACTGCCAGTGGCGCGCTCCCAGCCTCGCCATAGAACAAGCGTGCAATTAATCATGGACTCACCCAGACCAGTACCCCGTCTGTTCCCAAGAAAGCGGAAAGAATGGACGCCCTTCATTGCATGGCGGTCATCGCCGCCATTGATGCAGAGCGTCACCGTGTGAACCCGCGCAAGGTGAGTCTGTAGGGGGGAGCGCTCCAGAGAAACAAAAAGGACGCGGTTTTCGCCGCGCCCTTTTTGTTTACCTCTGTTTATCTTACGCCGTCACCGAATTGGGGTCCATGATGTACTGCCACCAGTTATTGGCAATGCCGTTCTTGCGTCCGGCCACGTGGGGGATGTGCTTCAGCCACCAGACGTGGTGCTTGCGGATGTCTCCGCTGCCCCACTCGATTGCGTTGACCTCGCGCGTGGTTCCCTTGAAGTTGGGGAAGTTGTACCAGTCGTCGCAGGCGCTCTTGACCAGGCGCGGGTTATTCCAATCGTAATCCGACTCGCTGTTAGGGGCAAAGTGGATGGTACCCACCTCGGCCTGGCCAGGGTATTCCTTGTCGTAGCGGATAAACTTTCTATACAGGTTGGCCGAGTCGGCGGTTTTTGCGAACGTCTTTTCCAAGATGGATTCGGAGCGGTGGCCGAAGGATTCGAGCATTTCACCAACCCCGCGCTCGTAGGAGAAGCCCATCACCACGAAGCGCCGGGAGCAGGTGTTCGTGCCGGAGAGGGGCGGGGCGTTGCACCAGAACGCGCCCGCGCCGCCCATCGTGGATTCGTAGAAGCCGCCGTGCGGGAAGGCGAATATCCACACCTCGTCAATCTCATGGCGGGAAACGCGCTCCAGCACCTTGTGTTGGTCGAGGATGGGTTGGTAATCTACCATCGGCGGCGTGTGCGGAGGCTGGACGTTGTTGATGACATCCAGATAACTCTGCGGGGTGTAACGGAAGCCGTCCAGAAGGGTCGGAAACTCGTTTAAATCTACCCGCGCCGCGATCTGGTAACGTGCCATGCCGTTGCTGGTCTGCAGAATGTCCTGGATGAAGCCCGTGATCAAATCTTCGGGGCGTTTCCAGCCCATCTTCTGCGAGAGTTTCACGCCGGTCGCGGGGTCCATGACCGGGTTGTAGATAATCAGCAGGACGCGCGAGGTGACAATCTTGGCCGGTTCGTTGGGATTGTCGGCAGGCAGCGTTGCCGCCGGGGAGGGGGCCGCCGGTTTGGGGTTGATCAGGTTGCGCAGAATATCCCAGATGGAAGTTTGGGATTTCCCGGATGAAGAGTCCATTTGGTTACTCCTTGTTACGAACTTAGAAGTGAAATGCTTGTTTTTTGTGCAAGAATTTTTAAACACAAAGGC
>DYKZ01000063.1:0-11110 GCA_020722345.1 Anaerolinea thermophila | reverse complement strand
AGTATACAAAGGGGGTTTAAAGTTTTCCTTCGTAATCTTTGTGTCCTTCGTGTTGGAATCTCTTTCGGCTTGTCCGAGTTAGGGAACATCAACAGCGTAAAAGACTTGTCCGGTCACGCTGATGAAAAGGCTGCGGTTGGGATTGATTGCCATCGCCATGGCTGTATTCTCGGTCATGACAGCGCGCTGCTCCTCCGCGGCGCGGAACTGGTTGAGCAGGATGAGCGAATCGGAGCGCGGGCTGAAGCGGTAAACAGCCTGGGCGTATGGCTCGAAGAAATACAGCGACTGGTCCGGCGCCTCGGCGAACATCATGTGTGTGAAGGCCGCATCAATGATCCGCTCGCCGGCTTGGTGTTCGGGACGGTTATCCTCGAACTGCACCGGGTCCACGCAACGCTTCGGGGCGCCCTGGAAGACGATCAGGGTGCAGGCGGTCACATGGCCGTCTTCGAAGAGCAGGTACATATCCGAGCCATTGGTGGCAAAGTCAATGACCGTCTCCATGCTGGCCGGCACCTGTTCCCCAAAGAAGAGGATCGGCAGTGAGGTGTATTTCCCCTCGTTGTCCGGCGCATAATACCAGATGGCGCTGCCAGACGGATCGAGCACGTACAGGTAATTGGTGGTCATATCCAGCGTGAAGCCGCGAATGCCGCGCCAACCCAATTCTGGGATCGCCAGTTGGACGGCAATGGGTTGGAGCGGGCTTGGGAAGCAATACAACAACACACCATTGGCGTCCAGCGCCAGGAGGGTTGCATTGTAAGGGTTGATCTTAGGGGCGGCCATGATGTCTATCAACGTCCCAACGGCAACATCGTTGTAGACTCCCGGCTGGCAGACGAACGCCTGGTCAGCCTGGTAACCCTGCGAGCCGGCATAGTAGCGCAGCACAGCCCCGCGCGTCCCGTCTAGCAGGTACAGGTCGGTGGCCGTGGCAGCCATTTCGGTCACAACCACCGAACGGCTGACCCCGTTGACGATTGCCGGGGCAAAGGAAAGCCTCAGAATATTATCCAGGTTATCGAGCGCAGTCTGGGCCTGGAGGCGCAGGCGGCGCGAATCATCCGTTTCCTGATACTGCTCGGCAAGGTCCAAATAATACAACGTCCGTTCCCAACCTACGCGGACATTCGCCGGGTCAGTTTGCACTGCCGCCCATTCCGCCGCAGCAGAGGCCTGGTCGTAGTTTTCCTGATAGGAAGCCGTCTTCCCGTGCTGGTTGTAGAAGACCAGCGCGACGGTCACCACCAGCACCGGGATGGCAATCGCCAGGAAAGCCAGGCTTGCCCCGGTCACTTTCGGCTCTTCGCTGCGCAGGTCTGGCAGCAAGTTGGGCAGGAAGGCGCGCAGCCGCTCTCCGGTATTGTGCAGGAACACCCGCACGCCGCGCAGCGACTTGGCCAGCCCGCGGAACATTTGCTGGCGCTTTGGCGAAGCAGGCCGAATGATCTCAGGGATTTCCCCGCCGCTCATGCGCGGAGCGACGAACCGGCCGGCGCGGGAGACCGGGCTTTCGGGACCCGCGGCCGGGCGCGGCAGAGGCCGCACCGGGTGGCTGGCCGCTTCCTCCCGGACCGTGGACCTGCCTGCCGCGGCAGGAGCGGATTCGCCCTCTGCGGCAGGCTGCTGCCCATCCTGTCCCGTGACGAGACGCGCAAAGCGGCTGGCTGGCTGGCTGCTGACCACCTGTGACGTAGGCCGCTCCGAGGGCGCGCCGGCGGGCCGATCTCCCTGCGGGGCGGGCGACGAGGCAGGTTCGGCGGGTTCGTTTGCCGCCGGCAGAACGGGGGCGGGTTCCTCCGCAGGCCGCGGCGCAGACAGCAGGTTCAGCAAACCTTTCCCGGGCCGCGCCTGGATCAGCAGGCCATTAAGGTCGTCGCCCGAAGCGGAGAGCAGTTTCCGCCTCAGTGACTCGAGGCCGCCGTGACCGCCCATTTGCAGCGCCTCATCCCAGCCGGCAGGCAGGGCTGCGCAGGCCACCAGCAGATTACCGGGTTTCAAATCTGCTTGGGAGAAATAGATCGGCGTGGACTGGCTGCTCCCCAGGGAGCGGCTTTCGTTGCCCCCCTCATGAATGTGCTGAACTCCGCCCTCCGAAAGGTGGAAAACATGGGTCGGGCCGCACTGCGCCAGGAAGATCTGACTGCCGCGCAGGACGCCCATCACCAGCCGCCCCAGAACGTGCTGGTTCTTCCCTTGCGTGCGCACGTTGCGTTCCATCAGGAACTGGTTGACGCCCTCGGCAGCGGCGCGCAGGGCTGAGGTCACCGTGCCGGGGCTTTTGTAGAAGCGCTCGGCCAGCATGGCCGTCAGCCGGTTGTATTCCGTCGAAGGGAAGGGAACGTTCCCGGAAATCGCCAGATAAACGAGCAGGCGGTCGCCCTCACGCCCGCGTGCGGCCCGCTTGGGCGGCAGCGCGGTCAACAGGCCGGGCAGTTGCGGCCATTCCTTTCCTTTCACACGATAGAGGGGAAGAATGTTCAGATCGAATGATACAGCCACGCCTCAATTATACTGGTAAAATCACCCCTGCTCATCCTGCTCCCCTCGATTCCCCCGACATGGATTTCACCCTTTACCGCACCTTTTCGGACCTCGCGCCAGCCGCGGCAGACTGGAACGCCCTGCTGGCCAAAAGCATCCTTGATGTCCCCTTCTTGCGCCACGAATACCTCTCCACCTGGTGGGAGACGCGCGGCGGAGGCGAATGGCCGCCCTCCGCCGAACTGGCGCTCGTTGCCGCTCATCGAGGCGGCGCCCTGGCAGGGATTGCGCCGCTCTTCTTTGCGCCCAACCGGCAGGGAGAGCCGTCGCTTTTGCTTCTCGGCAGCATCGAAATCTCGGACTACCTCGACCTCATCGTCTGCCCGGACGATTTGACGGAATTCGTCTCCGGCCTGTTCGATTTTCTTTCCTCCCTGCCCTTTGGCTGGAAATGCCTCGACTGGTACAACCTGATCGAGACCTCCCCCAGCCTGCCGGTCCTGACCGCCGAAGCGGGGCGGCGCGGCTGGGCATTCGAGGTGGAAAAAACCTATCATGCTCCTTCCATTCCCCTGCCCGGCGATTTCGACGCCTACCTGGCGGGGATAGACAAAAAACAGCGCCACGAGATTCGCCGCAAGATGCGCCGCGCCCAGGAATTGGGCAGCATCCACTGGTACATTGTGCAGGACGAGGCCGCGCTGGAGGCTGAGATAGACGCCTTCCTGGCGCTCATGGCTGCCGATCCCGAAAAGGCCGCCTTCCTGACCGATGTGATGCGCTCGCAAATGTACCGCTCGGTGCATGCCGCCTTCCGTGCCGGCTGGCTGCAACTGGCCTTCCTCACCGTCAACGGGGAGAAAGCCGCCGGCTATCTGAACTTCGATTACGGCGGGCGAGTGTGGGCCTACAACTCCGGTATTGGCCGCCGCTTCATGGAATTTTCTCCCGGCTGGGTGCTGCTGGGACACTTGCTCCAGTGGGCCAACGAACACAAACGCAGCGAGTTCGATTTTATGCGCGGCGACGAGGACTACAAGTACCGCTTTGGCGGGGTGGACAAACGCCTGGTGCGCGCCCGAATTGCCCGCTGAACGACTGACAAAAAAACACGAAATCCTGGCGTCTTTGCACCTTTGCGTTGAGAACCGTGAAATTCCACCGTTGCTTGGATTGCACAACAGGCGTACAATTGAGCCGCCAGCCAAACCCATCTGCTGGCAAGGATAAGAAGAGCATGTTAACCCAAGAACAAAGCGATAAATCAGGTCCTACAGATAGTAAGCCGCCCTCACAGGGCGGACGGCACGCGCTAAAACCAACCTAGGATAACCCTCCAGCAGGCTTTTTCCGGCTTCCTGCGGGCGTTATCCTGCCGCAGGAGGCCGTCATGTTAAGTATCTACAAATCCATCCCCGACCAGGGTCTGGTGCCGCAGGAAAAGTTTACCAACGGCGCGTGGATTCACTCCATTGACCCGACCGCTGACGAGATTGCCCAACTGATCGAATGGGGCGTTCACCCCGACCTCATCAACTACTCGCTCGACCTCGATGAAATGGCGCGCATGGAACGCGACGAGGATGAAGATTACGTTTTCATTCTCCTGCGCGTCCCCCATTTCCAGGGCGCAACCAGCGACATCCCCTTCACCACCGTGCCGGTGGGCATCATCATCAAATCGAACATTGTCGTCACGGTCAGCAAATTCGACAGCGACATCTTCAAAACGCTGTGCAACGGCAAATACCGCCTGATGCGCACCGCCAAGCGCTACCGCTTTGCCCTCTACATCTTCCTCGAAACCGCCGTGCGCTACCTGGCTCACCTGCGCGAGATCAACAAAACTGTGGATGCCCTCGAAGACAAACTCCAGCAATCCACCCGCAACAGCGAAGTGCTGGAACTGCTCAAGTACCAGAAAAGCCTCACCTACTTTGCCACCGCCCTGCGCTCCAATGAAGTGATGATGGAACGCACGCAAAAATCGCGCATGTTCAACCAGTACGAGGAAGACCAGGACCTGCTCGAAGATGTGATCACCGAAAACCAGCAGGCCATCCAGATGGTCAACACCTCCACCGAAATCCTCTCCGCCATGATGGACGCCTTCGCCTCTATCATTTCCAACAACCTCAACGCCGTCATGAAAGCCCTGGCCGCCCTCACCATCGTGGTCAACATCCCAACTATCGTCTCATCCTTCTTCGGCATGAACGTCGCCATCCCCGGCAACGAGTCTCACCCGCTCTCCTTTTTTGCCGTGGTCGGGATCGCAATCGGGGTAACCGTCATTGTTGCCATCATCTTTGTCAAACGTGACTGGTTCTAGCCCCCAACTCCTGCTCGATGCCCGCGCCGAACTGGGCGAAGGACCCGCCTGGGACGCCCGCCGCGGTCTGCTCTACTGGGTGGACATCCACGCCGGGCATGTGCATCTCTTTGACCCTGCCGGGGGGACGGATCGTCTCCTCGAACTGGGCGAACCGGTTGGCTGCGCCGTCCCCACCCGCGCCGGAGGCCTGCTCACAGCCCTCCGCTCCGGTTTCTGGACCCTGAGCCTGCCCCCCGTTACCCGGACTCTTCTCGCCGCCCCGGAGAATCGCCCCGGCAACCGCTTCAACGACGGCAAATGCGACCCCGCCGGGCGTTTTCTGGCTGGTAGCATGGACAACGCCGAGCAGGAAGCCTCCGGCTCACTCTATTCCCTCGCCCCGGATGGCACGCTCAAGATACTGCTCACCGGCCTGCGCATCTCCAACGGCCTCACCTGGAGCCCGGACTACAGAACTTTCTACTTCATAGACACCCCCACCCGTCTCGTGACAGCCTATGATTACGACCTCGAGACTGGCGGCATTGCCAACCCGCGCCCGGTCGTGCGCGTGCCCGATGAGTTGGGCTGGCCCGACGGGATGACCTCCGATCAGGAGGGGATGCTCTGGGTTGCCCTGTGGGGCGGCGCAAAGGTCACGAGGTGGAACCCGGCTACCGGTCAGATGGCCGCCGCGTACTCTCTCCCGGCGCTGAACGTCACCTCCTGCGTCTTCGGCGGGCCGGAGTTGAGCGACCTCTACATCACATCCGCCTGCAAGGGGATGACGCCCGAACAGTTGGCCGAGTATCCGCTCTCTGGCGGCCTGTTTCGCATGGCAACCGGCACGCGCGGCCTGCCGACCTTTGAATTTGCCGCGTAACAAAGGTAGCGCAGGACATTATCTTGCGCTACTGCTTGCGCCACTTCGGAGAAAATTTCCCTAGAGATCGAAGTATGCCCATTTACGAGTATGTTTGCCTGAACTGTAATCATCAGTTCGAAGCCATCCGTCCCATGTCGCAGGCCGATGCCCCGCAGACTTGCCAGAAGTGCGGCGCAGAGAAGATCAAGCGAAAGTTGTCGCTGTTCTTCGCAGAGAGCGGCGGCAAGGCTGTTTCGGGCATGAGCGAGCCATCGTGCAGTTCCTGCTCCGGCGGGAATTGCAGCACCTGCGGGCATTGATTATTAAGTATGGAGTGCACGAAGGATGCTTCGTGCTGCTCTTAACCCTGTGCCCTTCGTGTCCTTTGTGTTGATTCTTTTTGGAGGCAAGCATGGAATTCGCCCAACTTGGCCGCACCGGCTTGAAAGTGTCCCGCCTTTGTCTCGGCACGATGAACTTCGGCCCGCAGACCAGCGAAGCCGATTCCTTCGCCATCATGGACAAGGCGCTCGAACTGGGCATCAACTTCTTCGATACGGCTAACGTTTACGGCTGGAAGATCGGCGAAGGCGTCACCGAGAACATCCTCGGGCGCTGGTTTGTCCAGGGCGGCGGGCGGCGCGAGAAGGTGATCATCGCCACTAAGGTCTATGGCCGCATGGGCGAGTGGCCGAACACCTCCCGGCTCTCGGCGCTGCATATCCGCCGGGCGTGCGGTAGGAGGGTGAGAAGCGATTAGCGGTTAGCAGTCCGCATTTGGTAAGACGTGGTGGAACATATGCAAGCCGGCAGTTTTCTGCCTCTACGGAGGGAACAACTCTTGCATTTCTTCATCGCTCAAGCCAAAGAAAGCCTGCAAGTGTTGTTTCTCTATCTCCGGCTTTTCTATGATGCTTTGCCGCACCCAGCCGACATGTAGTTCCCAAGGCCCCCAAATATGGGGCCAGCGCTCGAATTGCCTCGGCATTTCAGATTCGATCTCTGCTATCATAGCATCGTAAATGGGCAGCAAGCGCGTTGGATTGAAATAGGTGTTTATATACAAAGCGTAACGTCTTATGAATTCTTCCCTAAATTGATCATTCCTCAATAAATTCACTTGTAACGTTGTATCTATCCAGCGGCCAGCCCCCATGCCATCTGGATTGAATATTTGCTCGGAGAGATTATTCCACTTGTAGGTTCCATGGAACAGCGCCCAGTCCATATCGTAAAGAACCCAGCGCCACTTGCCGCCATTCTGATCGCGCCAAAACTCAACGTTGCCTAAATCTGTATTTCCAAAGTAACTTTGAACGATTAGCCAATCCATATAATTATCAATATCAATTTGCGAAGCCACATACTCATAATACTCCTGGTTTTGCATATCATGAGTTTCTACATAGTCAATCAATGCCAGATAGTCTTCATTGCTGCCGGTTTTTGCAGTGCCGTTCCAGACAAGTATATCCACTTGATTGGGATCAACGCCATAATGACTGGCCAGATAATCCTCATTCACTTTTTCGCGAATGGTATACAGCCCCCAATATTCCCCGTTGATATACACCACGCAGGGACTCGAATCCATCACATCAACATCGAGCACACCGCTAATGACTCTATGAATAAATGCATCTTTGATCTTGGTCATATTTTGATCTTGCCCTGAGGTGTGCAGCGTGAAATGCTTGAAAGAAGTCACTTCATTGCCATCAAAAAGCGGATAATTGATTTCCTCAGTACCATATCTATCTCTCAAGTGAATCGTAAATGATTTTTGTGGCATTGCTTGACTAAAGTTTCCAGCGATTTCAATTCCGGCATCAAAAGACAGTGCCAAACCATCTGTTTCATAATATTCCACATGCACAGGCTGTTCGATATCCCAAAACGGATTCGAGTAAATACCGGCGCTGCCGAACAATCGCCATGGATCGGTGGACAAAGCGACAATTGGCAGGTCATGCTCAACGCCGACGATGTACGTTTGCGTTGTCACGGTTGAAGGCAGTTGTCCATCCACCATTGCAAACGCTCGAACCACCTTGGATGAATCCAATAGAATTGGATTCTGATAAAGAATAGCCGAAGGAGTAGGCTCCGACCCATCCAAGGTAAAATAGATCTCCGCCCCTTCTTCTGCAGTAAGGATTAACAATTGCCCGCTTGGAATTTCGCCGCCACTGAGTGAAAACTCAACAGGGGCGGCATAACGCGTTGCATAAACCGCAGAATTGGTTTCCCCCGGAGTTGGTATTTCGAAAAACACCCTTTCCCCATTTTCATTCAAACCACTTGATATGTTTTTTTCCAGAAAGCCTGTCTCGAAAATTTGCAACTCACCACAATCAACATCGCAAAGATACAGGCTCTCTCCAGAACTACTTATGGAGAATGGCACATAATTGCTTGTGCCACCCAGATCAACTTCTGCATCTGCAAAAAGAACAACAAAACCATGCGCAGGAAGAACATAATCGGGAAAAACATATTTTGTTCCCTGGTCCGAACCTTTTCCGAGCGTATATCCTTCAAGATTTATATCCTGGTCGGTATTGTTCTTCAACTCGATCCAATCATAATAGTTGCCATGGGCATCGGATAAAAACGATTCATTTCTTGCCATCACCTCATTGATAGTGACATCCCATACTTTGCCCGAAGGTCTCAGTTCTTCTATGAAGCCATGCGTGCTGTTTTCTTCTCCCGGCGTGGGTTCAGAAAAATAGAGCCATTCATCACCCTTGATGCCTCTTGAAATATCTTCCAGCAAAGGATCGAGAGTTACCTCAACCAATATTTCACCATATCGAGTGGAAACCACCAATGTCTCGAATGCAGATAAACGGAAATTCGTATGCACATTTTCTGTGACTTTATCTTTTCCAGAAGCATAAATAACTAAATAAGATCTTGGCTCAATCACGATATCGGGAAACGCCCATTTTCGAAGATTGGTTTGATTGTCTGTGAAATAGAGTTGTGCAAACGAGAATGGCTCATCACTATCGTTGTAAAATTCAACCCAATCAACAAAATCGCCATCCTCATCATAGAGCACGGAGCGATTGTCAATCATGTACTCAGTAATCATCAATGGCGAATCTATGTAAACCTGAAAATCCGATGATGCATGTCCATCCAGGCCGTTTTTTTCATTCGGCGTTGGGTGATTGAAATAAAGCCATTTGCCTTCTTCGTTCAGTCCATAAGATATGTCAACACCCAGCGCTGGGAGTTCAATCGTGGACATCAACGTACCAAGGGCTGACGTAAAATACAGCGTTTCGCCAAACTCAGCATTCAATTTGAAATTCGAATGCAAGTTCCCGGAGGAATCCGCTTCGTTCAATCCTGAAGCATACACGACCCTGTATTCATGCGGGCCAATCTCGAAATCTGGAAACACCCACATCATCGGGTCATCTATACTTGTTGACAGCCCCGCGCCTCGAAGGTTAATGGCCTCGTCCCCCGAATTGTAAAATTCTATCCAATCTGAGCTCAAACCAAATCCATCTGAGATCGTCAAAGAGTTTGATGACATCACTTCAGTAATAATCACCATTGACTGTTTCTGGAAATACAGGTTTTGATTTTCTATCTCCAATTGTCTGAGTTCTATCTCAGCCGCAATTCTCCTTTCAAATGCATCCATCGCAAACACGAATCCGGCGATTGATCCGAATCCAATGATTACAATAAGTATCTTGGCAAAAAGAGGGATGGATTTATTCATGGATTATTACTAAACAGCAAAATCACCATCATAACCGAGCAACGCAACTGAACTAACGTGGTTGATTCCCCCAATTTTGTTCACGAGACTGGCTGTCTTGCTTCTTTCTCTGATCTCAACTGTCAACTCATAATTCGTGCTATTGAAAACTTTCGACTTCAAACGATAGCTCTTTACTTCACTTTCAATCAGCCTAAAAACCAAATCATTTGTTTCTTCTGTCTGATAAGAAACCACTAACAAATAGGGCGTTCTCACATCGGATATTTTCGAAAATACAAATAATATGATTCCTATTACGACAGAAGATATCAACGCCAGCATCCAAAGCCCTGCGCCGCTCACAATACCAATGCCAACCGCCCAGAATAAATAGGCTACGTCAATCGGATCCTTGACAGCAGCACGGAATCGGACAATTGACAAGGCGCCTACCATACCCAGGGACAAAATGATGTTGCTTGTGATAGCCAGGATGATAGACGTAGTAATCATAGATATTGCAATCAATGTTACATTGAATGTCTTTGAATACATCACGCCCTTATAACTGACGCGGTAGACAAAAAAGACCAACAAGCCTAACGCAAATGAAAAAAGAAGCGTGTATGCAATTGAGGTCACGGAGAGTTCAGCCGTGAAAAAATTGGTGTTTTGTATAAAATCTTGCCAGGTCATGTGTTCTGTTCTCCTTGTTGATCTACATACTAACGACGCAACACTTAACATATTTTGAGCTAGATTGCCATTGAAGATTATCTATTTGAATAATATTCCGAATAACATCAGGGAAATATCCTGTATATTTCACTTCAAGAATAATCTGATCATGCGGAATTGCTGAGATCATATACCCGTTTGAGAACAAATCTTTTTGAGAAATTCCTGCCTTAAGTAAATAATCCAGAGTAATTCGTATATCTCCATACTTGTAAACAAATGCTTCACGACGATATTCAACCACTACCCTTGGGCGCAAGTTCTTAGTTCGATACCCAAGATAAAAATCTTTAGCAACGACATCCTCTTGATGCCGCAGAAAACTTGCATCACCTCTGACAAGAGCATCATATTCTTCCTTTGAGATTTGAATATGTGATTTTTCGGTAACATATCCCCTTTTTATTTTTCTTTCCAGTTTAATAACACTAGGTTGATGATTGTAGACACGAATCCTGAATTTCTTTCGATCGTATATTCCATTCAACTTATCAAAAATTGCACTTTGATTATAGTCATCAAAATATAAACTTGAAACCAAATATCCCCCATCCTCATCGCTAAAAGAATCCCTCTCACATACTTTGATCAATTTATTCGCCATCACCTTTTTTTGATGCACGTTAATTGTAAATTTCAATTCGTTTCTATACATGATTAGAACCTGTTATGCACTTACACAGGTAGTATAACGAACCTTGTGTAAAAGTGAGGACGCCGGTATCCTTACAAATTATCACACCAAGCAAGGAGGAAGCATGGCTCCCGAGAACATCATGAAACCATTGACGCCACCGGTCAAATTGTTTTTCTGGGATACGGGCATGAGTTTGGACAAGAAGCCTCAACAAGAAGTGATTTCCCCTTATTATAATGCAACCGCCAGGTCTCGATTACAACTTTGGCATCCGGCAGGGAATGGCGCGCTGCCAGCGCTCATCCCAGAACTTACCTTATCATGGAATCCTTCGATGAA
>DYKZ01000249.1 GCA_020722345.1 Anaerolinea thermophila | reverse complement strand
CTAAAGCATTCCGCCGCAGGGGTTTGGCTTCTGGGGTCCGGTCTCCAGGATCTTGCAAACAACAACTCAGCTCCGGCGCAAGTCTGGGTCCTGGAAGCACTTCCGCCCCGTAAACCGCCGGCTGCGCAATCTTGCAAACAACAACCTCCTGGCGCCTTGGCGGCTTCTGCCGGATAACAGAAGTCGCACCATGCTCACCGCCGATCAGATCAACGACCTGCATCGCCTGTACTGGTCCGAGCGTTGGCCCATCCGCAAGATCGAACGCCACCTGCATCGGAGCTGGCGAACCATCAAGAAGTATCTCGACGCGCCGGCGCAATCCGCCGCCCCCCGCCAGCGCCAAAGCAAGCTTGATCCGTTCAAGCCCACCATCGCCGAATGGCTGGAGAAAGATCCCACCGCCACGGCCGCCGTCATCGAACAACGACTCCGCCCTCTCGGTTACGCTGGCGCCTACACCATCCTGCGTCAGTACGTGCGCGCCACACGCCCGGCGCGGAAGCCGCCGCGCGCCTTCCTGCGTATGGAACCGCCGCCCGGCGAGCGCTTCGAGGTCGATTGGGGCCACTTCGGCGCGCTCGATTACGCCGGCGACAAACGCAAGCTGTATGCCTTCGCCCTGGTGGAAGCGCATAGCCGGATGTTGTACTTGGAGTTCACGCACAGCCAGAGCTTCGAAACCTTCGCCCGTTGTCACGTGCACGCTTTCCTGGCGATGGGCGGCGTCGCCAGAGAAATCGCCTACGACAATCTGGCCACCGCCGTCGCCGAACACGACGGTCGTCTGGTCCGCTTCCTGCCGCGCTTCCTGGCCTTCGCCCGCGAGTATGGCTTTTATCCAAAAGCCTGCAACCCGGCGGCCGGCTGGGAAAAAGGTAAGGTCGAGCGCGCCATCGGGTATGCACGTCAGGCCTTCTGGCCCCTGCGGGAGTTCACGGATCTGCACGACGTGAACCGCCAGGCCCGGCAGTGGCTCGCCGAAATCGCCAATCAACGAGTGCACCGCGAAACGCGAGAACGCCCCATAGATCGGTTCAAGGCCGAGACCTTGCGTCCCCTGCCGGTGATCCCCTATGACCATCGCGATACCGTCGAAGCTCTCGTCTACAAAGATCTCCGTCTGCACTTCGACGGCAACCGCTACTGCGTGCCCCCGCGCTTTGTCGGCCGCCGACTCACCCTCAAGGCGGACTCCACCTCGGTCACCATTTACGACCGCGTTCACGAAATCGTCTCCTATCCGCGCTGCTGGCGTCGCGGGCAAACTCTCGGCGCCGGCCGCTTCGAAGCGGAACTGGCCGATCTGCGTCCCGCGGCCAAACGGTCGCGAGCCCAACAACGTCTCTTCGCGGTCCTGGAAAACCTGTGTTCCCAAGCCATGCTCGAAGCCTATCTGCGCGACATGGCTGATACCGACCGGGCCTTGTCGCGGCAACTGGCCGAGATCCTGGAACTGGTCCGCCAGTACGGACCTGAACCCGTAGCCGCTGCCATCGAGAAGGCTTCCGCGGCGCGCGCCTTCGGCGCCGACTACATCGCCAACATCCTGCGCCAGCAACAGTCCCCGCGACACCCCCAGCCGCCCTTGCGCCTGCGCGATCCGCGCTTGAACGACCTCGCCACCGATCCCTTGTCCCTGCTGGAATATGACGCCTTCATTCTCGACTCTGGAAAAGAACCCGATGACGCCCCTGGAACAGAAACTGAATCAACTCGCCCTCTCCACCATGAGCCGCTGCGTGGAGACGACGCTGACTGATGCGGCCGCCAAGAATCTCAGCGTGTCCGCCACCCTGGAATGGCTGGCCGACATGGAACTGGAGGCCCGCAAACAGCGCGCCATCGAGCGCCGTTACAAATGCTCGCGCCTCCAGGCGCAGCCCAGCATCGACGCCTTCCAGTTCCAGCATCACAAGACGCGCCAGCAAGCCAAGTCGCGCATTTTGCGGCTGCTCGATCTGGAGTTCCTGGCCTCGGGCACCAATCTTGTGCTCATCGGCAATCCTGGCGTGGGCAAGACCTTCCTGGCGAAGATCATCGCCTGGCGCGCCTGTCAGGCCAATCAGCGTGTGCTCTTCACCGCCGCCATGGATATGCTCAACCACCTGGTGGCTTCCCAGGTGGATCACTCCCTGGTCCGCAAGCTGAAGACCTACACCGAACCGGCGCTCCTCGTCTGTGACGAGCTAGGCTACCTGGCCTTGGATCAGCAGACTTCCAATCTCTTCTACCA
>DYKZ01000062.1:10771-15172 GCA_020722345.1 Anaerolinea thermophila | reverse complement strand
AACTTGTGTTCCTTCGTGAGCCCATAGAGTCCTTCGTGTTAGACAATCAGATCCACAGTTTCTTCCTTGCCAACGCAATCGCTTCTTCCCGCGTGGATACCTCCCCCATTGCCTGCGCCTCACGGATGGCTTCGAGCAGTTCGCCGACTTTTGGCCCCGGTTTCAGGTTGAATTCGCGCATCAGTTCGTTGCCGTTCACGAGCGGCGGCGGATTGACGCTTTCAGCCGGTTTCTCGTACCAGTTTTCCAGCAGCAGACGGACGACATCCAGCGCGGCAACCCAGGTCTCCTGTGGCAGGGTTTGCCCGTAGGTGGCGCGCAGGTCGGCCAGCGCCAGCAGGCACAGGTCCACGCCCGCCGCGCCAGAGTCACGGAAGAAGCGGTAAACGGCGCGGCGCGTCGGCGGCCGGCCGTCTTTGAGCAGGCGGTTGGTGTGGAAAAGAATGCGCATGTGCATTCGGATGACCGTTTCCAGCCGGGCAATTTCTTCGTTGCTGAAGGCCAGTTGGCGCGCCCGCTCGGCGGCCATCTCGGCGCCCTGCTGGTCGTGGCCCCAGAAACGCATTTGGCCGGCCTCGTCCACCTTCTGCGTCTGCGGTTTGGCAACATCGTGATAGAGCGCTGCCAGAAAGAGCAACCCGCGCGGGGTGCGGCCGCTCGTCAGCGATGTGGAAAGGTGAGCGCCAAGTTGTTCGCGGTAGCGGCCAACCCGCAGCACCAGCAGACCGTTCAGCAGGTCGGCGGCCTTCTCCGGGTTGTAGTCGGGAGTCAGGGCCGCCAGGATGGTCTCCAGCGCGGCCATTACCGCCAGCGTGTGCTCCCAGACATCGTAAACATGCGGCGCGGGCTGGGAAATACCCTTCAACGAGGCCAGTTCGGGCAGGATGACCGCCAGCACGCCGAGCAGGTCGAGGGCGCGGATGCAGGCGGCCGGGGCCGGACCTTCGAGGATGCGGAACAACTCGTCCCGCACGCGCTCGGACGATACGCCTGCCAGCCGCGCCGCGGACTCTTTCATCGCCTGACGCGTCTCCGGCAAAATGCGGAAGCCGAAGTCCGCTGCCAGCCGAACGCCGCGCAGGATGCGCAGCGGGTCATCGTTGAAGGCGGAGGGCGAGCAGGCGCGCAGGCGTTTGTCCTTCAGGTCGCGGGCGCCGCCCAGCGGGTCGAAGACCTGGAGCGTGCGCGGGTCGAGGGCGATGGCGTTGAGGGTGAAATCGCGTCCGAGCAGGTCGGCATTGAGCGTGTCGCCGCGAAAGGAGGCAAAGTCCAGGAGGATGCGCGTCCCGTCCGGCTGGCTGACGAGCACGCGACCGGTATCGCGCTCAGGGTCGAGTGGGTAGAAATCCGCCTTGAGGGTATTGGCAACTTGCCGGGCAACAGGGATGCCGCCACCTGCCAGGGCGAAATCGAAGTCATGGATGGCGCGGCCCAGCAGCAGGTCCCGCACCGCCCCGCCGACCAGGTACACGGTCTGGTCTGCGGGCAGGGAAGCGAGAACTTTGTCGAGTAGCGGAGGGAGGTTCGGCAGGTCGGTCATCGGAACAAAAATAATTTCAGGTTTTTCTTTGAAGCGGGAGAGGGCGGCGCGACGCGCCTGTTCAGGCGTGCCGCCCTGGGCAACGATTTTGCCGCGCAGACGGGCGATCCAGCGCCCGGAATAGGCGGTATCGTCCACGCTTCCCCCCCGCATCGGTCAACCTGGTTTCCGGTATTTGCTCAGGTCTACGGAGGCAATGAAGGGCAGGTAGCGGCAGTGTTCGTCAATGTCAATCCCGTAGCCGAAAACATACTTGTCGGGGACATCGAAGCCGCTGTAGTCCACCTGCACAGGGACTTCGCGGCGCATCTTCTTGTCGAGCAGGACGCAGACGCGCAGGCTGGCGGGTTCGCGGGTGCGCAGCATATTGAGGACGTGGGCAAGGGTGCGGCCGCTGTCCACAATATCTTCCACAAGCAGGACGTGGCGGCCCTCGATGTTGGTACGCAGGTCAAGGTGGACGCGCACGTTTCCGCTGGAGGCGTATTGCCCGACGCCGTAAGAGGAGAGTGACATGCAGTCCACTTCGGGGTCTATGCTCATGTGGCGCAGGAGATCGGCGGTGAAGATGATGCCACCGCGCAGCAGGCAGACGACAATCAAGTCTTTGCCTTCGTAGTCCCTACTGAGTTGTGCTCCGAGTTCGGTGACGCGCGCCTCGATCTGCTCGGCGGTGACGAGGATCTCATCGAGGAATTCATGATAGTCTTGCATAAGCCGCTCCTTTTTATTCGGTCGGATGGTACTTGGCTGTGTCCACCACGGCAACAAAAGGCAGATTGCGGTAGTACTCATCCAGATCGAGGCCGTAGCCGAAGACGAATTTGTTTGGGATGGTGAAGCCGCAGTAATGGATGGGGACGGGCGTCTCGCGGCGTTCGGGTTTGTCGAGCAGCGTGCAGACCTTGAGGCTGCGCGGCTGGCGCGTCTGGAGGAATTCCAGCACATAGGCGATTGTGTTGCCGCTGTCCACGATGTCTTCGACCAGCAGGACATCCTTGCCGCGGATGTCAGTTTTCAGATCGAGGGTCAGGCGCACGCTCCCGCCCGACTGCCGCGCCCCGGACCCGTAGGAGGAGACGGCCATGAAGTCTATCTGGTGCGGCACACTGATTCGGCGCATCAGGTCCACCATGAAAACCAGCCCGCCGCGCAGGATACAGATGAGGAGCAGATCGGCCTCCTGGTAGTCGCGGCTGATCTCCGCGCCAAGTTCGGCAATGCGCTGGCGCAGAGCCGGTTCATCAATTAGGATTTCGGACAAGAATTCTTGATAGGGTTGCATATTTTAGTCTGATAGTCTGCTGCGGGCTAGCGGGGGACTTCGTGATGCTCGCGGCAACGTGCCTCGTACATCTCTGCCGCGCCGACGATGACCACCGGGTCGTCGTAGCGCGCCGGTTTGCCATTGACCAGCCGCTGGGTGCGCGAAGCCGGTTCACCGCAGACCATACAGATGGCCTGAAGTTTATCCACGTGCTCGGCCTTGGCCATCAGGACGGGCATCGGGCCAAAAGGCTCAGCGCGGAAATCGGTATCCAGCCCGGCCACGATGACGCGCAGCCCCCTGTCCGCCAGTTGGTCCACCACCTGAATGATACCACTGTCGAAGAACTGCGCCTCGTCAATGGCGACCACAGTCGCCTCATCATCCAGCCGTTCGAGAATGTCCACAGACTTTTCGACCGGCAGGGCGGCGAAATCGCTCCCGGCGTGGGAGGTGACCTTTTCGACCGCATAACGGACATCAATGGCGGGTTTGAAGACCTGCACTTTCTGGCGGGCAATAACGGCGCGGCGCAGGCGGCGAATAAGTTCGTCCGTTTTGCCGCTGAACATGGAGCCGCAGATTACCTCGATACTTCCTTTATGATACATAAGTTACCTCCGTCAATGGAGTTGGGACTATCGGGTTCAAAAAAACAGGCAGATGCATGGGGGCATCTGCCTGTCAAGTTTACTCGAAAACCGTCTTATACGGCAGGAGTTCCAGTCGACTCGGGCAACGCGTAACCGAGAGCGCGTAGTTTCTTTTTGATGTCAATCAGCGACTTGCGGCCAAAGCCTTCGATAGCCAGAACAACATCTTCGCCTTCGTTGAGTTTCTCGATAAACTGACCGACGGTGGTAATACCAGCCTTTGCCAACGCCTCGACGGGGCGGGTACCCATTTCCAGGTCCGCGATGGGGCGGCGGGGAGAGACCTTCGCCTCGGCGCGGGTCTTCTGTTCCTGTACATAGGCTTGGCGGGCTTCCAGTTTCTTGCGGAAGCGATCCACCTGCCCCTCAATGTCAATCATGCGCGCCTGCTCGCCGGAGAAGAAGGGGTGGCACTTGGAGCAAACTTCCACGTGAATCTCTTTCTGGATTGAACCAGTTGTCCAACTGTTGCCGCACGCGCAGATCACCTTGGCGTCAGTGTAGTATGTAGGATGAATACCTTGTTTCATGTTGAGTTCCTTTCGCCGGCACTACTCAGCCTGCGCCGGCATAACGTTGACACGCTTGCGGCCCTTGACAACATCATAAACAACGACGCCTTCGATTACAGCAAAGATCGTATCATCCTTGCCGCGGTCCACATTCAGGCCGGGGAGGATGCGCGTCCCACGCTGGCGGATAAGGATGTTCCCAGCAAGAACATGCTCACCGGCAAACTTCTTCACTCCCAGGCGCTGGGAGTTGCTGTCGCGACCATTGCGGCTCGAGCCGCCACCTTTTTTGTGTGCCATGGTAGATACCTCTTTCTTTACTTGCTATCGCTTTTCTTTGCGGCGGGTTTGGACGTTATTTTCGTCTTCGACTCGGCCTTGCCCTTCGAGGCGGGTTTCGCCGCCGGCTTGGGTTGAGGCTTAGCCTTC
>DYKZ01000062.1:7777-10671 GCA_020722345.1 Anaerolinea thermophila | reverse complement strand
AGCCTTCGGGGCCGTCTTTTTGGCCGCAGGTTTGGGCGCCGCTTTCGCCTTGATGGGAGCGGGTTTCACTTCAACTTCCGCCTCCGGCTCTTCCACTTTCTTGACCTTCGGAGCCGCTTCTTTTTCCACCAGTTCCGCGCCGCCGATCTGCTGGATCAACAAGCGGGTGTAGTTCTGGCGGTGTCCGGTCTTGACGCGGATGCGTTTCTTTGGGCTGTAATTGAAAATGGTGACCTTCTCGCCCTTGAAGTGTTCCTGCACCCTGGCCCAAACCGGGCTATCTTTGACGACCGGTGTGCCGACAGTGATGGTTTCCCCATCCGCCAGCAGGAGCACCTGCTCCAGTTTGATATTGGCGCCGGGCTCGGCCGGCAGGCGGTCCACTTCAAGCGTACCGCCTTCGACGGCTTTGTACTGTTTGCCGCCGCTTTCAACGATTGCGAATTTCATTTTTCTCTCCTGGTCTTCGCTTCACCGGTCTGCCTGCGGGGGATCGCCCTGCGCCTGCAACCGGGGAAGCCGGGATACAAACGCCCGCCCCAGCAAACTCCGCCGGGGCAGAAGCGGGCAGTATTATACATGCAAGGTGGAGGAGTGTCTAGGGCGATAACGAACAAATTTTGAACTCCCCATTGACAAAGCCTCAACCTTCCGCTAATCTAGAGACATGCCAGACCTGACCCCTGCGCAACTCGAAATCGTCCACTCCCCGCTGAACGAGAGACGGTTCCTCACCGGACCGGCCTCCTGTGGCAAGACCACCGCCGGGGTGGCGCGCCTGGAATTTCTCCTGCAAAAAGGCGTCCCCGCAAACAGCATCCTGATACTTACGCCCCAGCGCACGCTCCAGGAACCCTACCTCGACCTGATCCGCTCCCCGCAGCGCGCCGCCGGCGGCGAGGTCACGCCTGCCACCATTGGCGGCCTGGCGCGCCGGACCTGCGACCTGTTCTGGCCGCTGGCCGCAGAGGCTGCCGGTTTCGCCCATCCCGAACAGCCGCCGCTCTTCCTGACGCTGGAAACGGCGCAGTATTACATGGCACGGCTGGTGCGCCCGCTCATCGAAGAGAAAGGGTTGTTTGAGTCCGTCACCATTGACCGCAACCGTCTCTATTCGCAGATCCTCGATAACTTGAACAAATCCGCCGCGATCGGCTTCCCGCATACCGAGATTGGGGCACGGCTCGATTCCGCCTGGTTCGGCGACCCGGCCCAGCGGCGCGTCTATAGCGACGCCCAGGAATGCGCCAGCCTTTTCCGACAACACTGCCTCGAACACAACCTGCTCGATTTCTCCCTGCAACTCGAAATCTTCTGGGATATTCTCTGGCCACAGGAAATCGTGCGCGGCTACCTCCAAGAATCCTACCGTCACCTCATCTACGACAACGTCGAAGAAGATATCCCCCGCGCCCACGATCTGATGCAGGAGTGGCTGCCCGCCTTCGACTCGGCTCTGCTCATCTACGATGAAGGCGGCGGCCACCGGCGCTTCCTTGGCGCCGACCCCAAAAGCGCCCTCGCCCTGGCCAGCCTGTGCGATGAAACCATCCGCCTCGATCAGAGTTTCGTTGTTCCAGAAGAAGTGGCGCACCTCGCCGAAAACCTGGTCGAAGCCATCGGCGCGTCAGCGCTCCCCTCCCCCGTGCCGCTGGCAGGGAGCGGGGAAAAGCCGTATTCCTTCATCGTCTCGCGCTTCTACCCCGAACTACTGGACGCCATTACACAACAGGTACAGGCGCTGATTGCCGACTTGGGCATTCCTCCTTCCGAAATCGTCATCCTTTCCCCCTACCTTTCGGACGCCCTACGTTTCTCGCTGATGCACCGGCTGGAGGAGGCTGACATCCCAGTGCGCTCGCACCGTCCATCGCGGTCGCTGCGCGAGGAACCGGCCAGCCAGTGCCTCTTGACCTTGGCCGCGCTGGCCCACCCGCAATGGGACTTCCACCCCAGCCACTTTGACGCTGCCTACGCTTTCATGCTCGCCCTCGGCATGGACCTCGTCCGCGCTCAACTGCTGGCCGAGATTGTCTATCGCCCCAAAGACCTGAGCCTGTCCCCGTTCGACGAGATCAGGTCCGAGGTACAGGAACGCATCACCTTCGTTTTTGGTAACCGCTATACGCAGTTGCGAGAATGGCTGCTCGCCTATCGCGACGGCGACCCACTGCCCCTCGATCACTTCCTGCGCAAACTGTTCGGCGAGGTACTCTCCCAGCCCGGCTTCGGCTTCCACAACGATTACGACCGCGTGCGCGTGGCTGCCAGCCTCATCGAATCAATCTACAAGTTCCGCCTCGCCATGCAGCCACTGGAAGACGCCCCCGACCTGGGCCGCGAATACTGCGCCCTGCTGCAGGAGGGCGTCATCGCCGCCCAGTACCTGGAGGGTTGGCAGGCCGAAGACAAGGAGGCCGTGCTGGTGGCACCGGCGCACACCTTCCTGATGATGAACCGCCCGGCCACGGTGCAATTCTGGCTGGACATCGGCTCGGCGGGCTGGACCGAACGCCTGTCCCAGCCGCTGACGCATCCCCACGTCCTGTCGCGCGGCTGGATGCGGGGCGAACCGGGGCGGCTCTGGACCGATGCCGACGAAGTCGCCGCCGGGACCGACGCCCTGGCGCGGCTGGTGGCGGGTCTCCTGCACCGCTGCCGCGGACACGCGTACCTGGGTCTTTCCGACCTAGGCGAATCCGGCTTCGAGCAGCGCGGCGGACTGGTGCGCGCTTTCCAGCGCGTGTTGCAGAAGGAGGGGGCATGAAACCGCTCGGCGGACAAGTCGCCCTCGTTACCGGCTTCGGCGGCCCGACGGAATTGGTCGGCGTTCACGTTGTATAATCACTTATCTCCGAAATCCATCTGGAGCAACATATGGCTTCTCAACCCAA
>DYKZ01000062.1:0-7677 GCA_020722345.1 Anaerolinea thermophila | reverse complement strand
GCGGAAAAGTGGGAAATTGCGAGTGATAGACAGGGGAGTTCAAACACTGCAAATATCGGGAGTATTGTCAAAATCTCCGATCTCCTTGCCGCGAACGGCGTATTCAAGCATCTGGGCGAAGAATGGTTCGATGACTACTGGATGAATTATGGGAAAATTGTGACCACTACGCCTGCCGGGAAACCGAAAAAGATTACCACCCTGCGCGAATTTCTGGCCTATCGCGGCAAAGACCCCGCTCTGGCAAACTCAATGGTAAACAAACCTGCACGAAAGAATTCGAGATGAAAGTCCATGTTCCTCCCCTGAAATGCCAGGGCATCAAAACCAAGCTGGTCGAATGGATTGTAGAACACGTCTCGCTCAACGATGGAACGTGGATCGAACCGTTCATGGGTTCGGGCGTCGTGGGATTCAATGTCCGTCCTCAAAAAGCAATTTTCAGCGATGCCAATCCGCATATCATCAACTTATACAATGCCATCAAACAGAGCAGAGTCACGCCGGAAATTGCCAAGGCATTTCTGGCAAGAGAAGGTAATTTGTTGAGAGAGAAGGGCGAAAAACATTATTACGAAGTAAGGGAACGTTTCAATAGCGAAAACGATCCACTTGATTTATTATTCCTCAATCGCTCATCATTCAATGGTGTAATGCGCTTCAATAAGAGCGGCAAATTCAACGTTCCATTCGGCCACAAGCCAAACCGCTTTTCGCCATCATATATTACAAAGATTGCCAATCAAATCAAATATGTCAGTCAGGCTGTCCGCATGTATGACTGGGAGTTCGTTTGGTCGGATTTTCGCCCTGTTATCCAGAATTCCACTGAAAATGATTTGATCTACTGCGACCCTCCTTATATTGGCAGGCATACGGATTACTTCAACTCCTGGTCAGAGCAGGACGAACAGAATCTATACGAACTGCTGGAAAACACCCGGGCGCATTTCATTCTCTCGACATGGCACAGCAACAGGTATCGTTCCAACCCTGCATTGGAAAAGTATGCCAGAATCTTCTTTGTTTTCACGAGGGAACACTTTTATCACGTTGGCGCCAGTGAGAAGAACCGCAACCCCATGCTGGAAGCCATTGTACTAAACTACGATCCCGAACCAAAGGCAGAGAGCATCCCTGCCACCCAAATGGCGTTCTTTGAACACCAGGGCAAATACGAGTTCCGTAGGGTTTCCCCCTAGTAGGGTGTTCCCTTTTCCCTTCTCTGCTCACTTGCGCCAAAACAAACCAAAAAAGCCTGTTTCCCACAGGCTTCGGCAGAAGTTAAACACAGTCGCAACGTCTTCAGCAGCGCTTCCCGGCTGTGGCGCAGGCGGCGTAGTTATGCAGTGATATTTTTAGAAAACAACTTCATGGAATACACCCTCCGTCCCTCCCAGACCGAAATCCTCCGCTACCGCGGCGGCCGAATGGGTATTTCCGCCGTGCCGGGCTCGGGTAAAACCTTCACCTTGAGCGCGCTGGCAGCGCAGATTATCACCGGCGGCGCGCTTGAACCCGACCAGGAAGTACTCATCGTCACCCTGGTCAACTCGGCGGTGGACAACTTCGCCGCCCGCATCGGGAAAATGATCGAGCAGCGCGGCTTGCTCCCGCATCTCGGATACCGCGTCCGCACCCTGCACGGGCTGGCGCACGACATCGTCCGCGAGCGGCCGGCGCTGGCAGGGCTGGACGAGCGCTTCCAGATCATAGACGAGCGCGAAGCCGAGTTCATCCGCAAGGAAGCCGCCAACGCCTGGCTGGCCGCCAACCCCTACGCGCTGGAGGACTACCTCGACCCCGAAATGGACGACTCGAAGCGCGATTGGGCACGCCGCCAGCAGTTGCCCGAACTCGTCCACAGCCTCGCCCTGGCCTTCATCCGCTCGGCCAAGGACCGCCGCCTCGACCCTGGCGACCTGCGCCGTTTGCTGGAGCAGGCTCCCGGTCCGCTGCCGCTGGCGGAGATGGGGACCGCCATCTACGCCGATTACCAGCGCGCCCTCCAGTACCGCGGCGCGGTGGACTTCGACGACCTCATCCGCCTCGCCTACCAGATTCTCGAAACCGACGCCGAGTACCTCGCCCGCCTGCAATACCGCTTCCCCTACATTCTCGAAGACGAAGCCCAGGACTCCTCCCGCATCCAGGAGGAAATCCTGCGCCTGCTGGCCGGACCCGGGAACTGGGTGCGCGTGGGCGACCCCAACCAGGCCATCTTCGAGACCTTCACCACCGCCAACCCGCAACTCCTGAAGGACTTCATCGCCTTCGAAGCCGACCAGCGCCAGGAACTGCCCGTTTCCGGGCGCAGCCAGCAGTTCATTATTGACATGGCGAATTTCCTGATTGATTGGACGAACCAGGAGCATCCCGCCCCGGAATGCCGCGACGCTCTAACGCTCCCTTACGTCCAGCCTGCCGGTCCCGACGATCCGCAGCCGAACCCACCGCCGGACCCGAAAGCAGTGCGCGTCATCCGCAGGAAGCATACGCCCGAGGAGGAGGTCGAGGCAGTGATGAAGTCGCTGGAAAAGTGGCTGCCCGAACACCCCGACCAGACAGTGGCCGTGCTGGTACCGCGCAACGCCCGCGGCGTGGATGTGGTGAACGCCCTCAAGAAGCGCAAGATCGAATACGTGGAGTTAATCAACAGCACCAACACCACCCGCATGGCCGCCGGGGCGCTGGGGAACGTGCTCGCCTATCTTTCCGACCCTGGCTCGCCGGTCAAACTGTCCAAAGCCTACCAGGTCTGGCGGCGCGCCTGGCGGGAGGATGAAGAACAAAAAGGCATCTACGGCCGCGTGGCCGAAATCCTGCGCAAAATCAAAAAGGTAGAGGAGCTTCTCTTCCCTGCCTTTTTATCTGCCGATGAAGCGCAAATGGATGCTTCCGAATGGCTGGGCAGGGCATTCGAATCCGAGCCGGAGGAGGTGTTGGCCGAACTGGCGGCCTTCCGTGCCGTTGTCCGACGCTGGCAAGGGACGACCCTCCTGCCAATTGACCAGACGGTGCTGACGCTGGGGCAGGAACTCTTCACAGAACCCGCCGATCTGGCGTTGGCGCACAAACTGGCGCTGGTGTTGCGCCAGGCCGCAAATGACCACAGCGACTGGCGGCTGCCCGAACTGACCGCCGAACTGGGACTGATTGCCCGCAACGAACGCCGCTTCATCGGCTTTTCGTCCGACGATTCGGGGTTCGACCCCGAAGCGCACCGCGGCAAGGTGGTGGTTGCTACCATGCACAAGGCCAAAGGGCTGGAGTGGGATCGTGTCTATCTGATGTCGGTCAACAACTACGATTTCCCCTCACTGGAGCCAAACGACCGCTACATCTCTGAGAAATGGTTCATCCGCGGCGGATTCTGGCGCGGGGCAGCCTTCCACCTAAACCTGGAGGCTGAGGCGCTGTCCCAGTTGGAGGCGCTGCAAACCGGCAGCGAATATTCATGGTACGAAGAGGGGAAAGCCACACTCAACAGCCGCAGCAACTACGCCCGCGAGCGCCTGCGCCTGCTCTATGTGGGCATCACACGCGCCAAACGCGACCTCATCATCACTTGGAACACAGGCCGCCAGGGCGACGCCGAACCGAGCCTGCCCTTCCAAGCGTTGGCAGGCTGGCTCGATCAGCACAAGAAATAAATCTCCACGAGATTAGTGCAAATCCCGAAAACACCCGCCGACAAAGCGCCAAGCGCGCCGTAGGCCGCGGGCTGAAGGGCTGAAGCAGTTCTCGCGCCAATCAGCCGCCCGCTGCGCCTTCCATTTCTCTTCGGGCCTCGATCTTCTGCCGTGTCTCGTAATGGACGGCGCGGGAGAGGGGGTAAAAGATAGCAAAGATGATGCCACCCACCAGGAAGAGACTAGGCACCGGTCCGATCATGATGCGGATGGCAGTGATGGCGCTTTCGCTTTGCCGAGGTGCATCGGCCACATATCCGCTGATTTTCCACACCAGCGGGATGAGTGAGACCGCCACTGAAGCGGCTATCTTGCGGAAAAGCGTTACCAGGGCGTAGAAGACGCCTTCGTGGCGGTGGCCGGAGGAGAGTTCGTCCACCTCCACCGCGTCGGGGATCATTGCCCAGGTCAGCACGTGGACAGCAGACACGCCAATGCCCGCCAACGCGGCCAGGAAGATGACCACCGGGAACCCGAGCGAGGGGTCAATGAAGATGAGCGAGCACATCACTGCCGACAAGAACAGCATCCCGGCGATGTAGGACTTGCGCTTGTCGGTCTTCTTTGAAACCCACAGCCAGAATGGCAGGACGAGTAACGCGGAAATGAAAACGGTCCCGGCGACGATGTCGGCAGTGTCGTCGGGAAAGTTCATGCGGTATTTCAGAAAGTAGAGCAGGGTGGGTTCGATAACCGAGATGGCCGTCCAAGTGAAGAGGAAGATCCCCGCCGCGAACAGGAATGGACGGTTGGAGCGGGCGGCCTTCAGCGACTCGCGCAGGCTGGGGCGGGCCTGGCTGAAGTAGGCCGGTTTCTCTTTCGTAGCAATAAAAGTGAACAGCATGGGCAAGGCCGAGATGGCTCCAAAGATGGCCGCCGTGACGAAGATGTGGTTGGCGTTTTCCGGCGTCCGCTCACCTATGGCCATCAGCCAAACGGTGTAAGCCACCAGTCCGCCGATGATGGAGAAGGCCATGCGGTAACTCGTCAGCGAAGTGCGTTCGTCGTAATCCTGGGTCAGTTCGGGGGTCAGGGCAAAGTACGGCATCGAGACGAAGGTCAGGATGGCATCATAGATGAGCCAGACGACAGTGTAGTAAACCACCTGCCATACCTGGCCGGCTATGGGCGGCCGCCACCATAGCATGGTAAAGGCGATGCCGTAGGGGAGGATGCCGAAGAGCAGGTAAGGACGCCGCCGCCCCCAGCGCGTGCGCGTCCGGTCAGTCAGGAAACCGATGATGGGATCGTTGACGTAGTCCCAGGTCATGCGGATGAGCGTGATGAGGAAAACCGCCTCCAGCGCCAGGCCGACAACGTTGGTCAGGAAGATCATGTACACGACGGCAATGGCCGAGTCGGTGAAGGCGAAGCCGAAGTCGGTCGAACCGTAGGCGAGTTTGACATACCAGGGCAGGCGGTCTTTAGTAGGGGTGGACATGGAGGCTCCTTTGGACGAAAGTAACCACTGATGAAAACGGCTGAAAGGGACGACAATTCCTTAAACCCCGGCACGGGCTAAAGTTGCCGGGTGTAACTGCGATGCCGCTTGACCCACTTCACGCCCAAACTCTCCATATCCGAGCGACTCTTGAAGTTGGTCTCGTTGACCTGAACCACGTCCACGTGCTCAAAGCGGTTCATAGCCTGCACCGATTTCCAAATCTCAGTGTAGAGCAGGGTGTTGCCGCCCAGATTCTGGTAGGCGGGTAACATGCCCACGCCGTTGGCCATCAGCCACTTCGACTGCTTGAACTCACGCTGGAGATGCCACCAGCCGAACGGGAACAAGCGTCCCTTCGACCGGCGCAGCGCGTCCGACAAGTCGGGGTAGCACAAGCCGAAGCCAATCACTTCGTCGCCTTTCAGCACGAGTTTGATGAGCCTCGGGTCGGCAATGGCAATCAGGCCGTCGGCCACGCGCTGCATTTCCTCGGGCGTGTCGGGATGGAACTCGTGCGTTCCGGCAAAGGCCGCTTCGTGAACGTCTATCACGCGCGGCGTCCACTGGCGCATTTCATACTTCGTAGCAAAGTGCTTGACCTGGTAACCGCGTCGCGCTTGGATCTTTTTGGCGATGTCGAAGAAACGCGGCGGCAGTTCGGAATGGGCCGAAACGTAGCCAGAAAGGTGGTCGGTCAATTTCTGGAAACCGAGTTTCTGGAGGAATGGGTCGTAGTAGGGATAGTTGTACGGGGCGCCCATCACAGCGCGCTGATCGAAGCCCTCTACGAGCACGCCGGCCGCGTCGGAGCCGGTCAGGCCCCTCGGTCCGAGGACAGTTTCCCGGTCCCGCGCCCGTGCCCAGGCAAAAACCGCCTCGAAAAGTCCCTCCGCCGCCTGGAAGTCGTTCACCACGTCGAAGGCCCAGAAGAAGGCCGTCTTCACCTGGCGGTATTCGTTGTGCCGCGTGTTATGGACGGCGGCGATGCGGCCAATTACATCTCCCTCCGACTCGGCCAGGAAAAAGTCGGCGTACGAATGTTTGTAGAAGGGGTGCTTCTGTCGGTCGAGAGCGCCACGGACCTCAGACTCAAGGGCCGGGCAGAAACAAGGGTTGCCTTTATAGAGTTGCAAGGGGAAGCGCACAAACTTGCGGACGTCGCGGGGGTTGTGGGTGTCGAGTTTGCGGATGCGCATTAGAGGAGCCGGGCGATAAACGGTTAGCACAATTATACGTGGAAATTGCTGCAGTGCGGAAAAATATCACCACCAGAAGGGGTGTTTGCTCGCCCTCGGCTTTTCCCGGCCTGTGATAAACTTATTTCTGCAACCACCTCTTTCAGGAGACTCACCCCAACCATGTGCGGCATTTTCGGCATTGTTACAAAAGACGAACAAAATCTTGGCCCGATTCTCATCGAAGCGGCCCAACGTCTCACCTACCGCGGCTACGACTCGGTCGGCGCGGCGACCATTTCCGGGTCCAAAATAGACCTGCGCAAGGATGTCGGCAAGGTGGACGAAGTGGCTGCCAAATATAACTTCGCCGAGATGACCGGCGCGCGCGGCATCGCCCAGTTGCGATGGGCCACCTTCGGCGAACCGTCGCAGGTCAACGCCCAGCCGCATCTGGATTCGGACGGCGACATGGTCGGCGCGCACAACGGTAACGTGGTCAACAACGTCGAGTTGCGCGAGCAGTTCATCGCCGAGGGGATGACCGTCCGCTCGCAGAACGATGGCGAGACGTGTGTCCACGCGGTCGAAAGATATATCAATCGCGGCTATGAGTTCGTTGATGCGATCCGCCTGGCCTACGGCGACCTGGAAGGCGATTATGCTTTCGTTATTGGGCAGGCGAATGACAACAAACTATACGCCTTCAAAAAAGGTTCGGGGATGGTCGTCGGCATCGGCGAGGGCTTCACCTGCGTTTCGTCGGACCTGCCTTCGATTTTGCCGCTGACGCGCGAGGTCATCCGCCCGCAGGATGGGGAGATCGTCACGTTGTGGGCGGACAAGGTTGAGGTGCGCTCGGTCAAGGATGGAAAACTCATTGACAGAAAACCGGAAACAGTTACGGAGTCGATGGATGCGGTGCAGAAGGGCGGGTATCCGCATTTTATGTTGAAAGAAATCCACGAGCAGAGTCAGGTGGCGCGTGAGTTATTCCACGTGCTGAACGGCAACCGCGACGTGGACGCGCTGGTCGAGAAGATGAAGAGCGCGCGGCATCTGTATTTCATCGGCTGCGGCACGAGTTATCACGCCGCGTCGGTGGGCGCGGTGTACTTCGCACAACTCGCGGGACGGGCGGTCATTCCTGTGCTGGCGCCACAATTTATTCCGCAATATGCGCCGACGGTCAATCATGAGGATGTGGGGATTTTCGTCAGCCAATCGGGCGAAACCAAGGACGTGCTGAACGCGCTCGAAGCGGCGGAGGCGCGCGGCATGGCATGTTACGGATTGGCGAACGTGGTCGGTTCGACGTTGACCAAAGCGACTTCGTTCTCACTCCCCTTGTGCTGCGGCTACGAGA
>DYKZ01000248.1 GCA_020722345.1 Anaerolinea thermophila | reverse complement strand
GTTTCTGGCCCGGGAGCTTTGCGAGGCCCTGGACTCCCTGCACGCCAGGGATACGTCGGGAACGGCCGTTCTCCATTGCGATCTCAAGCCCGAAAACATTCTTCTCCGCTCGTTCAATCCGCTGGACTGGGTCCTCTGCGATTTCGGCGTATCACTATTGTACGACCGTGATTCAGGAGAGCCGCCGCGCCGTAGGGGGCACACCCCGTTTTACAGCGCCCCGGAGTTCATCGATGGCCGCCCGGAGGCTAAGTCCGATTTCTGGTCCCTGGGCATCACCCTGCTCGAGGCACTGAGCGGCCGTCATCCCCTGGAGCGTCTGGGGCAAGGGGAATCGCTGCCCTTTATCGACGAGGCATGGCAGCCCGTTTTCCCGGACCATCTGCCTTCGTCATGGAGGGAACTCCTTTCGGGGCTCCTTCGCCACGACCCAGGGCTTCGCTGGGGGGGATCCGAGGTCCAGCGCTGGCTGCGGAGAGAGGCAGGCGAGGAGACAGCCCCCATTTCAGGAGATGACAGGGGAACCGAAGAATCACTGGTCTTTTCCTCGGCCCGGGATCTGGCGATCCATCTCGCGAGGAATTGGGAATCGAGCGCCCCTCTCATGCGGGAAGGATCCGGCAGAGAGGATTGGCTGGCCACCCAGGTGGCCGCTCTCGATCCGGAGATAGATCTCGCCGGCCTTCGGTCAGGGTCGGCCCCAAGCATGGACGTGCGTCTTTTGAGGCTGATTTACCGGCTTTCGTCTGATCTACCCCCAGTCTGGAAGGAATGGTCCGTGGCCCCCCTCGATGTGTCGGCGATCTGCGCCCGCGCCATCGAAGGAGATCCGGCCATGCGGACCCTGCTCCGCGAGATCCACGACCAGGACGTCCTCGGCGAGATCGGCCGCATCTCCGGGCAGGACGAACTTATCCGGCTTGCTGACGCATGGAGGCGGTCGTGGAACCGCTATCTGTTCATCCGCGGTCAGCTTGCCCGGTACGCTGCTCCGATTGACCGGCTGCCCCAGGAGGATGTCCTCCTGGCCTCGCTCTACCTGGCGGTCATGAACGGGTTCTCTTCACCACAGGTGGAAAGGCGCCACTCCCTGCGCCTTTGCTGTCCATGGGCCATCCCCCTCTGGAACCGACCCGCGCAGGACCCCGCCGACGCCTTGCTGGCATCCATGCTCCTTCCGGTCTGCTCGGAAGGGTATCCCAATCATCTGAGGGAGACGAGCGAGTTCAATCCCGGCACCACAATAACCGGGACCATAACGTGTCAGATGGGCCGGAACCCTCCTGTAATAGCGTTCAGAGGGATTTACGCGCCGATCAATTTCATGTTATGCGACAGGCCGATTCATATCGGAAACCGGATACGGCTCGCATGGAATGTCACGGGTGCGTCGTGGGTTTATCTCCCCGGCCTCGGGCGGGTGGATCCCGTTGGCGAGATGGAGCTCAGGGCGGGCGTATCCGTCCGGTACCGGTTGATAGCCGCCGGATCTGGCTGCGTCACCGTCTCCAGCCTTCCCGAGATAGACCTTCCGGAGCCGCGTCTTTGCGAACAGGACACGCTGTGCGGGGAAACAGTCAAGGGCGCCTGCCTGAGAGCGGACGATCTGCCACCAGTGACAAGACCGGACCGGGCACTCGGACCGGGCGATCTTCCTCGGACAGCAAGGCCCGGATGCACGCTCAAATCTGACGACCTGCCACCGGCGTTGGCCGTTAACGATCTCCCTCAAGTCATTGTCCTTATGGGTCAAGAACCCGTCCGCGTCCGGATGACGGGACCCGAGGGCCTGCCTGCACAGGATGCCTGGATGCCGCCGCCGAGAAGAAGGAGACTGTTTCGCTCCGTCGTTTTCCACCTTGGAAGATTCAAGAGAAGGCTGACGGGTCAATGAGAAGCCCGACCGTGATTCCGGGGGCAGAATGTCCCTTAACCGCCTTGCCGCCGAGAAGGCGGATTCCCCAAATTCAATGCCGGCATGCGCCTTATCCTGCGACACGGGAGGCGGACTGCAAATCCACAGGGTTTCATGTCCATCCCGGGATTTGCGTGCATGTACATTTAAAGTGCAGATTGGTAATTTTAAAAGGTCCAATCATGCTACTCATAAATCACATTTGTGCTTTGTCACTCTGGGGAAAATAGATAAGGGAGACAGTGGAAATGCCCTGTTTTTAACATAAGTAGGCCTGAATCCGTGAGCCTACGGCCGGGGTATTTGTTTCGTGCGGCAAATAGCCCC
>DYKZ01000247.1 GCA_020722345.1 Anaerolinea thermophila | reverse complement strand
CTTCCACCTCTCCAGCCTGTACAGCCCGTGGCTGACCTGGGGCGAGATCGCCCAAGAGCATCACGCCGCCAAGGACGACCCCGTCAGATTGAAGGTCTGGGTGAACACCAAACTGGCCGAGACCTGGGAAGACCGGGAGGGAGAGACCTTGGATGCCGAAGGCCTGATGGAACGCCGCGAAGCCTACGGGCCGGCGATTCCTGCCGAGGTGGCACTGCTGACCTGCGGCATCGATGTGCAGGACGACCGGCTCGAACTCGAAGTGGTCGGCTGGGGCCGGGACGAGGAGTCCTGGTCCATCGACTACAAGGTGCTGTGGGGCGACCCGTCCGCGCCGGACACCTGGGCGCAACTCGATGCTTACCTGTCCAACCGCTTCGAGCACGAGACCCTGGCCACCGGCCTGAACATCGAAGCCGCGTGTCTGGACACTGGTGGCCACCACACCCTGGCGGCCTATGCCTTCTGCAAGGGCCGGGAGCGCAAGCGCATCTGGGCGATCAAGGGGGGCTCAGGCAAACGGCCGATCTGGCCCAAGCGACCGAGCAAGGCCAACAAGGGCAAGGTCAATCTGTTCACGGTGGGCGTGGATGCCGCCAAGGAAGCCATCTACGCCCGGCTGAAGAAGTCAGACGCCGGGGCTGGTGCGATGCATTTCCCGCTGGATCGGGATGCGCAGTATTTCGAGCAGCTGACGGCCGAGCGCATCCGCACCCGGTATGTGAAGGGTTTTCCGCAGCGCTTCTGGTGGAAACCGGATGGCCGACGCAATGAAGCGCTGGACTGTCGTGTGTACGCCTACGCCGCGCTGCACGGCCTGCTGTCGATGGGGCTGAACCTGAACAAGCGGGTCGAGGCGCTGCCTCCCGCGCCCATCAGTCGCAAGCCAGCCAGCAACGCCACGCCCGTGACGACTCCGATGACCGCCAGCCCGCGCCGTCGGCGCATGGCGATTTCCTCCAACTACCTCTGACACCGCCAGCCTCCCGCTGGCCGGGAGTGCTGTCCATGACCCTCGAACAACTCAAGGCCCAGCGCGAAGCCCTGCAGGCCGCCCGCTTCAACGGTGTGCTCACCGTCAAGGCTGGCGACAAGTGGGTGACCTACAAGTCAGACGCCGAACTGCAGTCGGCCCTGGGCGACTTGGATCGTGAGATCGCCAAGGCAGAAGGCCGCCCGCGCGTCCGGCGCATCCGCACCTATGCCGGGAAGGGATTGTGATGAAGGCATTCCAGAACCTGCGCCGCAAGGTCGGCGCGATGATCGGCGGCTTCGAGGGCGGACTGTCTGCGCGACGCCTCAAGACCTTCGCTGCCAGCCGTGCCCACGTCAACACCCTGATCCAGGCCGCTGGCGCCGACATGACCGCCCGTGCCCGCTACCTGATTCGCAACAACGGCTACGCCGCCAACGCGGTCGAGTCCTGGGCGGGCAATGCCGTGGGCACCGGTATCAAACCCTCGTCGGGCATTGCCGATGCAATGCTCAAGGACCGAGTGCAACGGCTATGGCTGCGCTGGACCGACGAGTCGGATGCCGAAGGACTGACCGACTTCTATGGCCAGCAGCGCCGGGCGGCGCGCGAACTGTTCATCGCCGGAGAGGTGTTCTTCCGCATCCGACCACGTCGACCCGAGGATGGTTTGAGCGTGCCGCTGCAGTTGCAGATGCTCCCGGCCGAGATGCTGCCTTTGAACCACAACCAGGTACTCGACAACGGCCACCGCATCCGCCAGGGCATAGAGTTCGACCGCATCGGTCGGCGCGTGGCCTACCACTTCCTGCGCCGCCACCCCGGTGACATCACCGATCCGGGGCTGGCCGGGGAGGCGGTGAGGGTGCCGGCCGAGTCCGTGCTGCACATTGTCGATCCGGTGGATGCCGGGCAACTGCGCGGCGTGTCGCGCTTCTCGCCAGCGCTGGTGAAGCTCTTTCTGCTCGACCAGTACGACGACGCCGAGCTCGACCGCAAGAAGGTCGCGGCGATGTTCGTCGGCTTCGTGCGCCGGCCCGAGCGTGACTTCGACAACGGGGGTGAAACCGATGACCGGGGCGAACCGCTGCTGCCGCTCGAACCCGGCCAACTCCAGATCCTGGACGACGGTGAGGACATCACCTTCTCGACACCCGCCGATGTCGGCGGCAACTACGAGTCGTTTCAGTACCGCACCTTGCTGCAGGTGGCCGCTGCCTTGGGGCTGCCCTACGCGAACCTGTCGGCCGATATGTTGAAGGCCAACTACTCCAAC
>DYKZ01000061.1:5440-15313 GCA_020722345.1 Anaerolinea thermophila | reverse complement strand
GTTGCCTTTGTGTCCTTCGTGTTTAAAAAGGTTTTTGCAGTGGACTCACCCTTTCCCGGAAATACAACCAGAGTTTGTCCCCCACCATTCCCTGTATGTATCGCTTCGCATAGCATAAACCTTCTCCCGGCGGCATTTTTTCGGGGAAATTTCGTCGAATCGCCGTAACCAGGCCGCCTCCCTGAGGGTTATATGGGCATGGAAATCTATCTTTTCAGGAGGCTTGCCCATGAATCCGGCGTTTGCGCCTGCCTTGCTTGAACACTACCTGCCGCGCCTCGATCAGCGCGTACGTGACATCCTGCTCATCCTGGGCGGGAGCCTGCTGGTGGCGCTGATGGCGCAGGTAAAGATCCCCCTGCCGTTTACCCCCGTCCCGCTTACCGGGCAGACGTTTGCCGTGCTGCTGGTGGGGGCGGCGCTCGGGTCCCGCCGTGGGGCGGCCAGTCTGTTGCTCTACCTTGCCCAAGGGATGCTCGGCCTGCCAGTCTTTGCCGGCGGCGCGGGCGGGCCGGCCTACCTCTTCGGTCCCACCGGCGGTTACCTGGTCGGATTTGTCTGCGCCGCGTTCCTCGTCGGGCGTCTGGCGGAAAACGGCCAGGACAAGCGTTTCCGCACCGCCTTGCTGGTATTCCTGGTCGGAGAACTTGTCATCTACCTGTGCGGCGTGTCCTGGCTGGCCGTCCACATCGGCTTCGAGAAAGCGCTGACCGCCGGCCTGCTCCCGTTCCTGCCCGGCGACGCCGTCAAATTGCTGGCCGCGGCGCTGGCGCTGCCCGCCGCCTGGAAATTGATCCCGCCCGCAGACTCGTTCCGTCCAGGCGCAGCCATTTCGCAACCGGCATTGAAAAAGAGTGTTTTACCATTCGAATTACGAGATGATATACAGCGCCGAGATGCCTATCTTCTTTGGCGATCCACGGCATCTAAACCTCACCGCCTGAAAGTCGAGAAATCCCTACCACCGGGAAGCCCGCGCGGCTGCCGCCGGTAGTTTGATGTACCCGTTTTCGGACCGGCATAACATCTTTACAACTTACGCAAGATAAACAGGATGGATAGGATTGGCAGGATGATACCCTTTGAAAAGGCCGAAATACATCCTGTTTATCCTGTAAATCTCGTTCAAAACTGAGATTGGCATAAGTGCTGATCTCGCAAAGAGGAAACCGTCGTTTTATGGCTCAAGAAACAAAGACGCTCGCGGAGATCCGCGCCGAAGCAACCCTGGGAGGCGGCGAAGCGCGCATTGCTGCGCAACATGCAAAAAGCAAGAAGACCGCCCGTGAGCGCATCGAACTCCTGCTCGACCCTGGCACGTTCCACGAGATTGGCATGTTTGTCACCCACCGTGCCAGCGGCATGGGCATGGATAAATCCCACCCGTACACCGACGGCGTTGTCACCGGCTGGGGCAAAGTGGACGGCCGCACCGTCTATGTCTTCGCCCAGGATTTCACCGTGATGGGCGGCTCGGTCGGCGAGGCGCATGGACGCAAGATTGCCAACCTGCTGGAGATGGCAAAAAGCAGCGGCGCGCCGGTCGTCGGGCTGAACGATTCGGGTGGGGCGCGCATCCAGGAGGGGGTGGACGCCCTGGCCGGCTACGGCCACATCTTCCACCGCAACGTCCACGCTTCGGGCGTCATCCCCCAGATTTCGGTCATCCTCGGACCCTGCGCCGGGGGCGCGGTCTATTCGCCGGCCATCACCGATTTCGTTTTCATGGTCGAGAAGACTGCCCACATGTTCATCACCGGGCCGGAAGTGGTCAAGGCGGTGACCCACCAGGAGGTCAGTTTCGATGAACTGGGCGGCGCGGCGGTCCACCGCACGCAGAGCGGGGTGGCGCATTTTACCGCCCCAGACGAGGAGACCCTGCTGGCGAACGTGCGCTGGCTGCTCTCCTTCCTCCCGTCCAACAACCTCACGCCTCCCCCCTGGCGGGCCCCGGAAGACGATCCCCGCCGGGCTACGCCCGAACTGAGCCAGATTGTCCCGCTCGACCCGCAGCAGCCGTATGATGTCCGCCAGGTTATTGAGTCGCTCGTGGATACCGGGGAATTCATGGAAATCCAGGATGAATATGCCGCCAACCTGGTGGTCGGTTTTGCTCGCCTGGACGGGCATCCGGTTGGGGTTGTTGCCAACCAGCCGTTCGTCCTGGCCGGCGTGCTGGACATCAACGCCTCGGACAAGGGGGCGCGTTTCATCCGCTTTTGCGACGCCTTCCACATCCCGCTGCTGACGCTGGTGGATACCCCCGGCTTCCTGCCTGGCACCGACCAGGAATACGGCGGCATCATCCGCCATGGCGCGAAACTGGCCTATGCCTATTCGGAGGCCAGCGTGCCGAAAGTCACGCTCGTGCTGCGCAAAGCCTATGGCGGGGCGTACATCGTCATGGGTTCCAAGCACCTGGGCGGTGACATCAATCTGGCCTGGCCGAACGCCGAGATTGCTGTGATGGGGCCGGAGGGGGCGGTCAACATCGTTTATTCGAAGGAAATCCAGGAAAGCCAGGATCCGGCCGCCCGCAGGCAGGAGTTGATCCAGAAATACCGTTCCAGTATGGCCAGCCCTCTTATTGCTGCCGGCCACGGTTACCTGGATGACGTAATCGAACCGTCCGAGAGCCGGGAACGCGTGATCGCCGCGCTGGATGTCTTGCGCGAGAAGCGCCTCCCGGCGCCCTCCCGCAAGCATGGGAACATCCCGCTCTAGGCAGCAGCCATGACCAAGATGAAAATTTTGGTTGCCAATCGTGGTGAAATCGCTGTCCGCATCCTGCGGGCATGTCGTGAAATGGGACTCTCCAGCGTCGCCGTCTATACCGACGTGGATAAATCCTCGCTCCATCTGCGCTACGCGGACGAGGCCATATTCCTCGGCGATCAGAAGCAGTACCTGAACGCGGCCGCCATCCTGGAGGCGGCCCGCCAGAGCGAGGCTGCTGCCATTCACCCGGGCTACGGCTTCCTGGCGGAGAATCCGGAATTTGCCCGCGCCGTCGAGGCGGAGGGACTTATTTTCATCGGCCCCCGCCCGGAGACGGTGGCCCTGATGGGCGACAAATTGGCTGCCCGGCGCTTCTCGCGCAAGGCAGGTTTGCCGGTCATCGCCGGGACGGACGAGCCTCTCCCGGCGCAACTGCCCATGGAGATGGCGAAGAAGGTCCAGTACCCGGTGCTGGTGAAAGCCGCCGCCGGCGGAGGGGGGCGCGGCATCCGCCTGGCCCGCTCTGCCGAGGAATTGCCCGCCATGGTCGAGGCAGCGCGCCGCGAGGCCAAATCTGCTTTCCACGATGATACCGTCTTCCTGGAGTCGCTCGTCCAGCAGGCGCGGCATATCGAGGTGCAGGTTTTGGGCGACGGCGAAGGGAATGTCGTCTGCCTGGGGGAACGCGAATGTTCCATCCAGCGCCGTCGCCAGAAGTTGATCGAAGAGGCTCCGGCGCACGGACTTTCCGAAGAACTGCGCCGCCAGATCCACGAAGCCGCGCTGAAACTGGGCCGGGCGCTCCACTACCGCAGCCTCGGCACGGTGGAATTCCTGCTCGATAAGAAGAACCGTTTTTATTTCATCGAAGTCAACCCGCGCATCCAGGTGGAGCATCCGGTTACGGAGATGGTTACCGGCGTGGACATTGTCCGGGAGCAGATCGCCCTGGCGCTGGGCGAGCCTTTGCGCCTCCATCAGGAAGATGTTGTCCCGCGCGGCGCGGCGATCGAAGCCCGCATCCTGGCCGAGGACTCGCAGGCCGACTTCCTGCCCTCCTCGGGGCAGATTCTCTACCTGAAAGAGGCGGGCGGGCCCGGGGTCCGGGTGGACAGCGCCATCTACCAGGGGATGACCGTCGGCTCGGAGTACGATTCCCTGCTGGCAAAAGTCATCGTCTGGGGCAAGGACCGGCGCATTGCCATTCAACGTTTGCGCCGGGCGCTGCACGAGTACCAGGTGGGCGGAGTCAGTACGGACATAGATTTCCTGCTGCAGATCATCGAAAGTCCGAAGTTCCTGACCGGCGATGTCACCACTACCTACCTTGAATCGTTCCAACCCGCCCCGCCGGTCACTGCGCCCGAGTTGGAGCGCCAGTTGGCCTATGCCGCGGCGCTGTTTGCCCACCGCCAGCAGGCTCGGCCCGCTGAAACTGCCGGCAACCGCCAGGTCAGTTATTGGCAGATGGCGGCTTGGAAAGAGCAAATGACCAGAAACTAGTCAAGGAAGAAAAACATGTCTCTCTACACAGTCGAGATTGGAAGCAGAACCTACCGCGTCAATATCTCTCGCGAGCGCGGCACTGTGGACGGCGAACCGGTGGACGCTGAGATGCTGCTGCTCAACCCCAGCGGCCTGCACCTGCTGAGGCATGGCAGGCATGCCCACGAACTCTTCCTGAACAACCTGGATGATGAAACCTGCCAGGTGCTCATGCGCGGCGGACAGCGCATCATCTCCCGCATCTCCGGCCGCGCCAGAAGACGCCTGCGGGCGGGTGAGGCGGACGAGAAAATTGCCTCGCTCTGCGCGCCCATGCACGGCCTGGTGGTGGATGTGCCCGCCCGGGAGGGGGAGGCGGTCGAGAAGGGCCAGACCCTGGTGGTGCTGGAATCCATGAAGATGCAGATGCAACTCCGCTCGCCGCGCGCCGGCAAGGTGGCGCGGGTCGCTGCCTGCCCGGGCAGCCAGGTGGAGAAGGGGGCCGTATTGGTGCAGTTCGAGTAAAAAACTACGCCAAAGAGGAGCACTATGAACGACTTGATTGCAATTGTCGGCGTGGGCGCCATCCTGCCAGACGCGCCCGACGCCTCGACGTTTTGGACGAACATTCGCGCCGGACGGTATTCGATCACCGACGTGCCGGATGATCGCTGGAAGGCCGAATTTTTCTACGACCCCAACCCCTCCGCGCCCGACAAGACCTACAGCAAGATCGGCGGATGGGTGCGCGGCTTCAAGTTCGAGCCGATGAAGATGGGCATCGCCATCCCGCCCAAGAGCCAGGTGCTGATTGACGAGGCGCAGCAGTGGGCGATCGCTGCCTCTTACCAGGCGCTCCAGGATTACGGTTACCCGCAGCGGCGACTCGACCCTGAGCGGGTGGCAGTCGTTCTGGGCAATGCGATGGCCGGGGAGAGTCATTATCTTTCCACCATCCGCATCCACCTGCCCGAATACCTGGACATTCTCGCCTCTCTGCCTTCGTTCCAGGGGCTTTCACCGGAGATGCAGGCGGCCCTGATGGAAGGCCTGACCAGCGGCGTGCGCTCGCGCTTCCCGGAAATCTGCGAAGACACCATGCCGGGCGAACTCGCTAACATCATCGCCGGGCGGGTGTCCAACGTGTTCAACTTCTCCGGGCCGAACTTCGTCACCGACGCCGCCTGCGCCTCCTCTCTGGCCGCGCTCCAGTCGGCGGTGAACGGCCTGCGTTTTGGCCAATTCGACGCCGCCCTGACCGGCGGCGTGGACCGCAACATGGGGCCCGAATCGTTTGTCAAATTCAGCAAGATCGGCGCCCTCAGCCCGGACGGTTCGCGTCCCTACGCCGACGGCGCCAACGGTTTCGTCATGGGCGAAGGCGCGGCGGTCTTCCTGCTCAAACGCCTGGCAGACGCCGAACGCGACGGCGACAAAATCTATGCGGTCATCCGCGGCATCGGCGGGAGCAGCGATGGCAAAGGCAAGGGCATCACCGCGCCTAACCCCATCGGCCAGCAGCGCGCCGTCGAGCGCGCCTGGAAGAACGCCGGTCTCTCCCCGGAAACAGTCGGTTTGCTGGAGGGGCACGGCACCTCCACCGCCGTGGGCGACGTGGTCGAGATGGCCAGCCTGAACGCCGTCTTTGGAGCAACAGGCCTGCGCCCCGGCAGCGTGGCGCTCGGTTCGGTCAAATCCAACTTTGGCCACCTCAAGAGCGCCGCCGGGGCGGCCGGCATGCTCAAGGCTGCCCTGGCGCTCCACGCCCGCGAGTTGCCGCCGTCGGTCAATTTCGAGAGACCCAACCCGAAGATAGATTTCGCCCACAGCCCCTTCTTCGTCAACACGCAGACGCGCCCCTGGGAGGTGAAGCCGGGCGAGGCGCGCCGCGCCGGCGTCAGCGCCTTCGGCTTCGGCGGGGCGAATTTCCACGTGGTGCTGGAGGAATACCTGCCCGGCGCGTTGACCGGGGAGCGGATCTTCCCCGTCCCGGAACGCAGCGCCGAGGTCCGCGCGCCCGCTCCGGCCTCGACCGGGGGCCTGCCCGCGGCCGGCGGGGCGTCGCTCCCGCTGTACCATGGCCTGCTCTTCCTCGGCGCGGAGTCGCCCGACGAATTGCGCCGCCTGCTGATTGAGAAAATTGCCCAGGCCGAGCGCGGCCAGTTGCCGCCGAAGGTTTGCCCGGCGTCAGAAGAAATCGGCAAGCCCGAACGCCTGGTGATTGATTTCGAGGACGGCGCGGAATTGCTGGCTCGCGCCGCCAAAGCCCTCAAGGCGTTGGAAACAGACACGGACTCTGCCTGGCAGCCGCTTGGCTTGCAAGGCGTCTACCGCGGCCGCGGCCGGCCCGGCAAAGTGGCCTTCCTCTTCCCCGGCCAGGGTTCGCAGTACGTCAACATGCTGCGCGACCTGCGCGATCTGGAACCGCTGGTGGCCGAAACCTTCCGCGAGGCCGACGCGACCATGACGCCTATCTTGGGCCGTCCGCTGACCAGTTACATCTTCGCCGACGGCGACAGGGAAGCGCTCGAAAAGGCGGAGTTGAAACTGCGCGACACCGTCATCACCCAGCCTGCCATCCTGACCGTCAACGTGGCGCTGCTGCGGCTGATGGAGAAATACGGCTTCCGTCCCGATTTCGTCATCGGGCACAGTTTGGGCGAATACGCCGCCCTGGTGGCGGCGGGCGTCCTGAACCTGCCGGAGGCGCTGCAAGTCGTCAGCGCACGCGGCCAGGAGATGACGCGCGTCACGCTGGCCGATACCGGCTGTATGGCCGCCGTCTCCGCGCCGCTGGGGAAGGTGGACGCCATCCTGGCGACCGTCCCCGGCTACGTGGTGATTGCCAATCTGAACAGCCCGGTGCAGTGCGTCATTGGCGGCGAGACGCCCGCCGTGGAAGCCGCTATCCAGGCTTTCCTGGCTGCCGGTTTTCAGGCCACCAAGATTCCGGTTTCGCACGCTTTCCACACCCGTATCGTCGCCCCGGCCAGCCGGCCGCTGCGCAAGGTCATCGAGAAGATGAACGTCCAGCCGCCGAAACTGCCCATCGCCGCCAACGTGACCGGCGACCTGTACCCGACCGGGCGCGAGGAAATCCTGAACCTCCTGGCGGATCAGGTGGCCTCGCCGGTACAGTACGTGCGCGGCATCGAACGGCTCTACGCCGAGGGAGCGCGCCTCTTCGTCGAGATTGGCCCAAAGCGCGTCTTGAGCACCCTGGCTGTGGATATCCTCAAGGGCAAAAGCGATGTCAACGTGTTGTCCACCAATCATCCGCGCAAGGGCGGGCCGTTGAGTTTCCATGAGGCATTGTGCCGCCTCTACGCCGCCGGCGTTACGGGAACGGCTTCTGCCGCGGCAGGCGCGAGGTCCGCGCCCGCCTCGGCCGCGCAGGTTTCTCCCGCTCAACCTGTTGCAGCGCCGGAAGTCGTTGCAGATGGCCGTCTGCCGCTGACCGGCTCGGTGGTCATCAGCGGTGCCGGGCTGGGACTTCCCGGCCGCGGCCGCCGCGTGTTCGATGACGGCAACATCCTCTCCCTGCTGCGGGGTGAAATGCGCATCGAGCCGCTGCCGGAGGAGACGCGACGCGCCATGCTCGAAAAGCGTCCCGTCCGGCTGGTGAAGAGCGAGGCCGGGGCGGTCATGCAGGAGATTGACGACCTCGACCTGACCCTCAAACTGGCCGGCCAGCGCGGCGAGTTCAACCCGGTGGAGGAGTTTGGCATCCCCCAAGACCGTTTCGAGGCGATTGACATTTCCACCCAATTGGCCATTGCCGCCGGCATTGAAGCCCTGCGCGACGCCGGCATCCCGCTCGTGATGGCTTACAAACGAACTACCACCGGCTCCTTCCTGCCTGACCGCTGGAAACTGCCCGAAGCGCTGGCCGATGAGACCGGCGTGATCTTCGCCTCGGCTTTCCCCGGCCTCGACCGGATGGCCGAGGATGCCTCCCGCTTCTACGAGGACCGGTCCCTGCGCCGCCAACTCGAGGAACTGCGCCGCATGTCTGCCCTGGTGTCGGCGCAGCAGGCCGACTTGAAACAGGCTTTCGAGAAACGCATTGCCGAATTGGAGGCCGAGATTGGCCGCCTCGACTACCACCTCGACCGGCGCTACATCTTCCGCGTCCTGGCGATGGGACATTCCCAGTTCGCCGAATACATCGGGGCGCGCGGCCCGAACACCCATGTCAACGCTGCCTGCGCCACCACCACCCACGCCGTCTCCATCGCCGAGGATTGGATCCGCGCCGGGCGCGCCCGCCGCGTGGTCATCGTTGCCGGGGATGACGTCACCAGCGGCAGCCTGCCGCAGTGGATCGGCACCTCCCTGATGGCCAGCGGCGCGGCCACCACCGAAGGCGAACTGCGCCTGGCGGCCCTGCCCTTCGACCGCCGCCGCAACGGCATGATTATCGGTATGGGCGCGGCTGCGCTGGTCGTCGAATCCGAAGACGCCGTGCGCGAGCGCGGCATGCGCGCCATCTGCGAGGTGCTGGCCTCTGTCACGGCCAACAGCGCCTTCCATGGCACGCGGCTCGACGTGGAGCATATCGGTCAGATGATGGAAACCCTGCTCCAAACTGCCGAGCAGCGCTTTGGCATTTCCCGCAGCCAGATCGCGCCCGAGACCGTCTTCATCTCCCATGAGACCTACACCCCGGCGCGCGGCGGAAGCGCGGCGGCAGAGATCCATGCCCTGCGCCGTGTCTTTGGTGAACACGCCAACCAGGTGGTGATCACCAACACGAAAGGCTATACCGGCCACACCATGGGCGTCGGCATCGAGGATGTGGCGGCGGTCAAGGCGCTCGAACACGGCCTTGTTCCGCCCATCGCTCACATCGAAGACGGCTTCGAGCCGGACCCTGCCCTCGGCGACCTGAACCTTTCGCGCGGCGGCGAGTACCCCGTGCAGTATTCCCTGCGCCTCGGCGCCGGCTTTGGCTCGCAGATTGCCATCACACTCCTGCGCCGCATCCCCGGCCAGGGTGAACGCGTGGACAAACCTGCCTACCAACGCTGGCTGGCGGATGTGGCCGGTTACCCCGCCGCGGAACTGGAAATCGTCCAACGAACCCTGCGCATCCGTGACCAGGGCGCGCCCGCCCGTCCCCCGGCGAAATCCCGCTGGCAGTACGGCTGCGGACCGGTTGCCTGGGCCGCGTTCCCCGGGCAGGCGCATTCCGTCCCAGCCGCTCCCGTTTCCCCCTTCGCAACGGTGCAGGCTTCTCCTGCTGTAGAACCAACTGACAATTTGTCCCACGAAGTCCCGCCATCTCCTGCCGCCGGTTCGGAGGAGATCAAAGCCTATCTCCTGGCGGCCGTCAGCGAGAAGACCGGTTACCCGCCGGAAGTGCTCGACCTGAACCTCGACCTGGAAGCCGACCTGGGCATAGACACGGTCAAGCAGGCGGAACTCTTCGCCGCCGTGCGTGAACATTATGACATCCCGCGCCGCGAAGACCTGCGCCTCTCGGACTACAACACGCTGGCGAAAGTGATTGACTTTGTGAAAGAGTCGCTCGGCGTGCAGGCAACCCCCGCCGCGCCTCAGCCCGAAACTTCGCCCGCCGCGGCTGACGCGGCGACGTCAATCTCCTCCGCCGATTCGGAGGAGATCAAAGCCTATCTCCTGGCGGCCGTCAGCGAGAAGACCGGTTAC
>DYKZ01000061.1:0-5340 GCA_020722345.1 Anaerolinea thermophila | reverse complement strand
TTCGGAGGAGATCAAAGCCTATCTCCTGGCGGCCGTCAGCGAGAAGACCGGTTACCCGCCGGAAGTGCTCGACCTGAACCTCGACCTGGAAGCCGACCTGGGCATAGACACGGTCAAGCAGGCGGAACTCTTCGCCGCCGTGCGTGAACATTATGACATCCCGCGCCGCGAAGACCTGCTTCTCTCCGATTACAACACGCTGGCGAAAGTGATTGACTTTGTGAAAGAGTCGCTCGGCGCGGCTGGAGGACAAATTGACAGTTTGTCCCACGAAGCCCCGCCATTTCCTGCCGCGAATGAGGCGCAGCCCGCGCCCGGTCCGGAGGCCGAACCGGAACAACCCGCCATCCTCCGGCGCGTGCCTGTGCCTGTCCTTCGTCCGCGCCTTGATCTTTGTATCCCGACCGGCGTCAGCCTGGAGGAAGACGCGCGCCTTCTCGTGGTGGAGGGGGAGAACAAGGCGGGCGAGTCGCTTGTCCGCAAACTGCGCGCCCGCAAGGTGGAAGTCCTGCGCTTGAAGGCCGGTCTGGCCGGCGAAGAGATTGCCGAAAAAGTTGCCGCCTGGCAGGCGGAGAAACCCATTCGCGGCGTATACTTCCTGCCCGGCTTGGATGCGGAACCCGAACTGGATACGATGACTCCCGCCGACTGGCAATCCGGGCTGGAAAGCCGCCTGTACAGCCTCTACGCAATCATGCGCGCCCTGTCCGAGGAGACTTTCCTGGTCTGCGCCACGCGCTTGGGCGGCCTGCACGGCTACGGAGCGGAGGGCGCGGCCGGGTTGTTTGGCGGCGCGGTCAGCGGCTTTGCCAAGTCGCTGGGACGCGAACGCCCCTCCGCCTTTGTCAAAGTAGTGGATTTCGAGACCAACGCAAAAACCGCCGAAATTGCCTCCACTCTCATCGAGGAAACCCTGCGCGACCCCGGCGCGGTCGAAATTGGCCGCCGCGACGGTCTGCGTTATGGGGTTGCTGTCGTCGAGAAGTTGCTTCCCGAAGAACCCAATTTCGAATTGGAGCCGGGCAGCGTCTTCCTCATCAGCGGCGGTTCGGGCGGCATCATCCGTCCCATCGCCGAGGACTTGGTAAGCGCCACGCGCGGGACCTTCTACCTGCTCGACCGCGCCCCGCTGCCTCCCGCCGACGATCCCGATCTGCTTCGCTTCTCCTCTGACCGCCAGGGCTTGAAGAAGGAGTTGTTTGCCCGCCTCTCGCAGGATGGAAAGAAAGCCACCCCTGTCCAGGTGGAGGGGGCATTGCTGGCCCTGGAACGCGCCGCGGCCACCCACCAGACTATGCAGATAATCGCGCAGAAAGGCGGCCGGGCGCATTACCTAGTCTGCGATGTGACCGACCCCGTGAAGGTAGGCGAGGCCATCCAGAAAATCCGCGCCGCCGAAGGCCGCTTGGACGTGTTCCTGCACGCCGCCGGTCTCGAACGCAGCCGCAAACTGGAGAGCAAGCCGCCGGAGGAATTCCGCCTGGTGGTTTCCGTCAAAGCGGACGGCTTCTTCAACATCTACCGCGCCCTGGCGGAGCAGAAACTCCTGCCGCGCGCCTTCGTCTTCTTCTCCTCTGTCGCCGGTCGCTTCGGAAACTCCGGGCAGGCCGATTACAGCGCCGCCAACGACCTGCTGTGTAAGGCAGCGGCCTCCATCCGGCGTACCCACCCTGAGATCAAAACCGTTGCCATTGACTGGAGCGCTTGGGGCGGAGTCGGCATGGCGACGCGCGGCAACATCCCGATGCTGATGAAAATGGCCGGGATAGATATGCTCCCGCCGGAGCAGGCCGCCCCGCGCGTCCGCCTCGAACTGCTGGCCGGGGGAGGCGAGGTCGTGGTGGCCGGTTCCCTGGGCATCCTGTCCGAGCCGCGCAGCCCGAACAGCGGCCTCGACCTGGCGCTTGCCAACGACGCCCTGCGCGCCGGCGACCTGATCCATACCATGTTGAGCCAGGTGACCGGCTTCGATCTCAACCGCGGCCTGGTACTGGAAGCCGCCCTCGACCCGAAAGAACAACCCTTCCTGCACGACCATGCTATGCACAATGTGCCGATCTTGCCGGGTGTGATGGGCATCGAAGGCTTCTCGGCGGTCGCCAGACACATCGGATCGGCGCTGGCTTCCGACAAGGGCGGCTTGAAGATCGCGCGGCTGGAGGACATCCAATTCCTGATACCCTTCAAGTTCTACCGCAGCCAACCCCGCCGCATTATCTGGAAGGCGCTCGCCGTCCACGAGGCGGGCGGACTGGTCGTCCACGTCACCCTCGAGTCGGCGCGGGCGCTCAAGACGAAGACTGTCGAGCAGACCCTGCACTTCAGCGGCAAGGTGTACTTGCAGCCGGAGGAGATGCCGCTCCGGGAGACCAGCCTCCCGGTCCCGCAGTGGAACGGCAAGAACACCGTCCGCGCCGAAGACATCTACAAACTCTATTTCCACGGGCCGGCCTTCCAGGTGCTGGAGGCTGTCCAGCGTTCCGGCGATACCGTGCTGGGAAAATTGAACAAGAATCTGCCCGCCATCACCGGCAATGAACACGTCTTGCTCAGCGCCCCCACGCTGGTGGAACTCTGTTTCCAGACGGCGGGAATCTGGGAAATCGCCAAGAATAGCAGCCTGGCCCTGCCGCGCTCGATCCAAAAACTGACCCTGTACCGGCCGCGCGTGAACGGGGCCGCCATCTACGCTGAGGTCAGGCCGCTGGAGGCCGAAGACGGCTCGCTCCGTTTCGACGCCCGCGTGCTCGACGCCGATGGCCGCCTGTACCTGGAACTGGAGGGTTACCGCACCACACCGCTGCCGTATTCAGCCGAAAAAGACCTGCTGGACCCGTTCCAGGAATTGGTCAAGTAAGGGATGCCGGAGTCGAATCACTGCATCTACTGGCTGCTGGCCGAAAGGACCCCCGCCTCGCCCGGCGAGGTGGGGGTTTTCCTTTCCGCGGGTGAACAGCGGAAACTCTCGACCATGCGTTTCCCCAAACGGCGCGATGACTGGCTCTTGGGGCGGTGGGCGGCCAAGTCTTTGATTCTAAGTCTGCCCGCTTATGAGGGCTTTTCCCTTGCCGAAATCGAGATTGTCAATACTGCCGAGGGCGCGCCGCAAATCTGCCTGCCGGGAGGAAAAATCTCGCCGCACTGCTTGTCCATCAGCCATTCCAGCGGATTGGCATTTTGCGCCCTGACCCAGGTCCCGGGCCTGCGCGTGGGCGTGGACCTGGAGACGGTCGAGCCGCGTTCCAACGCTTTCATGGAAGATTACTTCACGCCAGGCGAGCGGCGGCTGGCTGCTTCTTTCCCTGCGGAAGAAGCGCCCCTGATAATCACCCTGATCTGGAGCATGAAAGAATCCATGCTCAAGGCGCTCGGCATGGGCCTGCGCCAGGATACCCGCCGCGAGGAGGTGCTGACAGTCAACGGTTATGGTTCGGAAGGCTGGCAGGAGGCGGTTGTGCATGAGCCGGAGAATCAAAGCCGCTCCTGGGTTGCCTGGTGGCAGCAGAGGAGCGGTTTCGTGATGACTGTCGCCGGGTTCACGGAGCGCGCCGGACCGTTCTCTATCTCGCTTGTCGAGCAACGCGCTTGGAGCGGGTTATAAAGACTAACCGGAGATGAACGGGGATGAATAGGATGAGTTGATTATGGAGTCCGACGGCGAGCCGCCGGACTACAAATCATTCAGCCACCTTCTCTGGTATGTAGCGCTTTACTTCGGGCGGGAAAGTTGCGCCCTGGGCTTCGAGCATCCGCAAGCGGGTCAGGTAAGCACAGCCGCGCAGGATGTGCTTGGCAATGTCCGCCACGCGGCGGTTGGCGGGGGATTCCAGGTACGTGCCTCTCACCCAGTCGTTGAACGCTCCCATCGCCGGTCCGCACCAGATTTGGTAATCCATCTCGCGGCCTTTTTCACCGCTGTTGGCCCAGCGCGAGGACAGCCCCAGGTACCAGCGGAAGACCAGCGCCATCTTGTCCTTCGGGTTGGCGTTGCCGCGTTCCACTTGGCGCGGGTCGCGTTCCATGAAAAATTTGACCGTGTCCTCCCAGATGGCGTTGAACTCGCGCTTGAAGACAGTCTTTTCCATCCGCTCGCGTTCGGCGGCGGGAATCTCCTCCCAGGCGTTGTAGCGTGTGTAGAGTTCGTATAATTTCTGCGCCCGCATCGGGAACATGGTGCCGCGCTTGAGCACTTGCACCCTGACGCCCATCTCGAACATGTCGCTGGCGGGGGCCATGGCCACATCCGGCATTCCTGCCTGGGCGAGCAGATTTCGGACGTGTTCGGAGGTGGCGGCCTCCACGCAGCCCTGGTTGATGGAACCGGTGGCAATGTAGGCGGCGCCGAGTGAAAAGGCTGCCAGCGCGGCGGCCGGGGTGGCGATTCCGCCCGCTGCCCCGATGCGCACCGGCTGCGCGTAGCGGTATTTTTCCTGCATCTCGTCCCGCAGGGCGAGGAAGGCCGGCATCATACAAACAAGGGGACGGTTGTCGGTGTGGCCGCCCGAATCGGCCTCCACGGTGATGTCGTCGGCCATCGGGACTTGCCGGGCGAGTTCGGCTTGCTGCGGCGTGATCCGGCCCTGTTTGAGCAGTTGGGTGACGAATTCCGCCGGGGCCGGTTCGAGGAACTTCTGCGCCATCTCCAGCCGGGACAGTTTGGCGATGACGCGGTGTCCGATGACCGTTTCGCCGTTCGCGCCGCGCCCCAGGCCGGAGAGGCGGTACAGCACCAGCGGCGCGGTCAGGGCAACGTAGGCCGAGGCTTCCACGACCGGGACGTTGTATTTCAGGTACAGGTCAACCGCCCGCGCCTCCAGCGCCGGTTCGTTGGGGCTGTTGAGCAGGTTGAAGGCGTATGGCCCATCCGGCAGCGCCTGCCGGACCTTGAGGATGGCCTCCTCTACCCGCGCCGGGGCGAGGCCGCCCGCGCCGAAGGAAGCCAGGAATCCGGCGCGTCCCATGGCGATCACCAGGTCTGCGGAGGCGATTCCACCGGCCATAGCCCCGCTGTAATAGGCGTAGCGCGTCCCGTAGGTCTGGCGGAAGGTCTCGTCGCCGAGCAGGTCGGGGGTCAGGGGCGGGGCGAAGGCCAGCAGGCGTCTTCCTCCCGCGCCGGTCCGAATTCCGCCCGCCGCGCTGAGGCCGGTCCTGCCATCTTTCTCGATGGCGAAGATCGGCTTGTTCAGTTCCAGCAGGGCGCGGGTTATTTCTTCACTCAAATAGACAATGCTGCTTTCATCCCCCTCCCAGCTCAGTGAAAAGTCGTTTGTCAATGTCGCTCTCCTTTAGGAACTTAGAAGTGAAATGCTTGTTTTTTGTGCAAGAATTTTAAACACAAAG
>DYKZ01000246.1 GCA_020722345.1 Anaerolinea thermophila | reverse complement strand
ATCTTCAACACGGTCTGTACCATCCCGTCTATTTCGGCGGGATTGAGACCCGCCAGCACCTCGTCCAACAGGAGCAGATAGGGACGCGCGGCCAGCGCCCGCGCCATCTCCAGCCGCTTCTTTTGCGCGACGTTGAGACTGCTTGCCAATTGATCGACGCGCGCGGCCAAACCGACAAATTCCAACACCTCGCCCACAATGGATGCGGCGCGGCCGAGGGAGAGGTTTTCGTGTCCGAAGCAGGCGCCCGCCATCACGTTCTCGCGCACCGTCAATTCGTTCAGCGGGCGGACGACTTGGTGCGTGCGCGCCATCCCCATTTTGGCGAGTTGGTACGGTTTTTTTCCTGTCACATCCTGCCCGCGAAAGAAGATGCGGCCCTCGTCGGGTTTGTAGACGCCGTTGATGGTGTTGAAAAGCGTGGTCTTGCCCGCGCCGTTCGGGCCGATCAGCCCCAGGATTTGTCCCTCGGGCAGGTCGAACGTCACGTGCGACAAGGCCAGCAGGCCGCCAAAATGTTTGGTCACGCCCTGAACCTGTAGGAGTATGCTCATGCCAGGATCCTCCGCAAGCGCGGGAAGCGCTGCCGCAGCCAGCCGACCAGCCCCGCAGGAATGAACAGGATGATCAGCAGCATCAACAAGCCCGCGATCACCAGTTGGAAGTCCTTGAGCGGAAGCGTACCGATCATCATGTCGCTGGTGAGCAGCGCGCCGCGCAGGCGCTGATAGCCGAGCGCGCCGATCACAGGTCCGAGCAGCGTCCCCTGCCCGCCGAGCATGATCATCACCAGCGATTCAATGGAAAAGTGGAGACGAAAAGCGTCGCCGGGTTCCACGTTGCCGTTCTTGAAAAAGAACAATACGCCGAGCATCCCCGGCAGCAACGCGGAAAAGACGAACGCCAGCGTCTTGGTATTGGGCGTCGCCACACCCAGCACTTCGGCGGCGTCCTCATCCTCGCGAATGGCCATCAGTCCCAGCCCGAACTTGCTGGTTTTGAGATAGTAACTGAAGATGACCGCGAAGACGGAAATGCCAACCACGGCATAATACGTCAGCCACAAAGCCTGCGCCGCGCCGCCATACGGTTTGTAGACGCTGAACTGCAATTCGATTCCCGTCGGGCCGCCGAACGGTTTAAAGTTGGAGATGAAGGTGCGCACCGCCTCATTCACCCCGATGGTTGCCAGCGCAAAGTATGCGCCGCGCAGCCGCAGGATGGCTTTGCCCAATAGAAACGCCAGGATGGCCGCTGCCGCGCCGCCGCCAAGGACGGCCAGCGGCAGGGACGCATTCCACGTCCCGATCAGGTACATGCCCACGTAGCCTCCCAGCCCGTAGAAAACCACGTGGCCGAACGAGACGTAGCCCGTGTAGCCCATGATGATGTTCAGGCTGACTGCCATGCTAATAGCCAGCAAAATCGTAAAGCCCACTTCGCGTGTGGAGGCCTCCCGCGTAAAGACCGGCCATAATCCCAATCCCAACACGATGAGGAGGGCAAACCAGAAGCCCGGTTGAAGCCAGTGTTTCATTGTTTGCCTCCAAGCAAGCCGCTGGGCTTAATCAATAGGATTAGAACGAACAAGAGGAATTCGATGACAGGCACCCAGGTATTGGGCATGCCCAGCGGCAGGACGCCTTCCAGCACGCCGAGGATCAGCCCGCCCACCAGCGCGCCCAGCGGATTTCCCAGCCCGCCCAATACGCTGATGATGAAGCTCTTCAATTCATAGACACTGCCGGAAAGAACGGTGAAAGAAAAGAACGTGGCTATTAGCCCGCCTGCGATGGCTGCCAGCATGGTGCCGATGCCGAAACTCAGCGCCAGGATGCGCGCGGAGGGAATGCCCATCAACTCGGCGGCAGCGCGATTATTCGATACGGCGCGGATGTATTTGCCGGTGCGTGTGCGGTAGAGAAAGGCGTACAACGCGCCCGTGACCAGCAGTGTCATTGCCGCCGCCACCAGGCGCGTGCCAAGCAGCGTGAGGGGACCTGCCTGGATGCTGCCCAGCGAAAAGCCCATGTCACGCGGCGTGGTCGTGAAAGCAGCTGTGGCCACTCCGATGACAATCATATTGACCGAGAAAGTCGCCAGCAGGGTGGACAGGTGCGGCGCGTTGATGACCCGCGCAATGGCGACGAAGTAAATCACAATCCCTGCCAGCAATCCCATGAGCGCCACCAGCAGGAGCGACAGATAGGGATTCAACCCCAGGCTGCCGAAAAGCAGGTACACGCCGAACATGCCCAGCGCGATCAG
>DYKZ01000060.1 GCA_020722345.1 Anaerolinea thermophila | reverse complement strand
GCTCAAAGGATTTGAGTCTTGACCAATCCAGACTAAGCCGCTATAATCTCCCACCGTTGATTAAAGGGAAAACTGCAACATAACCAGCGAGCGCTTAGACGGAAGTCTGAAGCGCTTGCTTTTGTGCGTCTCAAAGAAATGGGTAAAAGTTGCAGCCTCTTTGATTTTTAGTTTGGATAGGAGCAGCCAGTGGAAACCAAGGGACTTGTTTCTTTACGTATCAGCCTCGCTTCACCCGAAACCATCATGTCTTGGTCGTACGGCGAAGTTCTCAAACCGGAAACGATCAACTATCGCCGCCTCAGGCCGGAAAAGGACGGTCTATTCTGCGAGGCCATATTTGGCCCGACGCGCGACTGGCAGTGTTACTGCGGCAAATACAAGAACCCGCGCTACAAAGGTATCGTTTGCGACAAGTGCGGTGTGGAAGTGACCCGCTCGGCCGTCCGCCGGGAACGGATGGGGCATATCAGCCTGGCAACCCCCGTGGCCCACATCTGGTACACACGCCGCATCCCCTCTTACCTGGGCATGCTGTTGGACATTTCACGCCGCAACCTCGACCGGGTGCTCTATTTTGCCCAGTATATCGTCACCTACGTGGACGAGGAAGCCCGCCAGAAAGCCCTCAAGCGTCTCCAAGATGAGATCTCCGTTTCGGAGCGCGAGCAGGCCGCCGCCATCAATGCCCAGATCGCCGAGATCAAGACCTCCCGCGACAAGAAACTGGCCGAATTCAACCAGCGCAAGACTGAACTCGAGCGCCAGGCCGATGAACAGATTGCGGCCCGTCTCGAACCAGTCATCCAGGAAGGCCAACGTCTGGAGCGCCTGCTGCAAGAGAAAAAGGGACAGGTGCTAAAGGAAGCGGTCATCTTTGGCAACACTAGCATCGTAATCGCTGATGCAGGCGTCAAGGCGGCTGCTTCTCATATTACAAAAGTCCAGAAAATTGTCCAGGAAAGGCTCAGCAGCATCGAGAACGAACTGAACGAGGAAAAACAACGCGTCCTTGATGAGATCAAGATGGAGTCGGCGCGCGTTAAGGCAGAAGCCGATGAGCAGATGGCCTCCCTGCGCAACCAACTGGAAGATCAGACCATCTCGAACCAGGATATGAACGCCCGCCAACGCGACGAACTGCTCGAACTGCGCCCGTTTACCTTCCTGGGTGAGACGCGCTACCGCGAACTCAAATCCCGCTGGGGACAAGTCTTCCGCGCCGACATGGGCGCCGAGGCCTTCCACGATATCCTCCGCCGCCTTGATCTGGACAAACTGTCCGAGGAACTCTGGCACGAGGTCAAGACGACGAAGTCCAAGCAGAAGCGCAAGAAGACCACCAGCCGCTTGAAGGTGGTGGAATCCTTCCGCCGCTCCGGTAACCGGCCTGAGTGGATGATCCTGACCGTCCTGCCGGTTATCCCGCCCGACCTGCGCCCGATGGTGCAACTGGACGGCGGGCGCTTCGCCACTTCGGACCTGAACGACCTGTACCGCCGCGTCATCAATCGCAACAACCGCCTCAAGCGTCTGCTCGAACTCGGCGCGCCGGACGTCATCATCCGCAACGAAAAACGCATGCTCCAGGAAGCGGTGGACTCGCTGATTGACAACAGCCAGCGCGGTAAGGCCCTCTCCCGACGTGGACGCCGCGAACTGCGCTCCCTGAGCGATATGCTCAAAGGCAAGAAGGGACGCTTCCGCCGCAACCTGCTCGGCAAGCGCGTGGACTATTCCGGCCGCTCGGTCATCGTAGTGGGGCCGCAGTTGAAACTTTACCAGTGTGGCCTGCCCAAGACCATGGCGCTGGAACTCTACCGCCCGTTCGTCATCTCGCGCCTCGTCTCGCACAATTACGCCGCCAACGTCAAGGGCGCGCGGCGCTTCATCGAGCGCGGCAGGCCCGAGGTCTGGGAAGTGCTCGAAGAAGTCATCAAGGAACGCCCGGTGCTGTTGAACCGCGCCCCCACCCTGCACCGGCTGGGCATCCAGGCCTTTGAGCCGACTCTGATCGAGGGATCGGCCATCCAACTCCACCCGCTGGTGTGTACGGCTTTCAACGCCGACTTTGATGGCGACCAGATGGCCGTCCACGTGCCGCTCTCGGAAAAAGCCGTTCAGGAGGCGCGCCGCCTGATGCTGGCTTCCAAGAACCTGCTCAAGCCCGCCGACGGCGAGCCGATCATCGGGCCATCGAAGGACATGGTCCTGGGCGTGTTCTATATGACCATGATGCGCACCCGCGAGCATAAAGGCGACGGACGCGTTTTCGCCGATATTGACGAAGTGGACCTGGCATACCAGTTGAACCAGATCGAAATCCACTCGAAGATCAAGGTGCGCGTCATGACCTGGTACGACGACAAGCATAACCGCCTGCCCGAGCCGGAAACTCGGCTGGTTGAGACCACCGTTGGCCGCGTCCTGTTCAACCGCATCCTGCCGGAAAAGGTCCAGTTCATGAACCGGCAATTGGAAAAAGGCGGCGTGAAAGACCTGATTGCCGAGGTGTACGAAATCTACGGCCAGGATGTGACCACCGAGACGGCTGACGAGATCAAGCGCATCGGCTTCGAATATGCCATGCGCTCCGGCATCACCATCGCCGTCTCCGACATCACCATCCCCGACCAGAAGCAGGAGATCATCAATGCCGCGCTGAAGGAAGTGGAACTTGTCCAGCGCGACTTCCGCCGCGGCCTGCTCACCGAACAGGAACAGAACGAGCGCATCATCCAGATCTGGCAGCAGACTACCAACGATGTGGCCAAGGCCGTGCGCGGCGCGATGGACCCGGACGGCAACCTGTCCACGATGGCGAGTTCCGGAGCCACCAAAGGCGGCTTTGGGCCGATCTCGCAACTGGCCGGCATGCGCGGCCTGATGGCCGACCCCTCCGGGCGCATCATCCCAATGCCCATCCGCTCGAACTTCCGCGAGGGCCTGACAGCCCAGGAATACTTCATCTCAACCCACGGCGCCCGCAAAGGCCTGGCCGACACTGCCCTGCGCACCGCCGACGCCGGTTACCTGACCCGCCGCCTGGTGGACATTGCCCAGGACATCATCATCAACGACCACGACTGCGGGACGACGGATGGTATCCTGATCCGCAAGAAGGACGATGTGGCCGGGCAGTCCATGATCTCGCGCATGTACAGCCGTGTGGTGGCTGGTCGCATCCTGGACCCGACGACTGGCGAGGTGATCGCCGAACCCGGCGACATCATTGATCACGAACTGGCGCGCAAGATCGCGGCAGCCAACGTCCAAGAAGTAAAAGTCCGCTCGCCTATGACCTGTGAACTGACCCATGGCATCTGCGCCAAATGCTACGGCCTGGACTTGGGGCGCGGCACGATGGTGGAAATGGGCTCCGCGGTCGGCATTGTGGCTGCCCAATCCATCGGCGAGCCGGGCACCCAGTTGACCCTGCGTACCTTCCACACCGGCGGTGTGGCCGCCGGCGGCGACATCACCACCGGCCTGCCGCGCGTAGAGGAAATCTTCGAGGCTCGCAAGCAGCCCAAGGGCGAGGCCATCGTCTCCGAGATTGACGGTACCGTGCATGTGATCCAGTCGGAAAAATACGCCGACATGCGCATCGTGCGCGTGGAACACAGTGAAATGATACACGATGAGTTCGACATTCCGAAGGAATGGAAGATCACCGTCAAAACCGAAGACGAGATCAAGGCCAACGAGGTGATTGCCAAACTGGAGGACGCGACCATCGTCTCCCAGCACGCCGGCAGGGTGCGGGTCGAGAAGCGCAAGGTGTTCGTCTCCTACGAGCAGCGCGAGGAAGCCGAGCACGAAATTCCCACCACGCTGCGCCTGCTGGTGAAGGAAGGCGAACACGTCCAGGCCGGCCAGCCGCTGACCGAAGGCTCGCTCAACCCACATCGTATCCTGCGCATCCAGGGACGCGAAGCCTGCCAGATGTACCTGCTCAGCGAAGTGCAAAAAGTCTATCGCTCGCAGGGTCAGAACATCCACGACAAGCACTTCGAGGTCATCATCCGCAAGATGATGAGCAAGGTGCAGGTGAAGCGCCCCGGCGATACCAAATACCTGCCCGGCGACGCCGTGGACCGGCTCGAAATCCGCCGCGTCAACGAACAGATGCTCTCCGAGGGTAAACAGCCGGCCACCTTCAACGAAGTGTTGTTGGGCGTGACCAAGGCCTCCCTAAGCACCGATTCGTTCCTTTCGGCCTCCTCCTTCCAGCACACCATCAAAGTGCTGGCAGGCGCGGCCATCGGCTCGGCCACCGACCCGCTCTATGGCCTGAAAGAGAACGTCATCATCGGCAAACTGATCCCGGCCGGGACGGGCTTTACCCCAGGCCGCTTCCTCGCCTCCGAGGAATCCACCGAACAGGGCGGCTCCTCGCAGTGGACCGAACTCCCCGACATGGGAGCCTCGGACTAAACGAACGATCGAATGGACCCCAACGGGGCGGTGCTGAACCGCCCCGTTGACGTTTTGGGGGATTGTATTTTCCGGGCAGATTGGATAATATGAGGATGACTAAAGGAGACCCTATGAAGACAAAGATCGCTTTTTCCCTTCTTCTCATCCTTCTCGTGAGTCTTTCTGCTTGCAACCTCCCCAGCCTGCCCGTCAACCCGCCCCCAGCGTCCACCAACACGCTCGACCCGCAGCAGATTGACCAGGCAATTGCCGCCACGCTCGCCGCCCAGACCCAGGTCGCTGTATACGTCCAGCAGACCATGACCGCCGTTGCCCTCCAGAACCCGGCCTTCACGGCAACCCCGTCCGTTACGCCTCTCCCTACCCAGACTGCCACGCCCAACTTCCCGATGGTCACCGTTTCGTCGGAGACCAACTGCCGCAGCGGACCCGGACAGGCCTACGACAGACTCGGTGTCCTCAACCCCGGCGAGACCACCGAAGTGGTAGGACGCACGACCGTGGCAAACTACTGGCTGGTGCGCAACCCCGACAATCCTGCCCAGGTCTGCTGGCTGTGGGGAGAGTACGCCACCGTGACCGGAGACTGGCAGTCCCTGCCCCAGGCCACCCAGCCCCCCACCCCCACCCCCGCGGCCGGCTTCACCGTCGCCTACCTGGGGCTGGTTGTCTGCGGCCCGGATAGCGCCCTGCGCCTGGAGATCAAGAACGTGGGCAGCACCACCTGGCGCTCCATCAAGGTGAATATGACCGATTCGACCACTTCTATATCCAAAACTCATGCGTCGGACGATTTTGTGGACATGGCCGGCTGCGCCATCTCCAATTCGCTCATTGACCTGGAACCCAACGAGACCGGCGTTGTCGTCGCAGCCGATCCGGGGCATTTTCCTTACAACCTCACCGGCCACAACGTCACCGTTACGGTCACGCTCTATTCGCAGGATGGCCTGACGGGCGACACCTCGACAAAGACAATCTCTGTCACACCGTAGCCCTCCGCCTTGACGCTTTCCCCCTTTGCCCGTAAGATAGCCAATAGAACATAATTTCCCCTCACTGCCCCGCCCCCTCCCCATCTTCCTTCGGAAAATGGGGAGGGTGACCTGCTAGTCTCCGAAGGGGGCGGGAGGGGACAGGAGTCACCTCTTATGGAACTCGGTCTCGTCCGCAAAATTGACATTGACCGCGAAATGCAGGCGGCCTACCTCGACTATGCCATGTCGGTCATCGTCGCCCGCGCCCTGCCCGACGCCCGCGACGGCCTCAAACCCGTCCAGCGGCGTATTCTCTATGCCATGTACGACATGGGACTGCGCGCCGACAGCCCCTATCGCAAGTCTGCCCGTATTGTTGGTGAAGTGCTTGGCAAGTACCACCCGCACGGCGACGCCTCCGTGTACGAGTCCATGGCGCGCATGGCGCAGGATTTTTCAATGCGGACACTGCTCGTGGACGGCCAGGGGAACTTCGGCTCGGTGGATGGCGACCCGCCCGCCGCCATGCGTTACACCGAGGCGCGCCTGGCCGCCCCGGCGCTGGACCTGCTGGCCGACATCGGCAAAAATACCGTTGACTTCGCCGACAACTTCGACGGCACCCTGACCGAGCCGGTGGTGCTTCCCTCCGCCCTCCCCAACCTGCTGGTCAACGGGGCGACCGGCATCGCCGTCGGCATGGCCACCAACATCCCGCCGCACAACCTCTCGGAGATCGTGGACGCCTGCGTCTATATGCTTGAAAAGTGGGAAAAACTCGATGATGTCAACGTGGACGACCTGATGGAGTTTGTCGAAGGGCCGGATTTCCCCACCGGCGGCATCATCATCGAGCAGAAGGGCGAGGAGGGCATCGAGGCCGCCTACGGGAAAGGCCGCGGCCGCGTCACGGTCCAGGCCAAGGCGCACATCGAAGAGATGGAACGCGGCAAGAGCCGCATCCTCGTCACCGAGTTACCCTACCAGGTCAACAAATCCAGCCTCATCGAGCGCATCGCCGAACTCGTCCGTGACGGCGTGCTGGAAGGCATCACCGACCTGCGCGACGAATCCGACCGCCAGGGACTGCGCATTGTCATCGAACTGACCAAGAACGTCGAGCCGGAGAAAGTGCTGGCCGACCTCTACAAGCGCACGCCCATGCAGTCCACCTTCAGCATCAACCTGCTGGCGCTGGCGGACAACGAACCGCGTCTGCTGACCCTCAAGCAGGCCTTACGCGTCTACCTGGAGCACCGGCTGACGGTCATCCGCCGCCGAGCCGAATTCGACCTGGGGAAGGCGCGCACCCGCGCCCACATCCTCGAGGGGCTGATGGTAGCCCTCAAGCACCTGGACGAGGTCATCAGCCTTATTCGCAACTCCCCGGACGTGGAAACTGCCCGCGCCCGCTTGATGAAAAAATACAAATTGACAGAACTCCAAGCCAACGCCATCCTCGAAATGCAGTTGCGCCGTCTGGCCGCCTTGGAACGCAAGAAAATCGAGACCGAATACAAGGAGACGCTGGCGCTCATCAAGGAACTGGAAACGCTGCTCAAATCGCCAAAGAAGATGCGCGCTGTGGCCTCGGAAGAACTTCTCAAGGTGAAAGCCAACTTTGGCGACCGGCGACGCACGCAGATCGTCAGCCTGCGCGGCCGCAAGGCGAAGAAAGCCCCGCTGACCGCCGCCGAACTGATCAGGGAGCAGGTGGTCTGGATTGGCATGACCGCCGACGGGACGATTGCCCGCACCCGCGACGAGAAGCCGCCGCGCCTCTCCGGGTCCGACGCGCCCCGGCTGCTGGTGCGCGCCAACGCCACCGACACGCTCTACCTCGTCAGCGAACGCGGGCTGGCCGCCGCAGTGGCCGTCCACACCCTGCCGGAGGCCGAGAAACTGTCGGACGGTGCGCCATTCAACAAGACCTCGCCGCTCCAAACCGACGCTCCGCCCGTGGCCGCCTTTGCCCTGCCGTCAAAGAAGTCGGAACTGGCCGAAGAAACGTACATCCTGACCGTGACCAGGGGCGGCATGGTCAAGAAGAGCGCCATCGGCGAATTGCCCGGCCCCTCGGCGCAGACCTTCCGTTTGGTCAACATCAACGACGGCGACAGCCTGGGATGGGTTGCTTTAACGGATGGCGGGAAGGAGGTCCTGCTCGCTACCGCGCAGGGGATGGGCATCCGCTTCAGCGAAGAGGAAGTCCGCCCGATGGGACTGGCCGCAGCGGGCGTCAACGGCATCAAACTGGGCGTGGGTGACGAGGTAGTCGGCATGGAAATCCTGCCTGGCGCGGGCGACCTGTTCGTCATCGCCTCGGACGGCAAGGCCAAGCGCATCGCCCAGGACGACTTCCCGGCGCAGGGACGTTATGGCAAGGGCGTCATCGTCTGGGAACTGCCGCGCGGCGTCAAACTGGCCGGGCTGGCGCTGGGCAAGCCGAACGCCATCGTGACCCTGCACCTGCTGCGCGCCGCTCCCAAGAGAACCCGCCTCGATGAGGTCCCTCTGCGCAAGCGTTCTGCCGTGCGCGGCGAGAGTGTGGTGGAGGTGCGCGCCGGAGACGCCGTGGTGGGCCTGGTGGAAGGCTGGGCAGTGGAGAGGTTCGTGACGGTAGGAAAGAAGGGAGAAGTAAAAAGTAAGAAGGCTGCGGCGAAGAAGAGGGGGAAGAAGTAAGAAGGGAGAAGAAAAAGCGCCCCGCCCCGCGAGCAAATCCAGGGCGCGGGGCTTTTGCATATTTGCCCGGCCTGAACCCTCAGGCGCGGCCAGCACGCCACCCCGCCATCTTAAATGCCTCGCTCGTGAAACCAAAAACCACGCAGCAAGCCGCCCTGCATTTCTGGCAGGGGAGATATTTGAGAATGAAGATTCAGAGCCGGCCTCAAGGAAAGGCGTGGTTGCCCCATTTTCTTGCTGCTCTACTCGATTGTTAGGAATCTGCCGTTCTGCTTCAGCCAGGCGACGTGTTTCTTGTAATCCGGCATAATCTCCTCCAGCCGCGTCCAGAAGTCCTTCGAGTGGTTCTTGATCTTGGTATGCACCAGTTCATGGAGGATCACGTAATCCACTACCTCGGGCGGGGCCATCACCAGCCGCCAAGTGAAACTGAGCGTCCCTTTTACACTGCACGACCCCCAGCGGGTGCGCGCCGACGAGAGGCGGATCTTCTGGTAACGGAAGCCATGCTCGATTGCCAGCGCCGGGACGCGCCAGACAAGATACAAAAGCGCCTGCCCCTTGTACCAGCGGGTAAATGCTTCCTTTGCCCGGGGCAGCGCGGACTTTGCCAGCCGGAACGAGTCGCCGTCGAAGATCAGGGCGGCGCGCTGGCGCGGGACGACCTTGAGCGGGAAGGAGCGGCCCAGGAAGAAGAACTCCTCACCCTCGGCGAATTCCCGGGCGGGAGGCGGGGCATGTTTGCGCATCCGCTCCTTCTGCCTGGCGATCCAATCGGCGTGCTGCTCCACGAACTGGCGGATGCGCGCCTCGGACAGTTTCAGCGGGGCGCGGACTTCAACGGTCTCGTCCGGGTAAACAAAGATGGCGACGCTCTTGCGCCGCGAGCGGACGAGGCGGTCAATGGGAGCGCTTCTCTGCTGCCTGTTCACCGGTACCCCATCACTGTCACTTCTCCATCATTATTCTCGCCGCCCGCCTCCCGATCTCCACAGCAAAGTTCGTCCCCCGGTCCCAGGGATAGACTTGGCTCATCGAAGCAAAGTACACCCCTTCCACCGGCGTCTGGATAGCCGGGACGTTCTTCGAGTGGTTCACGAACGGCACCGGCTGGGCATAGGCCGTGCGGTACAGCCAGGCCTTGCGCACCCACTCCGCCTCGAACTTCGGGTTGAACTTCTTCAAGGCGGGCAGGAAGCGCTCCAGCAGTTCCTCCTGGCTCAGGCGAAAATACTCGTGCTCCGGCTCCAGGTAATCGCCCAGATAGACAATATGCTCGCCGCCAAAATGCTCCGGGCCGACGTAGTTGGTATGCTCCACCAGCGCCAGGAAGGGGTAGCCTTCGTTCTTGGGCAGGTTGAACCAGTAATAACCCTCCTTCGAGAGTTGGTGTTTCAGCGCCAGCGTCAGCGCCACCGCGCCCATGGACTTCATACTGCGCAGCCCGAAAAGATATTCTTCAGGTAAAGACGGGACAAGGTGACTCATCGCTTCGGGCGAAAGCGTGACCAGCGCCTTGTCGTACACTTCGGCCTGTTCACTGCGGACCGTCACCCCGCCCGCGCCTGTCTCGCGCTCGACGCGCGTCACCGGCGTCTGGAGGCGGATCTCCACCCCCATTTCCCGCAGTTTATCGGCAAACATATCGGCGAATTTCTGGAACCCGCCCTCGAACGTGCCGAGGCGCGTCGTGCGCGCCTTGAGCCGCGCCCACATCCAGGCCATCGTCACCTGCTTGTAGTAGCGCTCGCCGAACTTGCCGATCACCAGCGGCTCCCACATCATCTCGTAGACGCGTTCCCCGGCCCATTTGCGCAGCCACTCATCCACGGTGTACTTCTCCAGGGCGCGCCAGTTGTTCGTCAAACGCAGGAACAGGCCCACCAGTCCGAAACGGATTTTGTTCAACCCAAATCCCAGCCCGGGGAAGAGCAGCGCCTTGACGATGGAGTCGAACGGGTAGAACTTCCCGGCGTGATACATCACCGTCAGCGGGCGCGGGAAGAGCACCTTATCCTCCCAGCCCAGTTCGCGGATCAGGCCGAGCATGTGCCTGTCGCTGGCAAACCAGTGGTGGTAGAACTTCTCCACCGACCAATCCCAGCCCGGCTCCTTGAAGCCGCTCGCCAGCCCGCCGACGTAGTCCGCCGCCTCGTAGATGGTGACGTTATGTCCAGCACGCCGCAGGTCCCAGGCCGCCGCCATTCCCGAAAATCCCGCACCGATGATCGCGATTTTCATTGTCTCACCTTTTCAACACAAAGAGACAAAGTTTCACAAAGGATTCCTCGAGAAGCGCTTAAACCCTTTGATCCTTCGTGTTTAAATCTGTCTCTTTCCTAAGCGCCTCACTCCACTTGATGCCCTCGCGTGCCATGTAGACCGCGCCCAGCAGGGTGATTGGCAGCCAGAGCGCCACGTGCAGCACAAGTGTGTAACCCGCCGCAACAGACTGTTTTACGCCGTAAGATGTCAGCACGGCAATGCCCGGCGCGTCGAACGTGCCGATGTAACCGGGTGCGGAGGGGATAGTTGTTGCCAGGTTGACAATGCCGTTCATCAGCATCAGGGCAAAGAAACTGACCTCGAAATCGAAGGCGTGCATCACGAACCAGTACTTACCTGTCTCGAACAACCAGATCAGCACCGTGGTGAAAAAGACCATCAGCACGTTGGCGGGCGAGCGCAGCGAGGCCAGCCCGTCGAGGAATTTGTTCATCATGCTGATGATCTTCTCGTGCCATTTGCGCGGCGTCAGGCGGTAGATGAACCACACCCCGGCTCTGGCAGTCACCTGTGGGAACATGGCCGCCAGCAGGAAGATGACCAGCGCGCCGATGAAGATACCGCTCCCGATGAGCGCCAGTTGCTGGATATTGCCCACGAAGCCGGAGGAACCGGTCAGTTTTGCCAGTTCTGGCAGGTTGACGAAGACGAAGCCCAGCATGACGACCCCGTCGAAGATGCGCTCCACGATGATGGTTGCCAGCGAAGCCGAGACGGAGACGCCCTCGCGCCGTTTCAGGATCACTGCCCGCAGCACCTCCCCGGCGCGCGCCGGGTAGATATTGTTGCCCATGTACCCGATGCAGGTGATGGGGAACATGACCCGGGTCGGTACCGGCTTGATAGGCTTGAGCAGGTAATGCCAGCGCCAGGCCCGCGCCCACACGCCGACGAAGTAGACAGCAATGCCTGGCAGGATCCACCAGTAGTTGGCGGTTTTCACTGCCTGCCAGAAGTCGCCTAATTTCAGCCCGCGCAGAGCAAAGTAAAGGAAAACGATGCTGATCAGCACCCCGACCCAGAATTGCCATTTTTTCATGGGACGATTTTACCATGCGGCGCAGGCGGGATGATGATTACAGAAATCGCCTCATCTGCCTGCCTGATTTTCTGTTTCGTGCTAGAATAAAGCGCGATGACCGAGATTCCCCAGCGCGCTGTGCTGCTGTCCCGCACGCATCTTTTCAACGGCTTGAACGAGGAACAACTCACCGCTGTCGCGACCGAGTTAGAGGAGGCTGTGTTCAAGGCCGGGGAGGAGATCGTCGTGGAAGGGCGGGAGGGAAACCAGTTCTACCTAATCGTCAGCGGGAAGGTACGCGTCACGTGCAAAAACAAGCCCAAACCGCTGGCCACCCTTGTCGGAGGGGATTACTTCGGCGAAGAGGCCATGCTGTCCCGCGGCCATCGCCGGACGGCCACCGTGACGGCTGTGGACGATACGTACACGCTGGTCCTGAAACAGGAGCACTTCCAGAGTCTATTGAAACAGGCCAAAAACCTGCGCGCCAATTTCATGGTGGCGGTACACAGCCGCCGCTTGGCGCGGCGCATTAATTTCAAATGGCTGCCGGAAGATGAGGTGATCTATTACCTGGCGCGCAAGCACCCCATCCTGTTGATCCGGGCGCTCATCGTTCCATCCCTGCTGGCGCTGCTGGGGATTGCCGGCTTGCTCGTGACCTGGTTGAATGCCGACCAGCCAGCAATGCAGGCTCTCTCGTGGGCGGCGCTTATCGTGAGCATCTTTTCTGGTCTCTGGGCGCTTTGGAATGGCATAGACTGGGGGAACGACTATTACATCCTCACCAACCGCCGCGTCATCTGGCTGGAAAAAGTGATCGGCCTCTACGACAGCCGCAATGAAGCCCCTCTTTCGGCGGTTCAGCGCGTCAATGTCCAGACGGAATTCTGGGGGCGGCAACTGGAGTACGGCAACCTGGTCGTGCGCACCATTGTCGGCAGCAGCCTGACCCTGCAGAATATCAGTTATCCCTACCAGGCCGCCGCCCTCATCGAGGAACACTGGAAACGGTCGCAGGAGACCAGCAGGAAAATGGAAGAAGACGAGATGAAACAGGCGCTGCGCGAGCGCTTACTGAAAGGCGAATCCCGCTCCCTCCAGTTGCCCTCCCTGGTCGCCAAGCCGCAGGCCAAGCCCAACCCTTATAAGGACAAGCGAAGACTGTCCGATCTCTTCCGCCTGCGTTTCGAGAACAAAGCCGTCGTCACCTACCGTAAGCATATTGTCGTCTTGGCGCGGCAGACGTGGAAGCCTTTCCTGATCATGGTGGTTCTGCTTGGGCTGCTTATCTATTCGCTGACCCGCCGCCTCCTGGATATGGCGACCCCATTGGGGCTGGAGAGCCTGCTTTGCCTCTGGTCGCTCTTGTTCGGGGCGGCGTTTTTCTGGTGGCTGTACCAGTACATAGACTGGAGCAACGACATCTTCCAGGTCACGCCCGAACAGATCCTCGACATTGACAAGACCCCGCTGGGCGAAATGACCAGTGACATTGCCGCCCTCGACAACATCCTCAGCATCGAGTACGCGCGGCATGGGCTCTGGGAACTGCTCTTCAACTACGGCAACGTGATGATCACCATCGGCGGCGGCAAACAGATGATCTTCGAGGATGTAGCCAACCCCTCCGCTGTGCAGGATGACATCGAGCGCCGCCGCCTGGAGAGGATCGCCAAACGCGAGCAGGATAAGGCCAGGGCCGAGCGCGAGCGCATTGCTGACTGGTTCGCGGCCTACTACAACAATGAGCAAGGCATTCGCAGCGAAGAAGCCGCCCAGAAATCGGCCAAACCTGCCAACGAAAATGAATCGCCAGGCGGCAATTGATGTAAAATATACGCCTCGAACTTTCTAATTACTGGTGAACCATGTCCTTACGTGAAATCGTTACCCTTCCCAACCCTATCCTGCGCCGCAAAGCCAGGCCGGTGACCGATTTTGGCCCCGCCCTGCAAACGCTGGTGGACGACATGATCGAGACCATGCGCCAGGCCCCTGGCGTGGGTCTCGCCGCCCCGCAAGTGGGCGTCTCGGAACGCGTCATCGTGGTCGAATATCCCGAAGACGAAGAACGGGAAGACGCCCCCAAGAAACTCTACGTGGTGGTCAACCCGGAGATCAAGGAGATCTCCCGCGAGACCGAGATGGGCATCGAAGGCTGCCTCTCCCTGCCCGGACTGCTGGGTGAGGTGGAACGCGCCCTGGCCGTCACCGTTCGCGGCCGGACCCGGCGCGGGCAGCCGATAAAAATAAAAGCCAAAGGCTGGATGGCGCGCATCTTCCAGCACGAGATAGACCACATCGAAGGGATCGTTTACACCGACCGCGCCACAAAGGTCTGGAAACCCGCTCCTGATGAACCGGCGCTCGACAACGTGTAACCCTCCAAGGGGCAAAGGTACAAAGCGAAGAGGTGCCAACCTGCGATTTGCTAACGTGTAAACGGATGTACCTCACCCATCTCTCCCTCACCAACTTCCGCAGTTTCGCCCGCCTGGACCTGGATGTCCCCCGGCGGGTTGTTTTGCTGACCGGCAGCAACGCCCAGGGCAAGACCAGCCTGCTCGAAGCCGTCTATTTCCTGGCCGCCTTCACCTCCTTTCAAACCCACGCCGACCGGCAACTGGTCAACTTCGTCGCCGCCCGCGAATCGCTGGCCGTGGCGCGCCTCGTCGCCGAGTATCAGCACGCGGCCGGCAAACACCGGCTCGAGGTCCGGTTGGTGCTCGAACCGGCGGGGCCGCTCAACGGTCAACGCCTGCGCAAGGAGATCCTGCTCGACGGAGTCAAACGTCCGCTGGCAGAAGCCATCGGGCATTTCAACGCCGTTGTCTTTGTCCCGCAGATGACCCGCATCATCGAGGGTGGGCCCGAAGACCGCCGCCGCTACCTGAACCTGGCGCTGGCGCAGACCGCCCCCGGCTATGCCCGCACCCTGAGCGAGTACGCCCAGGCGCTCACCCAGCGCAACGCCCTGCTCAAGGCGCTCGGCGAACGCGGCGGCGACGCCTCGCAACTCGACTTCTGGGACGAGACGATTGCCCGCTCCGGTGCGGCGCTTATCCGGGCACGCATCGCTGCCGTGCAGGAGATCGAAGCCCTGGCGCGGGGAATCCATACCGAACTCACGCGCGGGACCGAGAGCCTGCGCCTGGACTACCGGCCGGCCTACGACCCCCTGCCGCGTCCCAATGGACAGATCGCCCTGCGCATGGACACGGTAGTGGACCGCTCCGGACTGGATGAGGAGGAGATCCGCGCCGGTTTCCTGGAACGCCTGCGTCAGGCGCGGAGCGAGGAGATCGCCCGCGGCGTGACCGTCATCGGGCCGCACCGCGACGAACTGCGCTTCCTCGCCAACGCCACCGACCTGGGCGATTTTGGCTCGCGCGGCCAGGTGCGCACGGCCCTGCTGGCGCTCAAACTGGCCGAGGTGGAATGGATGAAACAGAAGACCGGTCAGTGGCCGGTGCTGCTGCTGGATGAGGTGATGGCCGAACTCGACCTCCAGCGCCGCGCCGACCTGCTGGTCTATCTCGAAAAGATGGAGCAGGCCCTGCTCACCACCACCGACCTGAAGTTGTTCGCGCCCGCTTTTGTCGAGAAGACCGAGACCTGGGAAGTAAATGCAGGCGCGGTCAGAACTCTACAGACTGGAGGTAAACAAGATGGCCGTTACACACACTAAAGATGTTCCTGCCCAGCCGGTTAAGGCTGCCGACTTCACTACTATTCAGGTGCTTTTGAAAGGCCCCAACTTTACCATGCGGCGCTTCGTTATGGCGCCGGGCGGTGGAATGCCGGAGCACACCAACACTGTGGAGCATGAACAGTACGTGCTGCGCGGCCGCGCCCGCATCAGCATCGCAGGCGAGGAGTTCGATGTCCAGGCCGGGGATGTGGTCTTCATCCCGGAGGGCGTGCCGCACTGGTATCAAAATGTAGGCGGGGAGGATTTCGAGTTCCTGTGCGTGGTGCCGAATAAGGAGGATGTGGTCAAGATTGTAGACAAGGGAGGCTGACGTGGACTACGACGTGATCGTGATCGGTTCGGGCGCGGG
>DYKZ01000245.1 GCA_020722345.1 Anaerolinea thermophila | reverse complement strand
TTACCTCCTTAGGCTGCCGAAGGAGCGGCCGAAGCCGCCGCCGGAGCCGGCACCCGTGCCGTAGGTATCGTTCAGCGTGCGGTAGTAGGCGGCCTCGCCCTCCACGGCGGTCAAGCCGGCCGTGAAGCTGGGGGCCACGATCACGCGGGGGTCGATCTCCTCGCGGGTATGGCCCAGCTCCGCCAGCAGGTTCACCAGCGTTTCCCGGCGGGCCTGATCCAATGCCGGGTTCTGCTCATTCGGTAATTCCTCGACCACCACCGGGAAGGGGACGTGCTTCATCCGGACGGCCACCGACAGCAGGTGCTTGCGCCCCAGCGGGGTCAGCTCCGCCGTCTGACCGACGAACTCGTGGTCGTAGAAGATGAAGTCCCCCGCCTCGGCGTTGGTCTGCATCGTCTCCCAATGGGCATCGGTGACCTGGCCCAAGGGAAAGGGACGGTCGTAGGCCGGTCCCCGCGCGGCCTCGTGCACCGCCCCATGACAGCCGCCGAACAAAAGCAGCAGGGCCAAGCCCCCCAACACTTCCGCTCTGCTGTGCCACCATCGCGGAATCCAATCAGTCCGATATCGCCAGCGCCGTTCCATGGCTTACACTCCGGGTCTTGCTTGCTCTTGCTCCGCTTGGCCTCGTGCCTCTTGGGCCCCGTGACTGTTAGCCTCGTGGCTCCTTAGGCTTCGCGATTCTTAGCCTCGTGCCTGTTAGGCTTCGTGCCTCTTGGCTCGCTTGGTCATCCATTCTTTGCCGGCCGGCGTCAGCGGGCTTGTCTCCCCGCGACGCCCCGGCCCGGCTTCCTTGGCCCCTTCTCCGCGTTTTTCTCCTCCTCTTCGTCATGCCTCCCCGTCCTGCCGCATCGCTCAGTCGGCGTGCCCGAACGCTCAGTCGGGGCGGCCGCATGCTTAGTCGGCGTGGCCGAAGGGGCCCGAGATCACCGCCGGACCGCCCGCATTGTAGCGCCGCCGCAGGGTCGGCCAGGTGGTGCTGTCGTACTCCAGCGTGGGCCGTCCCTCGAGGTGCCCTTTGATGAAGAACTCGTGGTTGGTCGGTTCGGTGACATCGAAGCCCGGCAACGGCGGCGTCTCCTCCGGTTCCATGGGGTGCACCAACTCGGGCGTCACCAGGATGATCAACTCCGTCTCGTTGCGGGACATGCTGCGGCGGCCGAAGATTTGGGCCACGATCGGCAGGTCCCCCTGGTTGTTGCCCGACATCGAGTCATCCAGCAACCCGGCCAGGGCCAAGGTCTGCCCTTCCCGCATCTCCACGGTGGTGGTCACCGCCCGCGTCCGCAGCCCCGGCGTGCCATTGACCCGATTCGCGTTGTCGATCTGGCTGAATTCCGGCGAGACCTCCAGGCGGATGAGGTCCTTGTCGATGACCGTGGGGAGGAAGGTGAGGATGGCCCCGTAGGCCCGGAAGTCGGTTGTCACCGCCCCCACTCCGTTGACGCCCACGGTGGTGGGGACCGCGAACTCGCCGCCAGCGATGAATGTCGCCGGACGACCGCTGAGCGTGACTAAGGTCGGCTCGCTGAGCATCCGCAGCACACCGTGCTCCTCCAGGTAATGGATGCCGAACTTCAGGTCTCCCCCGTCAAAGGTGCCCAGGATCGAGGCCGCGCCGTTGGAGCTGAGGTTCAGCAGCGATTGGATCAGGAACTTGCCTTGATCCAAATTGAACTTCATGTCCACGCCGAAGTTGCGGGCGGCCGAGCGATTCAACTCCGCGATCTTGACCTTCAAGGCGACCTGTGCCGGACCGGGGATGCGGAGCAGGTTGATGACCTGAAGGGCGGGGATGTCCTGCCCGGCGGCCATGCGGCCCACCGGATCGTCGGCCTGCCCCTCGGCCACGCCCCGCGCCCGGATCAGCTCGCCCCGGATCACCGACATGATCTGGGCGGCCTCGGCGGCATCCCGGGCCTGGCCCCGCACGATCAGCTTGTCCCCCACCGCCAGCAGCTCGACCTTGCTTTCGGGGAACAGGCGGGCCAGGTGCGATTGCAGCAGGGCGTACCGCTCGGACTGCTGCTTTTCGATCTCCGGGTCGGGCTTGACGCGGACCAGATAGGTCACCGGCCGATACCGCTCGTCAGCAAACCAAAACGTGACGTGCGTGGCCCCTTCCCCTTTGCCCAGGATGGCGATCTCGCGGGGCGTGAACTGGCTCACGTCGCAGACCGCCGGGTCCACCACCGCCGTGCGGTACACATCCACCTTGGTCCGCAACAACTTGCTCCGCCGCACAATCACCGTCAACTCCCCCGACTCCTCAATGATCTCGAAAGG
>DYKZ01000059.1 GCA_020722345.1 Anaerolinea thermophila | reverse complement strand
TCCTGGCGGTCTTCGCCTGCTGCGCGGTGCAATAGCCTTTTTGCAGGAGAGTCATAATTGATTTACATAAGGAGACACCCATGCACCCAGACAAACCGGCCCACTCCCCTCCCGCCACCCCCCTCCAGCCGCGCAAACGCGCCATTCTTGTCGGCGCATCGAGCGGAATCGGCGCCGCCCTGGCCAGGCAACTGGCCTCCGAGGGCTGGACCTTAGCCCTGCTCGCCCGCCGCGCCGACCGGTTGGCTGCCCTGTGCGAAGAAATCAACGCGGCCGCTGGAGAGATACGCGCCGTCCCCTACATCCACGACGTGACCGATACCGCCTCCGTCCCCGAACTGATGAAAAAGATTCTCGCCGACCTGGGCGGCCTGGACATGGTCATCTACAACGCCGGCATCGCCCTGCCCACCGGCTTCAAGCACTACGAATTCGAAAAAGACCGCCGGATGACCGAGGTCAACTACATCGGCGCGCTGGCCTGGCTCGACCCGGCAGCGGCCATTTTCCAGAGCCTCGGCAGCGGCCACATCGTCGGCATCTCCTCCGTAGCCGGCGACCGGGGGCGGGTCAAGAACCCGGCCTACAACGCCTCCAAGGCGGCCCTCACCTGCTACCTCGAAGCCCTGCGCAACCGTCTCACCCGCCGCGGCGTCCATGTGCTGACAGTCAAGCCCGGTTACGTTGCCACCGAGATGACACAGGGGCAAAAAGGCATGTTCCTGGTCGCTTCCGCCGAAAAGACCGCCGCCGACATCAGCCGCGCCATCCGCCGCCGCAAACAGACCCTTTACACGCCCTGGTATTGGGGCTGGATCATGCTCATTGTGCGCCACATTCCCTCGGTCATCTTTCGGCGGCTGAATTTTTAAGACCCCCCATGAACAGCAAACTGACCTACGAAAAATTCCTGCCCCTCCAGAATTTCGGCCACTCCCTGCGCACTCCGGCTTACCTCTTCCGGCCGCAGGCCGCCGAAGACATCCTAACCGTCTTCAAACTGGCAAAGGAAAACGGCCTGACGGTGACGGCGCGCGGCGCGGGGCGCAGTTACAACGACGCCGCCCTGAACGGCGGAGGCATTATCCTCGACCTCCAACGCATGAACCACATCCTGGCCTGGGATCCCGCCTCCGGGTCCGTGACCGTCGAGCCAGGCGTCACCCTCTGCCAGTTGTGGCAGACGACTCTCCCCGATGGCTGGTGGCCGCCGGTCGTTTCCGGCACGATGACCACCACCCTGGGCGGCTGTCTGGGGGCCAACATCCACGGTAAAAACAACTTCCGTATGGGCACCCTCGGCGAGCACGTGACCGAGTTCACCGCCCTGCTGCCCACCGGCGCGCAAGTGAACTGCTCCCCCAAGAGGAACGGCGACCTGTTCCGCGCCATGATCGGTGGACTGGGCATGCTGGGAATCTTCACTTCCATCACCCTGCAAATGAAACGCGTCCACTCCGGACTGCTGAATGTGCGCGCCTGGAACGTGCCGGACTTGGAAACACACCTCAAACAACTCGAGGCTGCCGCTCCCGAACACAACTACACGGTCGGCTGGCTCGATGCCACCGCGCGCGGCCGCCGCTTGGGGCGCGGCCAACTGCACACCGCCGACTATCTGTCTGAAGGCGAAGACCCCGACCCCGCCCGCAGCCTGCGCGTCGAGTACCAGACGCTGCCCGATAAATTCTTTGGCATCCTTCCGAAAACCCTCCTGCATTTCTTCATGGCGCCCTTCGTGAACAACCCTGGCGTCCGGGCGGTCAACACAGCCAAGTACATCCTGGGAGCGGGAAATAAAGCCTACCGTCAGTCGCACGCCGCTTTCCACTTTCTACTGGATTACGTGCCAAACTGGGAACTAGCCTACGGGCGCGGCGGACTCATCCAGTACCAGTCCTTCCTTCCAAAGGAAACCGCCCTCGAAGCCTGGACCCGGATGCTGCTCCTCGCCCAGAAGCGCGGCCTGCCCTCCTACCTTGGCGTCACCAAACGCCACCGCCCAGACGGTTTCCTGCTCTCCTACGCTGTGGACGGTTTCTCGCTGGCGCTCGATTTTAAGGTCACCGCCGCCAACCGCGCCCGCCTGGCGCAGATGCTGGGCGAGTTCGACGAGATTGTGCTGGAGGCGGGCGGGCGCTTCTACTTTGCCAAGAACAGCGAAACCGGCGCCGAGACCACCCGCCGCTTCCTGGGCGAGGAGACCGTGGCCCGTTTCCACGCCCTGAAAAAACGCTGCGACCCAAACAACCTCTTGGAATCGGACCTGTATCGCAGGCTCTTTAGCGCTTACACAAATACCTGACCTGAATCCACTAAAATAGCAGGCAAATAGAATCTCGCTTCAAACTGTTTACGCAGCGCTCTGTAGGTAAATCGGGCGATTTGACATTTCAAGACAACATCGGTAAACTTTACAAAAAAGAAAGCATACACCCAGGAGGTACTATGGCTGAATTCCAGTTCGTTATGCGCTCCGGGCCAACCCCCGGAAAAATCTACCCTCTCGATGCGGATGAGATCAGCGTTGGGCGCGAAAGCAGCAATACGATCGCCATCAACGACGCGGAGATCTCCCGCAAACACGCCCGGCTGGAAAAACGCGGCACCACCTACGTGATTCAGGATCTCGGCTCGACGAACGGAACGTTCGTGAACGGCAGGCGCATTTCCGGCGTCCAAGTGCTCAACGCCGGGGACGAGGTGTCGTTTGGCGAGAACATCCTGCTGATGTACGAGCCCGTTGTGGACCCCAACGCCACCATGATCTCATCGCCCAAGCCAGCCAAGACCGAAATCTCGCCGCAGAAACCCGTTGTGGCGGCCCCTGCGCCGCCCCGCCCGGCGGCCTCCGCCCCTGCTCCGGCATTCTCCGGGCAGGTGCCAGCCGGCCCGGCACCCGTTCCGGCCAAGAAGTCAAGCAGCAAGATCATCCTGATTGTCATCCTGGTGATCATGTTGTGCATCATTCTCAGCTGTCTTAGCACCCTGCTCTGGATTGACGCCGACCCCACCGGCGCGCGCTGGTGCCAGTACCTGCCCTTCATTGCCCGCCTATTTGGCGGCGTCTGCCCGTAAACAACGCTTTCGGAAGAAATGCACAGGCGGCAGGGGCTCTGCCGCCTGTTTGCTTTCCGGTTTGGGGAAACGCTTCATTCGCCCAACTAAGGCGAAATCCAATCCAGAATGCGGTTTGTCCATTCGATCGTCTGGCGGGCAGAATCGTAGTCGCCGCTGAAAAGTTCGGCATGGGCGCGCATCAGCAGCGCCTCCACCATCCGGTTCTGCCAATGCTGCGGGCGGCGCGTCAGGTCGGCTACGATGCCGCGCTCGCGCAGGACGCGTCCGTCCGGCAGCCAGGCGGTCAGGAAGTAGGCCGAGGGGTCGAAAAGAGACTGATAGCGGCGCAGCGTGTCGAAATAGGTGACCGTCAACTCGAGGTCGGTGCGGATGTCGTCCGTCACAGACTGGGAAGAAAGATAGGCGCGGAAGGCAGTCTCCAGGTCCGGGAACGATAGGCTGAAATTGTCGCGCAGGGCGGAATCAATGGCCTGTGCCGGAGTCTGCCCTTCAGTACATTCGATCGTCCGGTAGAACTCGTTGAACGCGCCGGAGCCATAGGTCTCGTAGAAATACTGGACAAGGGCGGCCGCCTCCAGGTAACCGGTCTCGTGCTGCTGGTTGTAGAAATCATTGGCAAGCGGTTCGAGGGGGATGTACCAGCCAAGGTCGAACAGAGCCGCGGCGCGCGGACCAATCGGCTCCGGCTTGAAGTGACCGCCGCTCAGATAAGTGGCCAGCCCCTCTTGGAAAATCGAGGGCATGCACTCGCCGCCAATCCAGCCGTCGTAGTAGTGGACGAACTCGTGGTGCAGGACGATGTCCATTTCGTTGCCGGCATAGTTTTCGTCCAGGTAGGAGATGTAGAGACCGTCCCACGCAAAGCCGCCGTGGCCGATGACGCGCGGCATGAAGGTGACATCAATGCGCTCCTGCAGCGAGCCGCCCATCTGCGCCGCCACCGCCTCGGATTGCCGGTCGGCGATTTCGGCCAGGTAGTCAATATCGCGCGCCGCGTCGGTGCCGCTGATGTAGTGGAGGTAACAGCATTCCGTCGTGGCCATTTCCCAGTGCGCTTCCGGCTCGGGCGGCGGGACGTTCTTTGCCGGCCGCAGGCGGATGGTCTCTTCCCACGAAAACCCGCTCCCCAGCGAAAACGTGAGCGTGTGTCTGCCAGCCTCTAGCCCGGAGGTATCCCAGACCCACCAGAAGGTGGCTTGATTACGCTGCCCAATGCCAAAAGGCCCAAAAGACCCCGCGCCGAGAGTCTGCCCCTCGTAACTGACCTCGACCGTCTCTGCGGCCGCCGCGTCGGGCGGGGCAAAGACTTCGAAACTGACGATGTCGCCGACGTAGAGCGGCCCGTCGGGGTGCGTGACCACCCTGTATTCCGACTCGGCGCTGGCAGGGGCGCAGGAGGCCAGCAGGAAGAGCGCGGTGAAGAGAAGGAATCGTTTCACAGGGGCCTCAGGCAAGCGCCGCTTTCATCTTCTCCAGCGCCTCTTCCAGCGTGCTGCGCGGACAACCAAAGTTGAGCCGCACAAACCCCTCGCCGCCGGGGCCGAAGTCCGCGCCCTCGTTGAGCGCCACTTTCGCCTTCGACAGGAAGAATTTGTGCGGCGAGCCTTCAATCTTGCCCGACTGCACCAGTTCGCGGCAATCCAGCCAGGCTAGGTAGGTCGCCTGCGGGACCGTGGTCCTGATCCCGTCAAATTCGCCTTCGATTACGCTGACGAGAAAATCGCGGTTGGCGGTCAGGTAGGCGCGCAGTTCAGCCAGCCAATCGTCGCACTGACCGGAAAAAGCAGCCAGCGCCGCAATCATCCCCACCCCGCTGACGTGGTACGCCATCTGTTCTATCGCCTGGCGGTAGCGGGCGCGGACTGTCTCGTCCGGGATGATAGCAAAGCCGCAGTAGAAGCCGGGGATGTTGAAAGTCTTGCTGGGGGCGATGAGCGTAATCGTTCGGCGGGCAATTTCGGGGTCCAGCGAGGCCAGCGGGAGATGTTCTTCTCCTCCTAAAAGGAGTTCAGCGTGGATTTCGTCGGAGCAGATGAAGGTATTGTGCCGGGCGCACAGTTCTGCTATGCGCAGCAATTCTTCGCGTCGAAAGAGCGTCCCGGTGGGATTGTGCGGGCTGCAAAAGAGGAACATGCCGGTATGAACGCCGCCCGCATCGAAGGCCGCTTCCAGCGCCTCCCAGTCAATCTCGTAGCGCAGGCGCTTGCCTTCTTCCACGCGGCGCAACCCCGCCATCTGACGCACCAATCCTGTATGCTGGTGCAATTTCACGAACGGCGGGTAAACCGGCGGCTGGATGAGTATCCCCTCCCCTGGCCGATACAGACTACGCGCCGCAGCCGTGAATCCGGCAACAACGCCCGGCGTGGCAACCACCGCATCCGGCGCGACCTTCCAGTGGTAAAGCCGTTCCAGCCGGGATACAACCGCCTCCCGTAGCGCCGCAGACGGCAGGTCATAGCCGAAGATGCCATGTTCCAGCGCCCCGCGCAGGGCCGCGAGAATCGGCTCAGGGACGGTAAAGTCCATATCCGCCACCCACAGCGGCAAAACATCCTTGCCATAAGCATTCCACTTCATGCTGTTGCTGGCGCGGCGGTCAATGATGCGGTCGAAGTCGAAAGGCATGTTTCACTCCAAAAAGAAGGGCGGATGTTCTCCGCCCGTCGGGTCAATCCTCCGGCCCCTCGCTGAGAATGTAAAGCGGGCGGCCTTTGGCCTCGTCGTAGACGCGCCCCAGGTACTCGCCCAGCACCCCCAGGGAGATCAACTGCACGCCACCCAGGAATAGGACAGCGATGAGCGTGGTGGCCTGACCTTCGAAGAACTGCGAACCCATCAGGCGCATGATGATCACCACCGGGATGGCAAGCGCGGCCAGTCCGGCAGAGATGAATCCGAAGAAGGTGGCCATCTGGAGGGGGAAATACGAGAAACCGGTGATAGCATTGAGCGCCAGTTTGAGCATCTTGTTGAACGGGTACTTGGTTACCCCGGCGTAGCGGGCGGCGCGCTTGTACGGCACGCCCACCTGTTTGAAGCCCACCCAGGCCGACATGCCGCGCGGGAAACGGTGGCGTTCGCGCATCGTCTTCAGGACATCCACCACCTTGCGATCCATCAGGCGGAAGTCGCCGCTGTCGAGCGGAATCTTTACGTCGGTGATGCGATAGATGATGCGGTAGAAGGCGGCCGCCGTCACTTTCTTGAACCAGGTCTCGCCTTCGCGCTCAGCCCGCACGGCATAGACCACCTGGTAACCTTCCTTCCACTTGGCAATCAATTCCGGGATGACCTCGGGCGGGTCCTGCAAGTCGGCGTCAATGATGATGACGGCCTCGCCGCGAGCGTAGTCCCAGCCGGCGGTGATGGCCACCTGGTGGCCGAAGTTGCGGGCAAAGATGAGCGGGCGGACGTGCTTGTCCTCCTGCGCCAGGGCGCGGATGGCCTCGGTCGAGCCGTCGGTCGAACCGTCGTCCACCAGGAGCAGTTCCCAGGTCCCGCCGGCGGCGGACATGACTTCCTTCACCCGGCGGTAGAGTTCGGGCAAATTTTCTAGTTCGTTATAAATGGGGGCAATAATGGAATATTGGATGGTCATTTCTTTTCCTTCCTGCGCCCGGCGCGGGACCGGGGAGCGGGCCGCGCGGCTTCGGGGCCGGCTTCCTCGGACGGCTCCTGGAAAGGCGTCATGCCGAGGACGCGGCGGCGCAGGTAGTTGAAGATGATTGCCAGTGAGGCGGCCGCCGGGATGACGAGCAATGCACCCAGGATGCCCCACAAGACGGTCGCCATGATGATGAAGATGAAAACCAGCGGCTCCGGCATGTGGACGGAGCGGCCCATGATGAACGGGCGCAGCCAGAAATTTTTGATGGCAATCAGAAAGAGATAGACCGCCACCACGATCAGCGCCACGCCGAGGTTGGGCAGGGCGATCCAACTGGAGCCTTCAAGCAGGGCCACTGCCGCCGCAAGCACGGCTGCCAGGAAGGGCCCCACGTCCGGGATGAGGGTCAGAAACCCGGCTACGATGCCCAAGACCAGCGCTCCGGGAATGCCGAGGATCGTCCATGCCAGGGTGAAAACCACGCCGACGATGACCATCAGGAGGATCTGGCCGCGCAGGTAGTTCATCCAGACTATGCGGACGCGTCGGTAGAGTTCCTCCACTTCGGGCTGGAATTCCGCCGGGAAGGAGTGGACAAAACGCTCCCGCAGGTTCGGCCACTCGGCGAGGAAGTAATACACCGCCACCATCGTGACAATGATCCATAGCGCCCCCATAGAGGTCTGTTCTAGCAACTGGAGGGCGTTTTCTGCCAGGGAAGGGATGAAGGTGGAGCGGAATTCTTCCAGACGGGCGGCTAGTTGCCCAAAATCGAGGCTGTAACCGGCCAGCGTATGGGTCTGGGATAACCACACGGTGATCTGGTTGAACAGATCGCCAACATCCCGGATGATCTGCTGCACTTCGTCCAAAAAGAGGGTCATACTGGCCGGGGCGCCAACCAGCAGAAGCAAACCAAGAAAAAATGAGATGTTGACCGCCGCCCGTCGCGAGAGGTGTGCGCGGTTTGTCAGAATGTTGACTGCCGGCTCGATGAGGTAGGCGACAAAGGCGGCAATCACCAGCGGCTGGAGCACCGGCCGGATGTACCACAGGCCGATGGCCAGCAGGATGATGAGAATGCCCAAGGTTAGGTAGCGAAGGGACAGGCTCCACGGCTTCTCGTTCATAGCAACTTCCTGACAGCCTCCAGAGTCGGTTCGATAACCGGCGCTTCGTGAACAGCCTGCATAGCAGCGTGTACATCCTTGAACCCGGAACCGGTATTGAGCACCAGGATGGGGTCTTCCGGCTTCACGATTTCATCCTGAGCGGCCTTGACCAGACCGGCGTAGGCCGCCGCCCCGGCAGGCTCGGCAAAGATGCCCAGCGAGCCCAAGTCGGCAATGGCGCGCAAGATGTCATCGTCAGAGACCAGGATGTAGGCGCCTCCCGTCTCGCGGGCGGCGCGGACAGCGCGCACGCCGTCACGCGGCAGGTTGACGGAGATGCTGTCGGCGAGCGTATTGGCCTCCACCGGCGTAATCTTCTCCGTGCCGGCATGGAAAGCATTGGCAATCGCCGCCGAACCTTCGGCCTGCACGCCGATGAGGCGGGGCATTTTTTCCATCCAGCCGAGGGTGAGCAGGTCCTTGAAGCCTTTATGGAGGCCGGAAATGATGTTGCCGTCGCCGACAGAAACGAAGATGGTCAACGGGGAATGGTTGATGGTCTTCTCCTGGCCAAGGGTCCATTCCCAGATCTCGTAAGCGGCAGTCTTCTTGCCCTCGGCAGTGAAGGGGTTATATCCGGTGTTGCGGCAATACCAGCCGAATTCCTGGGCGGCTTTGATGCTCAGATCAAAGGCGTCGTCGTAGGTCCCATCCACCAGCATAACCTTCGCACCATAGACGAGCAATTGGGCAATCTTGGGCTGGGGCGCGGTCTTCGGAGCAAAGATGACCGCCTTCTGCCCGACAGCGGCGGCGATTCCCGCCAGGGCCGCCCCGGCGTTGCCGGTGGAGGCCGTCACGACAACTTCCGCTCCGATGGCGCGGGCGCGGGCCATGATGATAGCGCTGGCGCGATCTTTGAGCGAGGCGGTGGGGTTGCGGGCCTCGTCCTTGAGCCAGAGAGGTTCGAGGCCCAAGGGCGCGGCAAGACGCTCCAGCGTAAAAACGGGCGTCCCCCCCGCGATCCGAATCATGGTCCCCTCGCCGCCTGGGTCGGGGACGGGGAGGAGCGGCAGGTAGCGCCAGAGCGAAGGCTCGGCGCGGGAGGTCAGGTCTTCGGGCTGGAATTTCTGGCGGATGGAGTCGTAGTCCAGCACCACATCGAGGTTGCCGCCATCCTTTGGGCAGGTATAGGTCACCTGACCAGGGAGGTATTCCGCGTTGCAGAGGGAACAGCGATAGCCGACGTATTTTTCCATAGTTCCTTTTCTTTCACTTCCTGCGTTGATTATATCTTCAAAGCGGCGCGCCAATCAGCCGGGTAGTAGCGCAAGTCATAGATTTTCGTTACCCTGAATGAATTCCAGAATCTGCTCCTGGTCCACGGGCAGACGGTCGAGGCGCAGGCCAATGGCGTTGTGGATGGCGTTGGCAATCGCCGCCGGGGTTGGGATGCCGACCACCTCCCCCACTCCCTTGATCCCATAGGGGCCGTCGGCAGTTGGGTGCTCCACAATGATCGGGATGATTTCGGGCATGTGGACGATGGACGGGATGCGGTAACGCGCCATCCGGTCGGTGAAGATGCGCCCGTTTTCGATGATGAAATGCTCACAGTGAACCATCGGGAAGAGGGGGCTACTTGCCCCTTTCCCCTCGGATGTAGGGAATACCGAGTGCGGCGGGCGCGCCCAGCCGCTTACGCATGGCATCCCGCGAGCCGATCACCAGCACAACGATGGTGAAGGCATAGGGAAGCATTTGCAGGAAGAAACCCCAGTAGGGGTTGTAGTAGAAGGGGTTGTCGAAGCCAAAGAGCATGGTGGGGCCCTGGATGTCGAGAATCAGGCGGCGCAACGCCCCGAAGGTGTAGGAGCCGACGGCAGCGCGCAGCGGGTCCCATTGAGCGAAGATAACCAGGCCGACGGCAATCCAGCCCTGGCCGGAGGTGGTCATCTCGCTGAACCAGCCGGGAGCGATGGCCAGGCTGATGGTGACGCCGGCCAGACCGGCGAGCACGCCGCCGACAAAAACGTACAGGTACCGCATACGAAAAACGTTGATACCCAGCGCGTCGGCAGCGGCGGGATATTCACCCACGGCGCGCAGGTGCATGCCGGGCCGTGTGTAGTTAATGAAGTACCAGGCGATTGGGATGAACAGGTAGCCGATATACACCAGGATGCTCTGGTTGGAGAAAAAGACCTTCCCCAGGATGGGAATCTTTTCCAGCAGGGGGATGGAGGCGCTCGGCAGCAGGGCAACTGTCCCGGCTTTGCTGAGGCCGTCGCCCAGCACCAGGCTGATGCCAATCCCCAGGAAGGTGAGCGCCAGACCGCTGACGACTTGGTCGGCATGCAGAGTGATGGCGATGAAAGCGTGAATCTGGCTGAGCAGCCCGGCGGCAATCATGGCCACAATGACACCCAGCCAGGGATTGCCGGTCTTGATGGCCACACTGTAGCCGCTCATAGCGCCGATGAGCATCATGCCTTCCACGCCCAGGTTCATCACGCCGGAGCGTTCAGCGAGGATCTCTCCCAGCGTGGCAAACAGCAGCACGGTCCCGGTGCCGACGCCAGCCTGCAAAATGACGAGGATGTCCATGGCTATGCCTCCTCTGCGATGCGTTCGATGCGCAGGCGGTAACGCATCAGGAAATCGCTGCCGATCAGGCAGACCAGGATGATGCCCTGGATCATCTTCGGGATACCAGAGGGCTGGATTTCACGGCCAGCCAGGAGCAGGGCGCCAAACAGGATGGAAACCAGGATAGCCACCAGCGGGTTGAGTTTGGCAAGCCAGGCAACAATGATGCCGGTAAAGCCGTAACCGGCGGCAATCGGGGAGGTTTGCAGGCGGTGGACTGTTCCGGCTACCTCGGACATGCCGCCCAGTCCGGCGAGCGCGCCCGAAACGACTAACACCAGCACCGTGTTGCGGGTAATGTTGATACCGGCGTATTCCGCCGCCTGGGCGTTATCCCCGATCAAGCGGATTTCGTACCCCCAACGGCTGCGATAGATGACCAGCCAGAGGATGACGGCGGCAACAATTCCCAGTAACAGGCCGGCGTGCGTGGTCAGGCCGCGCAGGAAGGGAATCTGCTCGGCGTAGTCGAGCAGACGGGGCAGCCAGGCGTAGTCCGGGAAGACTTTACTCATCTGGAACCCCCCCTCCGTCCAGACTGCAAAGATCCAGTAATTGATCCAGGAAACAGCAATGTAGTTCATCATCAGAGAACTGATAATTTCATTGACTTTGAGTTTGGCCTTCAGCAAGCCGGGGATCATGCCCCACAGGGCGCCGAAGAGCATACCGACCAGCATCATGGTGGGGATGACGATCCAAGCCGAAGTTTCAGGCGGGAAGAGGGGGATCAGAACCACCGCGCTGGCGCCAAACGCGCCCATAATGAATTGTCCCTCGGCACCGATATTCCACAGTTTCATGCGGAAGGCAATCGAACAAGCCAGGCTGGTAAGCAAGATGGGTGTGGCTTTGACCAGCGTATCCGACAGGACGCCGATACTGCCAAACGAGGCCTTGGCAATGTGGGCATAGGAGGCAAACGGATTCCCGCCAGCGAAGGCAATCACGAGGCCGCCGATGACCAGCGCGACCAAGATTGCCCCAACCGAAACTGCCGCCGGATACCAGGCCGGCGGTTCCTTCAGGCGCGGTTCGAGATGGAAACGGTAAGGGAAGCGCCTGCTGCGTTTGGGAACAGAGACGGGGGCGGATTCAGACATGTTTCTCGGCCTTTCCAACATGAACTTTTTCGAGGGGCGTACCGGTCATCATTTGTCCAATCATTTCGATTAGTTCAGGGGCAGGCTCCCCAGATTCGATCTTGACCTCGCCCATGATGCGGCCCTCGTAGATGACAAACACCCGGTCGCTAAGCGAGAGCAGTTCCTCGAGTTCCTCCGAAATGAGCAGGATGGCCGCATCAGAGGCGCGCTGCTCCAGGAGCAGACGGTGAACGCTCTCGATGGCACCGACATCCAGTCCCCGGGTGGGTTGGACGGCAACCAGCAAGGAAGGGCGCCCGGAGATTTCGCGCGCCAGGATGACACGCTGGAGGTTGCCGCCGGAAAGCAGGCGCACCGGCGTCTCGACTGTGGGGACCATGATGTCGTATTCGGTCTTCAATTTGGAGGCAAATTTCGTGGCCAGGGACATATTGAGGAATCCGTGGTTGTCAAGCGGCGGCTGGCGGTATTGCTTCATGATGACGTTATCGGTGACGCTCAAATTGGGGGCCGTGCCGACGTGGGTGCGGTCTTCGGGGATATGGGCCACGCCGCGCAGGATGCCAAACAGGGCGGAACGGTTGGCGACCGATTCGCCGTTCAATTCGACCCGTCCGCTCTTGCATTTGCGCATGCCGGTAATCGTCTGTGCCAGTTCGCGCTGGCCATTGCCAGCCACCCCTGCCAAGCCCACGATCTCACCGGCGCGCACATCGAGGGAGACGCCGTTTAGCGCGGGCAAGCCTTTATCGTTATCGGCGTGCAGGTCGTGAATGGAAAGTACCACCTGTCCAGGTTTTTTCGGCTGTTTATCGAGGTGGAAAATTACGTCCCGCCCGACCATCTGCTTGGCGAGTTCCTGACGGGTGGTGCTGTGCGCGTCCAGCCCGGAGGCGGTTACTTTCCCTTTGCGCAGAACAGTCACCCGGTCCGCGATGGCCATAACCTCCTGAAGTTTATGGCTGATGAAGATGATGGACTTGCCTTCAGCCACCATAGCGCGCAAGGTGGCAAATAAATCTTCGATCTCCTGCGGCGCCAGGACAGCGGTCGGCTCGTCCATGATGAGGATATCGGCGCCGCGATAGAGCATTTTCAGGATCTCTACGCGCTGCTGTTCGCCGACCGATAACTGCCATATCTTGGCGCGTGGATCTACTTTCAAGCCAAAGCGTTCACCCAACTCAAAAACGATGCGGTCAAACTCCCGCAAGTTGAGATGGAAACGCGGTTTTTCCAAGCCCAGGAGGATGTTTTCGGTGACAGTCTGAGAGGGCACCAGCATGAAATGCTGGTGGATCATGCCAATTCCGGCGTGAATGGCGTCACGCGGGGAATTGAAATTGACTACTTTCCCCTTGATCTTGATCACGCCGGATTCAGGTTTGTAGAGTCCGGCCAAGACGTTCATCAGCGTGCTTTTGCCGGCGCCGTTTTCCCCCAGCAGGGCATGGATCTCGCCGTTCCTCACGTCAAAATCTACATGGTCGTTTGCGATCACGCCAGGGAAATTCTTGCAGATGGCGCGCATTTCCACCATCAGAGGCACGCTTTGTGGGGCAGAAGGGGTCGAACCGGGCAGTTGGGCGGTATTCACGCAGTCTCTCCTGCAATCATGGGGCAATAAGTCACGAAAAGCGCAGTGGCAGAGCGGTTAAAAAAGGGGCCAGATTCTCAGAGATGAACCTGGCCCCTCAGAACTTTGGGGGTTATGGTGTCGGCAGTTCGGCAGTGATGCCTTCGGCCCACCAGAGCATGCAGTAACCGCATTCCAGGCCGGGAGCGCCGGGCGGGAACTGATCCAGGTCAGCCTGCTCGAACTTCTCGCCCGCGGCAATGATCAGGTTGCCCTGATTGTCATTGATGGGGCCGGAGAAGACATCGAAGCGGTTGAATTCGCCCGCCAGCATCTGATCCAGGGTATCGCGGACTTCCTGAATAACTTCGGGCGGCAGGTCCTGCATACCAACGGTCAGCTCCTGGCCTTCCATGAAGCCGTACAGGCCAAGGCCGCCGCTGTCGGCGTCGAAGTAGTCCCAACCGGGCGTGTAGGTGCCGTCAATGACACCCTGGGTGATCGAAGCATAGACCGGGCCCCAGTTCCAATACGGAGCCGTGAGGCAGGCGTCCACTTTGCAGGAACCGGACCAGTCATAGGTGATGCCCCATTTGCCTTTTTCCTGGGCCACATCGGCCACAGCGGGGGTATCTGCACCCGTGAAGACGACCTGCGCGCCGGCGTCGAACAGGGAGGCGGCAGCATCGCGTTCGATCACGGGGTCATGCCAGGTGTTGATCCAGCGCACGTCCATGGTGCATTCCGGGCAAGTCTTTTTCATGCCCAGGGCAATGGCGTTACCAAGGCGGATTTCTTCTGGGATGGGGAAGGTCGCCATGTAACCGATCTTCGGATTGCCATCCAGTTTGGCGCGGGCGCCAGCGAGCATTCCCGCCAGGTACTTCATATCTTCCATGGCGCCAAAAAGGTTGCCGAAGTTGGTGGTGTTGGATTTATAACCACTGATGTGGATGAAAATCGTGTCCGGGAACTCACCCGCGACCGTCTCCATCGGGTCCATGTAGCCGAACGAGGTGCCAAAGATCAGGTCGAAGCCTTTGCGAGCCAGGGCGCGGAATACCTGTTCAGAATCGGCGCCTTCAGGCACATTTTCGATGTAGGCCACATGAACATCGGGGACGTTCTTTTCGATGTAGAGCAGCCCTTCGTAGTGCGCCTGCGACCAGCCGCCGTCATCGTGCGGACCGATCAACACCATGGCGATATTGAACTGGCCATCCTTGATCTCCGGGATCTGGAAACCGCCGACTTCTTCGGGTTGGGAACCGCAGGCCGTCAGGACCAGGATGGCTGCCAGGGCTAGAAAAGTGAAACGAGCAAACATCTTACGCATAGGGAACTCCTCCTGCAAAAATTTGTACGGATTCGATTACAAGCCTCTTGCTTTCACGTGCCTGTTATTCCCTGCGCCTCACCTCCTTTCAATCAAAGTTCCCATAAGACATTCATGATTTTATCATGCACATACGTCTTAAATTTTACGGCACGATCCAGGTGCCGGTCTCCCCCTTGAGGGCGCGGCCGATGTTCTCTGGGTTGGTGATGAGCGCCTTGCCGTTGGGGTTGGTTTCCAGGAACCAGATGATAGCCTGAATCTTGGGCGCCATCGAGCCTTTGGCAAAGTGGACACCTTCGGCCAGGTATTGCTTGGCCTCCGCCAAGGTCATCTTGTCAAGCCACTTCTGGTCGGGTTTGCCGAAGTTGAGAGCCACCTTCTCGACTGCGGTGGAGATGACAAACAGGTCGGCCTTGATTTCACGCGCCAGCAGGCTGGAAGCGTAGTCCTTGTCAATGACTGCCGCCGTGCCGACATATTCGCCCTCCCCTTTGTCAATCACGGGGATACCGCCGCCGCCGACGGTGATGACGATGATTCCAGCGTCCAGCAGGGTTTTGACCGTGTCGAGTTCGACCACTTCCTTGGGCAGCGGCGAGGCAACCACGCGCCGCCAGCCGCGTCCGGCATCTTCGCGCACCGTCCAGGCGAGTTCTTTCTCACGGCGTTTGGCTTCGGCTTCGTCCATGAAACTACCGATGGGTTTGGTGGGGTTCTGAAAGGCTGGGTCGTTCTTATCCACCAGTACCTGAGTCACTACGGTAGCCACGTTCTTCTTGATGCCACGGCGATAGAGTTCGTTCTGAAGGTTCTGCTGCAGGGCGTAACCAATAGCGCCCTGACTGTCGGCACCGCACACGTCCAGCGGGACCTCGTGCATGCCCTCCACTTTCGCGGCAATCTCCGAGCGGCGCAGAATGAAGCCAACCTGGGGGCCGTTGCCATGACCGATAGCCACGTCCCAGCCAGCCTCGATCATGTCGGCGATGTGGTAGGTGGTTTCTTTAGCAGCCTGGTACTGGTCTTCAACTGTCTTGTGTTTTTCATCCTTGATGAGCGAGTTGCCGCCGATGGCGACCACAGCAAGTTTAGTCATATAGTCTCCTAGTTGCTAGTCTTCTAGT
>DYKZ01000244.1 GCA_020722345.1 Anaerolinea thermophila | reverse complement strand
GGTCCCGTGGGCGACATACCCCAGATTCCCTGACAGTGAGCCGTGTTCTTTTAACCCGAAAGTTTCAGTCTGAAACTTTCCCCTCGCAGTGCTCGGGAGAGCCTCGCTCTGGGTTCACCCTTGCGGAAACTGCGCGCATAGCGCTTGTTTCGCAATCTGCTTCGCAGAGAATCCTGCGGAATGTTTTTGTTCTCACAGTTCGTCAATAAAAACTATGTTGAACTGCAGGATTCGGGTTATGTCACCGTGCCCAGCTCCGGCAGGGCTCTACGCCGCGGCATATCCCCGCTAACGCGCCGCTTTCCCAACGATGACCTCTCTTGCCGCCAGGCCGAAGCGGCCGCTGTCAAGTGAACCTTCGGCGGCATCCCCGAGCAGCAGGTAGCTGCCCGGTGGGATGACGCCGCCATAATCGCGCGCGTAAACCCCGAGCATCCGCTTCCTTCTGCCCGTGAATTCATAAGGCCGGCCGGCGGAATTTTCAAGAACGGCGCCGTTCACCAGCAGCAGGCTTACGCCATCCGGCAGCTCTTTCAGCCCGAACCTGTCACCCGGCACGGCGCGCACCAGCTTTATGATCGGGTCCTTGCGGGAAGCCAGCCGGCAGACCACCAGATCCCCGCGGCGCACCTCGCGCGCGTCATAAAAGCCGTAATCAACTTTTACCACGTCCCCGTCCTTAAGCAGCGGGCTCATGGAACTGCCCCGCACCTCGGCCGTCTCCGCCCGCGTCGTAGTTCCAGTCGCCGTCCCGGAGCACCGCAGGTACCTGGCCATGTATCCACCCGGCAGGCGCGTCGTAATTTGTATACGAGTTGCCGCCCCGGATCACCGCTTTCTTTCGGGCCTGCCCCTTTATCGCGCCTTTTTTACCTTACTGCGCTTTGGGCGCGAATCTTTTATTCCAGCCGCCCAGCAGGCGGCCGGCCTCGTCGGCGATTTTAGCGCCGTATTCATACTGCTTAATGGCGACATATCTAAGTTCAAATGACAGACGCAGCCAGATGCGCAGCCTCTCAAGCGCCAGCGCGGCTTTTTTCAAAGACGCGGCCTTATCAACGCTTTCATTGGCCACAATGACCGCCTCCAGAAAATCCAGCGCCGCATTCTCCGTTCTGGCCGCCAGCACGAATTTCTCGGATTTCGGGAATTTGCCCGTTATCACATGTATCCATTTCAGCAGCTCGTACGCTTTCTGGAAAACTATCAAATCTTTGAGCATAAGATCGTTTCCGAAACTTCCCGCTTAACTCCGCCGCCTTCCGCCGGTACCTGATGGCAGACCGCCACCGAAAAGCCCGCCCTGACGAGTTTGCCGATATATTTATCCAGCCCGCTTTTGGGGAAGCCGCAGAAACGCAGCGGCGCGGCGGCGTCCCATTCGACGCGCAGCGTAAGGCCCAGCAGGCCGCTCACCTTCTCCGCGTCCTCGAACATTATTCTGTAGAAGATCCCCCGCCTGGAAAAGCAGGATCTCGTCCGCATGTTTCTCTTTGGCCGCCTTGTATTCTTCGCTGATGCTCATATAAGCTCCTTTTCAAATGAGAGTATACCCGTGATACGGCACTGGCATAGCCTTGACTGGGGAAGCCGCGGAAGCGTTATCCTACCGCAACTGCAACCACGACACAAAGCTCAAAGACCACGAAACCCGCCTTACCACCCTGGAAACGAAATAACCTGCGGCCGGGTCAAAAGTAAAGACCTGCCCCCGGATTGCCCCCTCAAAGTTAGGAAGATAGGAAGCTATGTCCCCTTCCCCCCATATATGCGCCGTGAGAAGACCGGGGATCGAACCTCTGACCGCTAGCGCAGGCAGCACCGGAACGCATGGTTAGCGGCGACGCCGTCGTAGTCGTTGTTGAAGCAGCCGCCGCTACCCACGATGAACACGTAGCTGCCGGGGTACGGATCGGCAACCCACCGCCATACGGAGGTGCTCCACGTGCCCCCAAGGGCATTATTACATGCCATGCTGAACTCTTGGAAATTGCAGAGATAGCGCCCCGCATTCAGGCAGGTATTGCTCGCGTCAGCGTAGGTCGCCGCAGCACGGTCGGCTAACTCAATACAATAGGCGCTTCTCCCCTTCCCCATCAGGCCCATCCCTGTTGGACAAGTTGTCAGCGGCCCTAGCTCAAGCCAGGCGGCGGCGTTGGCGGCCGTGGAAACATACAGGCTATGCTGGTTGGAATCATAATATATGCCGCCCTCGCCTGCCGTAGGTGTTGAAGCGGTAGGAGCCAACTTAATACCTGCGCCAAAGAATTTTGTCGCTGAAGCATAGCCGACGATGTAAACATTTGAAGAGAACGCAGT
>DYKZ01000243.1 GCA_020722345.1 Anaerolinea thermophila | reverse complement strand
GGGTCTGCTGCTGGGTCTGATGCTGGGTCTGCTGGTTGTTGCTCATGGCGGATTGCTCCTGTGGTTGCTGTTGATATTGTGGCCCGGCCTGCTGGATAGCTGCCCAGCGGTTGCGGCTCCACTGCTCATGCTTGGCTTCGTAGCTCTTGCGGGCAGTCTCCCAAGCGTTTTCCCGGAATTCGACCGCTCGCGGGTCGTCACTCCGTAGAAACTCGCGGCGGGCCTGCACGGCGATGTCTATCTCGCTGTGCGCCCTGTCCCATGCCTTCTGTTTGTTGCCAAAAAGCCCGGCCTTTTCTGGCCGCTCGCCGTGCTGCTCGCGGAACTGCGTTTCGAGGCGGGCCCGCATGTCGCGCAGGTGGCCGCCGATTGCCGCTTCCTCGACAAGCTCCCGGTTCGGTGCGGGCGGCGGCGGCGCCCTGAGCGCCCGGTCGATTTCCTCCCGCGTCATGCGAGGCACTGGCGGCTGCCCCCGCTCTGGCTGGGCGGCCTGCTGCGGCTGCGGGCGTGCTTCCCGCTGCTGGATCTCGCCCACCTTGGAGCGAATGCGGGCCAGCAGCTCGTCAGACGATGCAGCAAGCCCTTGCAGTCTCTTCCAGTCCGGGCGCTCGCGGGCGGCGTCCAGCGTCGTGCCCTTCTGGTGGCTCTGGTTCATCTGCCGCGCCACGGCAGCGGCGGATTTGTACTTACCCGCGTCGATGTAAAGCCGGGTTTCCTGACGGCTCCGCGACATGGAAACATAGGAAAGCTCGCGGTCGTGCATCTTGCCGATGAGGACATAGGCACGATCCACGGTGACGCCTTGCGCCTTATGCACCGTGGTTGCATAGCCATGGTCTATGCTGTCGTAATCACGGGTGCTGAACGTCGCCAGCTTGCCATCATCGCCACGCACGGAAAGCCGGTGGTGCTCGCCGTCGCGTTCGACGTTCTCCACGGTGCCGAGCTGGCCGTTTTTGACGCCCACGCGCTTGTCGTTTTTCAGGAATACAAGGCGGTCGCCCTTGGAGAATTCGCGCTCGCCATGATCCGTCCTGACCCGCTCGCCATGCTCGATCTCGCCCGCCTTGACGCGCTCGCCTCGGGCCAGCTCGTTGAGGTCGCGGACATCCTTCCTGGTGCCTGCCAGCATGATCGAACTGCGGCCATCGTCGGTGCGCTGGCTGTTCCAGTCGCCGACAAGCCGCTTTTTCGTGTCGTCGCCATCGGTGCCCACGCCCACAAGGCCGCGCTGCGCGTAGGCGGCAATGGCCTTTCCGGCGTCGCCGTCTGCAAACGAATGGACGGCATCCCGCGCCCACTTGTCGCGCTGCCGATAGATGGTGGATAGCTTCGCCGCGCCAAGTTCATCTTTCAGCGCTTTGAACGCCCCGCCCGCTTGGATCGGTTGCAGTTGGCGGTCGTCGCCAATCATCACCAGCTTGGCCCCGGCCTTGCTTGCATGCTCGACAAGGCGCGAGGTCAGATTGCTGGAAAGCATCCCCGCCTCGTCGATGCAGAGGATGGTCTTCTGGGTCAGCTTGTCGCGCCCGTTGTCCAGCGCCATCAGCAGGGAATGCACGGTTTGCGACTTGATGCCCGCGCCCTGTTGCAGATTGTCAGCAGCCTTGCCTGTGAGGGCTGCGCCGCGCACCTGATAGCCAGCTTCCTGCCATGCCTCGTGAGCAGCCTTCATCATGGTGGATTTGCCGGTTCCTGCCATGCCTTCAACAAGAGAAACGCCATCCTTACCGCTCATGTGATGCAGGGCGGCGGCCTGTTCGTCGGACAGGCCGTTTTTCTTGGCGTGATGATCGAGGCGGGCGGAATCGACCTGGTGCTGCCCCTCGCCACGGCGGGCAGTCGATTGATCGACCATGCGCCGCTCCATGTCCTGCATTTGGCGCGTGGTCATGAGGACGTTGCCCCGGTCGTCGGTGCCCAGCAGAACCACGTCATCCCGCCCGATGCACTGCGCCACAGTCTCGTGCAGTTGATCGCCCAGCCGCTCGTCAGACTGCTTGCAGATTTCCCGGTACAGGTCGCGGTCGGTAAAGGTGGATTGCTGATCGGTCAGACGTTTAAGCACCGACGTTGCCAGATCGGCCCGTTCCGCGTGCCGGGCGTTGCCCTCTTTGATCGCCCGGTTCAGGTCGCCTACCTGGGTCTGCTCGCCCTTCCGTTCCAGCGCGGCGGCGGCATGGCCCATGTGCTTGGTCGGCTCGCCGATCTGTGCCGCCAGTTCGTACTGGCCGCGCTCGATCAACAGCGCCCGCGTGTCGTCCTTGCTGCGGGTGGTATAGAGCTTGTCGATTCCGCGCTCGTTGAGCTTGTTCTGCACC
>DYKZ01000058.1 GCA_020722345.1 Anaerolinea thermophila | reverse complement strand
TCCTGGCGGTCTTCGCGTGCTGCGCGGTGCAATAGCCTTTTTGCAGTAGAGTCACGTATCATAATTTTTCCAATGAAAAGATTTTGACCCTCGGCTGGGCAGACGGGTTCGGGAAATCATCCGGGAAAGCAGCATAAGCGACCCCATTCTTGGAGGTTGATTTGACCTGGTACATCAGCCGATCAACCAGCGTAATCATTTGACTCACGCTGGCAGCCGGCTTGTGAAAGGAGAGAACGCCGATGCTGAAGGTGATCGGCCACTCCTGAGCCTGCATAGTGGCCGTCAATTCTCGGTACAACCAGGCCATCTTTTTGGTCAAGGCTTGCGGCTCGGTTTCCATTGTCAAAATGATGAATTCGTCACCACCCATACGGGCCAGGATATCCTCTGACCCCAGGCACAGAGCGATGGTATCCACGGCAGTAACCAGAACGATATCGCCCACGCTGTGGCCGAAAGTGTCGTTGATCATCTTGAAATTGTCCAGGTCGAGATAGACCAAGGTACAACCAGGCGGCGTTGACTGAGAAAACAGGATGTGGGTGTTGACGAATTCGTAAAAAGCCCGCCGGTTGAGCACGCCGGTCAGCGGGTCGGTGCGAGCAAGATGGCGCTCATCATCCAGAGACCGTCGCAGGGCGCTCAGTACCAGACTCATAGCGATAAAAAAGAAAAGCATAGTGACCGCATTCCAGGCCACGATGAATGCCCCTGAGAACGCCTCACCAGCCAAAATATTGGAAAGCCCCCAGGTCAATGTACTGAGTGCTGAGATTGACAGCCCCGCCAGCGGCCCTACCTCCCACGAAACAATCGAGACCGGTAAGAGGTAGAACAACAAAATGGTCAACTTGAAACCGGTCAGATAGTCAACAGCGCCCAAAATCAAGACGAGCAAGACAGAAAAGATGACCAAATTCACGCGCGATTGGCTTTCCAGATGAACCAGCGCGTAGAACAGGAGCTTTCTTGACTTCATAAGTCAATGTTATCATAAATTCCATCTCTTGACTCTACCGCAAAAAGGCTATTGCACCGCGCAGCATGCGAAGACCGTCAGGAAAATGCAAAATCACAAATCATTATTCAAGATAATCTGCGTCGTGGTTCAACATTTTCAAAGCGTCCTTGAATTTCCTTCGTTGCCTTTGTGTCCTTCGTGTTTAAAAAGGTTTTTGCAGTGGACTCATCTCTTGATTTACAACAGATTCGTTCAGGCATAAGCCGGCCAGGGACAATAAAGGCTATAGTGCCTAATGTCAAAGCCAAAACCTGCCAATTGTGATTAGCACAAGCCGCCATTCTGCCTTAAAATCGGAGCAGAATTCGTCCATCCAGCCGATTCGATTTCAGAGAAGGAGTTCCCCTTGAGTCTCAAAAAAATGCTCTCCGGCAATGAAGCGGTGGCGCGTGGCGCATGGGAGGCCGGCGTGCAGGTCGCCTCGGCCTACCCCGGCACGCCCAGCACCGAAATCCTCGAAGCCTTCGCCCTCTTCCCTAACATCTATGCTGAATGGGCCACCAATGAAAAGGTGGCCGTAGATGTCGCCATCGGCGCAGCCTACGCCGGCAGGCGCGCCCTGGCCGCCATGAAACACGTCGGCCTGAACGTGGCTGCCGACTCGTTCATGTACGCCTCCATGACCGGCATGGAAGCCGGGCTGGTCATTGTCAGCGCCGACGACCCCGCCATGCACTCCAGCCAGAACGAGCAGGATAACCGCGCCTTTGCCAAATTTGCCCGCGTCCCCTGTCTTGAACCCTCCGACAGCCAGGAAGCCAAAGACCTGACGCTGGCTGCCTTCGACCTCTCCGAACGCTTCGACACGCCCGTCTTGCTGCGCCTGACCACCCGCGTCTGCCACTCGATGAGCGCCGTCGAACTGGGCGAGCGCCGCGAACTCCCTGCTGAGGTCAAGCCCTTCCCGCGCAACCCGGCCAAGTACGTCATGGTGCCGGGCAACGCCATCAAGCGTCACCCCGTCATCGAAGAGCGCATCCGCGCCATCGCCGCCTACGCCGAAGACTTCCCCTTCAACCGCATCGAAATGCGCGGCCGCGCCCTGGGCATTATCACCGCCGGCATTTCCTACCAGTACGCCCGCGAAGTCTTCCCCGAAGCCTCCATCCTGAAACTGGGCATGTCGTGGCCGCTGCCCGAAAAACTCATCCGAGATTTCGCCGCCTCGGTGGAACGTCTCATCGTCCTGGAAGAACTCGACCCCTTTATCGAGGAAGGGGTGAGATTGATGGGAATCCCCTGCGAGGGCAAGAGCATCTTCCCGCTGACGGGCGAATTCGACCCCTTCGTGGTGCGTCAGTCGGCGGTTCATGCCGGACTGCTGCCTGCTTCCGTTATGGAGGCCGCTCCTGCCCCGCAGATAGGTGCGCTCCCTGCCCGTCCGCCGGTGCTGTGTCCGGGCTGTCCGCACCGCCCCACTTTCTACGTGCTGAACAAACTCAAAGTGCCGGTCAACGGCGACATTGGCTGCTACACCCTCGGCCTCATCCCGCCCTTGAGCGCCATCCACACCTGCGGGTGCATGGGCGCGGGCATCGCGGTGGCCCATGGGGCCGCGCAGGCCGGAAGTCCCGAACGGCACGTGGCCGTCATCGGCGATTCGACCTTCTTCCACACCGGCATCCCGGCGCTTCTCAACGTCGTCTATAACCAGTCGCCGGTCGTGACCGTCATCCTCGACAACCGCATCACCGGTATGACCGGCCACCAGCAGAACCCCGGCACCGGCCAGACCCTGCTGGGCAAGGAGGCGCCAGTCATTGAACTGGAGTCGCTGGTGCGCGCCTGCGGCATCCAGCACGTGCGCACCCTGCCGGCCCTGGATGTGAAGGAAATCGAAAAGACGCTCAGGGAATACGTCAAACTGGACGAGCCATCGGTGCTGATTGTCCGGGAGCCATGTGCCTTGCTGCCCGAGGCGCGCAAGAAGTGGATGCCGCTGGAAGTGCTGACCGATCAATGCAACGGCTGTACGCTCTGCTTCCGTATCGGCTGCCCGGCTATTTTGAAGAGCGAGGAACTGGACGAGAAAACGCAGCGTCCCAAGGCGCTGATAGACGCCAGTCTATGCACCGGCTGCGAGGTCTGCGCCCAGATTTGCCCGCGCGATGCCATCACCTTCCGGCCCGACAGCGTCTTCGTAGAAAAGGAGCGAGCATGAACGAGGTCATCAATTTTCTTCTGTGTGGTGTCGGTGGTCAGGGGACGGTTCTTGCTAGCGACGTGCTGGTCAACGTGGGGCTGGCGGCGGGTTTTGACGCCAAGCAGGCCGAAGTGCACGGCATGTCGCAGCGCGGCGGCAGTGTCAGCAGTCACGTGCGCTGGGGGCGTGAAGTCCACTCTCCTATCGTCGGGCTGGGCGAAGCGGACGTGTTGCTGGCCTTTGAGAAACTGGAAGCCTTGCGAAACATCAAATCCCTGCGCTCCGGCGGCGTGGCAGTCATCAACACCCAGGTCATCGTCCCACTGACGGTCACCTCCGGTGGTCAGAAATACCCCTCGGATGAGGAAATCCACGCTGCTTTCGCCCAGGTTACGCCACACGTGCGCTACATTGAAGGCGAGAAAATTGCCGAGGAACTGGGCAACCTGCGCGTCGCCAACGTAGTCCTGCTGGGGGCGCTCTCGGCACTGCTCGAAGCCGGCGACCTGCTGGCCGGTATGAATGTGGACGCCGGGACCTGGCTGAAGGTCATCACCGAGCGCGTCCCACCCAAGCATGTGGAATTGAACAAAAAGGCATTCCAGGCAGGGCGGGAGGCGGTTCTGAAGTCAAACTAACAGAGCCATTCAAGCAAGAAAAAATCAACGGAGGCTGTTGGGATAGCCTCCGTTGATTATTTTGCCGATCACTGCTAGGGGTCACTTTGCTTTTATAGCATGCTCCTTGGCATACTCCGCGCCTCGTTTGAGGGCTTCTACATTCTTGGGCAGCAGATGCTGGTGTCGCTTAGGCATGTGCGCCTTGAGGGCGGCCTCGATATCCTCCAACGTGAGGATTGGCATCAGCGCTAGCAAGGCGCCGGCGGCCACCACGTTTGCCATGCGGCGGTCGCCGACTTCCTCGGCGATCTCATTGCACGGCAACGAGACCCAAGTGATATCGGTGCGCTTGACTTCGCGGTCAATCATGGAGGCGTTGACCACCAGTACTCCGCCCGGTTTGACTGCCGACTCATATTTGTCCAGCGAGGGCAGGTTCATAACAATCACTGCCGGGGGATTCAGCACCAGCGGCGAGCCGATCTCCTCATCAGCGATCACGATAGTGCAGTTGGCGGTGCCGCCGCGCATTTCTGGGCCGTAGGAGGGGATCCAGGTTACCTCCTTGCCAATATCCATGGCGGCATAGGAAAACATCTGACCGGCAAACATGACGCCCTGCCCGCCAAAGCCTGCTATAAAGATTTCTGTTTGCATCGTGTTTCTCCATTATCCTGCCGCGCTGTCTTCCTCTGGCAGCGCGGCGCGATTTCTCTAGATCTTCAGCGCCGCCACTTCGGGGCTGACCTTGTAATCGCCCACCGGGAAGACGGGGATCATGTGTTCCTCCAGCCAACTGAGGGAGTCGACCGGCGTCAAGCCCCAGCCGGTGTTGCAGGTGGAGAGCAGTTCCACGATCGAAAAGCCAAGCCCATGCACCTGGGTTTCGAAGGCAATGCGGATGGCTTTTTTGGCTTTGCGGATGGAGGCCGGGTCGTGCAGCGAGCGGCGCACAACGTAACCGGCCCCGTCCAGGGTCGCCAGCAGTTCTGCCATGCGGATGGGATACCCCTGGGTCTCCACGTCGCGCCCGTTGACCGAGGAGGAGGTCTTCATGCCCGGCATGGTAGTGGGCGCCATTTGCCCGCCGGTCATGCCGTAGATGGCATTATTGATGAAAATGATGGTGATGTTCTCGCCGCGGGCGGCAGCATGCACCGTTTCCGCCATGCCGATGGAGACCAGGTCGCCGTCGCCTTGGTAGGTAAAGACCACTCGGTCAGGCAGGACGCGCTTGATGCCGGTCGCCATGGCGGGCGCCCGGCCGTGGGCAGCCTGGACGAAGTCGGTATTGATATAGTTATAGGCAAAGACCGAGCAGCCGACCGGGGCAATCCCGATGGCTTTGTCAAGCAGGTTCATCTCCTCCAGCACTTCTGCCACGAGGCGGTGCGCTGTCCCGTGAGTGCAGCCGGGGCAGTAATGCGAGGGCATGTCCGTAAGGCCCTTGGGGCGAGAATAGACCAGGTTTTCAGGATTTACAATCGTAGTAGCCATTCATACCTCTCAATCTCAACGCGCCATCATGCGTCTGTACCAAAGATCAACCGGGTCGTCCTCCGGTTTGCCGGGATTCTTGAGCAAATCCTGGAGTTCGTTGACGAACTCATCCGGGAAGGGCATGACGCCGCCCAGCCGCCCGTAGAAACGGATGGGGATGCGCTGACGGACGGCGGTCTGCACGTCGCGCAACATCTGCCCGGCGTTCATCTCCACCACCAGGAGAGACTTCACCCGTTCGCTTAGTTCCTCCACCCGCTTGTAAGGGAAGGGATTGACGCTGATTGGGCGGAACAAGCCAACCTTGATGCCCATTGCCCGGGCGGCTCGCACCGCCGAGAGGGCGATCCGTCCCGCCGTTCCGAAGCCGATGATGGCCGTCTCGGCATCCTCCAGGTAATATTCCCGGTAGCGTATCTCGTTCTCCTGGACTTCCTTCCAGCGGCCGAGGATACGCAGGTTGATCTTTTCTTCGGTAGGCACATCCAGGTAGATTGACGACAGGACGTGGCGTTCGCGCCCGATCGCCCCGCTCACCGCCCAGTCGTAAACCTTGCGCTCGACCGGCATCATATCTGGCATTTTCACCGGTTCCATCATCTGCCCGATGGAGCCGTCAATCAGGATGCAGCAAATGGAGCGGTACTTGTGCGCCAAGTCGAAGGCGACCGGCATCAAGTCCACCGTCTCTTGAATGGAAGCGGGCGCCAGCACGATGGGGAAATAATCTCCGTGCCCGCCGCCCTTGGTGATCTGGCTGTAATCGCCCTGCGAGGGGGCAATGTTGCCCAGACCCGGGCCGCCGCGCATCACGTTGACCAGCACCATCGGCACCTCGGTGCCGGCGATGTAGGACAAGCCCTCCTGCATCAGGCTGATGCCTGGGCTGGAGGAGGATGTCATGACGCGCGCGCCGGTGCAGGCCGCGCCATAGACCATGTTGATGACGGCTGGCTCGCTCTCTGCTTGGACGAAAGCACGGCCCAGTTCCGGCAGGCGGCGCGACATATACTCCAGCAACTCGCTCTGCGGCGTGATGGGGTAGCCAAAATAGGCTTCCACTCCTGCGCGTACAGCCGCCTCGGCGATGGCTTCGTTTCCTTTCCACAGTTCGCGCTTCATCTCAGCCCCCTCTTTCCGTGCTGGGCGCCGGTGCTTTGGTCACCTCGCGATAAACGGTGATGGCCGCGTCCGGGCAGGCGAGGGCGCAGATGGCGCAGCCGGTGCAGCCATCCTTGAAGATATGCGCCGGGTGGTAGCCTTTGGGAGTCAGGCGTTCCATATCGAGTGCTATGACCTTGGGGGGGCAGGCGGCCACGCACAATTCACAGCCCTTGCAGTACAGTTCGTTGACTTGAATCCAACCTTTTGCTGGCATTCAAAAGCCTCCTGTGACATTTGTGAGTAGTAAGACAAGATTTGGCACAAATCTGCGCGCCAGTATGATTATGCTCACTTGGGTAAAAAAAGGTAGTGCCATGCGTCATTTAACCCTGATACAAAAATCCTCTCCTCGACAGGAGGTTTATTGCCAGGGTTGACGGCGTTTTATTGAAATCTGCCATGTTGCTGTCATTGCCTCCCCCATTTAGCACGTTGACATGCCGCCCGGCTGTAAGATAGAATGAGTCCACTGCAAAAACCTTTTTAAACACGAAGGACACAAAGGCAACGAAGAAAATTTAAGGACACTTTGAAAATGTTGAACCACGACGCAGATTATCTTGAATAATGATTTGTGATTTTGCATTTTCCTGGCGGTCTTCGCGTGCTGCGCGGTGCAATAGCCTTTTTGCAGTAGAGTCATAGAATGAATTCAGCCAGGCATTTCCCTAGTCGAAGAAGGTGAGCATGACCGAAACCGCACTTCCTTACCAGGTGGTTGTTTTCACGTCGGATCATACAATCAACGGAACAATCTTCCTGCGCGACCAGCGCCTCTCGGATTTCTTGAATGACCGGCGCGACAAGAACATCATGGTGCGCAACGCCAGCGTGGCTCGCTTGGAGAATCCTGCCAAGATCCTGCAAAAGACCCAGTTATCGGTCATCCCCAAGGGGGGCATCGTGCTGGCCTTCGAGCCTCCCCAGAAACAGGCCCCTCCGCCTCGGCGTTTCATCAAGTACCGCAAGGACCGCTACGGCGTCTTCATTGTCTTGGACGGCATGGAAGTGCGCGGCGAGGTGCATGTGCAGGGTTCCCTCGATCTGCTGCGCATCATGGCCGACGCCGGCGACATTTTCCTGCCCATCACTCAGGCCACGGTCACCATCCAGGCCAACCCCAGCGTTCTGCTTCAGCGTGAGGCGGTGGTCATTAACATCCAGCGCAGCCGCTTTATCGGTGAGATAGAACTGCCCAAAGCGGGCGATACCAAACCGTAACAAACGGAGACTTCCGGGGTCGCGCCTCCGGAAGTTTTTTGTTCCGAACGATGGGAAACTCCTGCCTCGGTGGTAGAATCAACCCGTTATCGCACCAGAGACTCACGACTGGAGACTTCCATGAAAACCCCTGTCATCATTGACGCCATCCGCACCCCCGTTGGGGCGCTGGGCGGGGTGCTGGCTGCCGTCCGCCCAGACGATCTCGCCGCGCACACCATCCGCACGATTGTCGAGCGCAGCCGCCTCGACCCTGCACTGGTGGAGGAAGTCTATTTCGGCTGCGCCAACCAAGCCGGGGAGGACAACCGCAACGTGGCGCGCATGGCCGCGCTCCTTGCCGGTCTGCCGGTTGAGGTCGGCGGCGTGACCGTGAACCGGTTGTGCGCTTCGGGGCTGGCGGCGGTCAACTTCGCGGCGCGTGCCATCCGGGTTGGCGAGGGAGAAGTCTTCATCGCCGGAGGCGTGGAGTCGATGTCCCGCGCCCCGTATTCGCTCCCTAAAGCCGAGACCGGTTTTCCGTTTGGCAACCTGACCGCCTATGATACCGCCCTCGGCTGGCGCTACCCCAACCCGCTCATGAAGGAACGCTACGGCACTGAGCAGATGGGCGAGACGGCGGAGAACATCGCCCAGATGAAACCCCACCTCACGCGGCAGAGGCAGGATGAGTTTGCCCTGCGCTCGCACCAACTGGCTATTGCCGCCATAGACGCGGGCAAATTTGCCGAGGAGATTGTCCCGGTGACCATCCCGCAGCGCAAAGGCGACCCGAAGGTGGTGGATACCGATGAACGTCCACGCCGCGACACCACGCTGGAGAGCCTTGCCCGGCTCAAACCGGCCTTCCGCCAGGGCGGCACGGTGACTGCTGGGAACTCGTCCGGGCTGAACGATGGGGCTGCGGCTCTGTTGGTTATGTCCGAGGAGAAAGCGCGGGAACTCGGCCTGAGGCCGATGGCGCGTCTCGTGGCCTCCGCAGCCGCAGGGGTCCCGCCGCGCACGATGGGGCTGGGACCCGTCCCGGCGGTGCAGAAAGTCCTCCAGCGCGCCGGTCTCCGGTTGCAAGATATCGGCCTGGTCGAACTGAACGAGGCCTTCGCCGTCCAGTCGCTGGCAGTAATCGAAGACCTGGGTCTCGACCCGGCTCTGGTCAACGTCAACGGCGGGGCGATTGCACTCGGCCACCCGCTGGGCTGCTCAGGGGCGCGCATCCTGACCACTCTGCTGTACGAGATGCGGCGGCGCGGGAATGTGAAATACGGCCTGGCGACGCTGTGCGTGGGCGTCGGACAGGGCGAGGCGACCATCGTGGAGTGGATGGGGTAAGGGCAAGCCAGCCGGGCGTTTTTCCCGCTCATGAAGCGGCTGTTGGGGGGTATAATTAAGTCATCTTGACTTAATCCAGGAGACAATTATGGTTTCCATCACCATTTCGGATGCCAAAAGCCGGTTTTCCGAGTTGATCAGCCGGGCCTCGGCGGGGGAGCGTTTCGTTATCCGGCGGCGGGAACGCGACATCGCTGTCCTGCTCAACGCCCGTGAACTGGAAAAACTCGAACGCAACGCCCGGGCGGCGGAGCGGCTGGCCGGAGCGTTGGGGCAAACCGATGATATCCTCGCCCGCGTTGGTCGGGGGGAGGCTCACCCGGCCATGGCGGCTTTCGGTCTCTGGCGGGGCAACCCGGAGATGGAAAACCTGGCGAGGGAAATCCGCGAGGAACGCGAGAGATACACCACCCGTTCCGAGGCTGACCTGTGAAAATCCTGGATACGGACCATTGCATTGCCATCCTGCGCGGCTCGATTGACCTCGCAGGCCACGTCCGGCCGGATGAAGAGTTGGCAACCACAGCAATCAGCGTGAGTGAACTTGTCCATGGGGCGCACAAGTCACAGAAACCGGATGAAAACCTGGCGCGGCTGGACGTACTCCTCGCCGCCCTGACCATCCTTCCCTACGGCGAGACCGAGGCCAGGTATTTCGGGCAATTGAAAGCCAAGTTGCAGAAGAGCGGGGAAGCCCTCAGCGACCCAGACCTCCAGATTGCCAGCATCGCGCTGGAGTCCCGGTCGCCACTGGTGACCCACAACGCGGCTCATTTCGGCAGGCTGGCAAAGAGGACTTCCCTTCGACTGGAAGACTGGCTGGAGGAATAAGCCCTCTTGCAAAAGTGTTCTTGTGCGCTAGAGAGCGCACGCTAATCAACGTGAATTTGGAGCAGGGGACGTTCTCTAGCGTCCCCTGCCAACTTATGCAAGAGTTCTATGGTGAGGCGATGGGGCAAAGAAAGGTTTCATCCCCCCTGTTTTATCCGGCCAAATGCTCCACCAAAATCCTTACGCCAATCCCAATCAATACTAATCCCCCGATAATTTCCATCGTCTTGCCAAACCGTTTTCCCAGGCCGTTGCCGATGCGCAGGCCGAGCAGCGACATCAACCCCGTCACCACGCCGATGACGATGGCCGGGTACCAGACGAAGACGCCGATCAGCGCCAGCGACAGGCCGATGGCCAGCGCGTCTATGCTGACGGCGATGGAGAGCAGGATCATCGTCCAGCCGCGCGAGAGGTCGCTGCGGTTGTTTGCGCCGTCCTTGTCCAGCCCGGAGCGGATCATGCGCGCGCCCACGAAAGCCAGCAGGCCAAAGGTGATCCAGTGGTCGAAGGCCTGAATGTAGTGCGCTACCGTCGTCCCGACCAGCCAGCCGAGCACAGGCATAATGAACTGGAACAGGCCGAAATGGAACGCCAGCCGGAAGCGCGGCCGCGGACCGTCGGCCTGCCCGCTCGTCCCCGTGCCGAGGCAGACAGCAAAAGCATCCATGGCCATGCTGAGGGCGAGGAGGAGGACTTCGATGAGATTCATGATGTCACTTGCAGGGGCAACTCATGAGCCGCTCCTGCCAAAGATTTACGCTTTCCAGATTTTGAACTCTTTCAGAATAGAGCCCCCAATGAACTCGCGCAGGATGGAATTGTCCGGGATAAGGTCCACTTCGACAGGCAGGAACCATTCCAGGAAGGCCAGCAGGCGTTTGGCCTCGAGGTATTCCGGCGCGCCGTGCGGCACCTGGCGCAGCAGCGGTTCGGCCTGCGGCTGGAGGGCAGACAATTCATATACCAGCGCCGAGTTGAACATCGCGTCGGCGTTTTCCTGGTAGGGGAAGATGTAACGCTCCTCGCCGCGCCGCACCGAGTCCCAGCGGCTGATGGTCTGCTGGGCCGAGTAGCCGCGCTCGCGGGCGTCACGCACGATGCGCCGGATGAGACGCGTATCCGCTGTGGAGACGCGGTTGTGGCGGTCGAGGTTGAGTTGCGTCAGCGCCGCGCCGTAGATGCGGAAGGCGCGCCCGGTCAACGGTCCGGGGAGCAGGCGGGGGTTGAGGCCGTGGATGCCCTCCAGGATGATGATCTGCTCGGGGGTCAGTTGGACCGTCTCGCCGGTCACCTGTTTCCCGGCCTTGAAGTCGTAGCGCGGCAGGGTGACCGCTTCCCCGGCCACCAGGCGCGTCAGGTGGTCGCCGAGCATGTCCAGGTTGAGGGCTTCGAGCGCCTCGAAGTTGTACTGGCCGTTCTCGTCCAGCGGGGTTTTTTCGCGGTCCACGAAATAATTGTCGAGTTCGAGGGCGAAGGGTGAGAAACCGAGCGCCAGCAGTTGGACGGCCAGCCGCCGCGAGAAGGTGGTCTTGCCGGAGGAGGAAGGCCCGGAGATGAGCACGATGCGCGTCTCGCCGCGCCGTTCGGCAATGCGGCGGGCGATGTCCACGATGCGCTGTTCGTGCAGGGCTTCGGAGACGAGGATGACCTCGCGGCTGCGCCCTGCTTCGATGGCGGCATTCAACGCCCCAACGTTTTCGATGCCCAGCCGCTCCAGCCATTCGCCGTATTGGCGGAAAGTGGCCAGCAATTTTGGGTACTCGCTGGGCGGAGCGATGGTGGTGGGAGCGCTGCGGCGCGGGAAGCGCAGGGTGAAGCCGCTGTTGGCGGGCGTGAGCGCAAACCATTTCAGGTAACGGGTGGAGGGCACCATGTAGCCGTGATGGTAATCGAGGTGATCTCCCAGCCGGTAGAGGGTCACGTAAGGCTTGCGGCGGTGGCGCAGGAGTTGTACTTTGTCGGGATAGTTCTCGCGTTCGAAGTGGGCCAGGGCTTCCTGCACCGGCACTTCCTGCCGCTTGAAGGGCAGATCGGCCTCCACCAGGCGGCGCATCTCGGCCTCTAGGCGGCCCAGTTCCTCTTCGGTCAGCGGCGGCCGCCCCTTGACGTGGCAGTAATACCCCCCGGCCGAGATCGAGTGGTCAATGATGAGAACGGCGTCTGGGAAGTTGGCGACGAAAACGGTTTCGAGCAGGAAGGTCAGCGAACGGCGGTAGACGAGTACGCCGTCCGCGTCGGCCATGGTGACGGGCGTCAGGGTGCTATCCATCTTGATGGGATAGGTCAACTCGCGCAAATCGCCGTTGACGATGGCGGCCACCAGCGGGGCGTGGCCGGACCCGAAGCCTGCCTCCAAAAATTCCCCGGCAGACGTGCCGCGCGGCCCGGAGAGGACGCGCCCATCCGGCAAGTGCACCTCCACGCTCTCGCGCGGGGAAACAGATTGAATTTTCGCGGTCATAGTTTCACCAAATGGGACGCGGAAGAACGCCGATGGGCGCGGATTTTTTACTTTCCGCGCCTTTCCGCGTTTATCCGCGTCCGATTAGAACAAGCAACTTCTCCGGCTGGCGGCTGAATTCGGTCAGCGGCAGTTCGCCGCGCGTCAGCGTCAGCAGGGTTTCGGTCAGAACCTGGTTGATAGGAGTTGGGACGCCGACCTTTTTGCCATAACGGACAACCGCCCCGTTCAGCCATTCGACCTCGGACCTGCCGCGGCCGGAATGCAGGTCAATGTGGAAGGACGGCATCTTCCCGCCGCGCCCCCCGCCGACGGCTTTCTTCATCAACGGGCGGGCGATGAACTCCGGCAGTTTCGTCCCCAGCGCCAGCGCCCGGACGGGGACGCCAGGCAGGTCCACCACGCGGACGTCGAGGGCGCGCATCACCGCCAGGGCTTCGCGCAGCATGCCCATCTCGAGGCGAAAGAGGCCGGGGTGGGCAAACACTTCAGCGGCGGTCATGTTCAGGATGGCGGCGGTGGCGTTAGCAGGCAAATTTGTCAGCATCTTTGACCACTTCATGTCGGCAGGGCGGGAGAATGTTTGGGCGTTGAGACCGGCTTCGGTCAGCGCGGCAGACAACCGGTCCGAGAGCGGGTGCGCCGAGACGAGGCCGACGCCGCGCTTGCGTTCGAGAACGATGTCGCCCACTGCGCGGCGGCCTACGGAGGAGGTCACCGTCCCGGCGATGACCTTGTCCGCGCCGAGAACGGCCTCGAGGGCCGGTTCGTTGTCCACGCCGTTGGAGAGGCAGAGGAGGGGCGGGAGTTGGCCGGCGAAGGGTTTCATTCCCTCCAGCGCGGCAGCGGTATCGAAGGATTTGAGGGCAAAAATGGCAACGTCAAAGGGGCCGCGGGCGAGGGACTCCTCGAGGCTGGAAACGAATTCCACCGACGATGGACGATAGACCGCGGACGATGAGTTGTCCATCGTCCATCGTCCCCGGTCCACGGTCAAATCCAAGACGAGGCCGCGTTCCTGTAACTCCGAGACGGCTCGCGGCTGCTCGATGAAAACGACGCGGTTCCCGCTCAGCGCCAGCGCCCCGCCAATGTAGGCGCCGATTGCACCCGCGCCGAAAACAAGAATATTGAGTTTGTCCATTCAAGCCTCGTCTTGCAGGTGGGGACGGTGGTCGAAGTGCAACATGCGCCAGTTGTGCCGCCCCGGGTCGTAGGAGAAGGTGGCAAAGGTGGTGTTGTGGAACATGAAGCGCGCCCCCGTGTGATCGGCCTGCACCGGGATGCCCAGCAGGGCATAGAGAGTCATGTTCAGGATGCCGCCGTGCGCCACGATGAGCGTGCGGCCGGGAGGCTGGTCGAGCAGTTTCTGGACGTTGCGCCCGGCGCGCAGGTACACTTCCCAACGGCTCTCGCCGGTTTGGCCGGTGTGGGTGTAGGGGGTGATGAAAGCCGGGCGGGGAGCGATCTGTTCGGCTTGACCGTCGTCGAGTCCGGCCAGCAAGCCGTTGTTGATCTCCATCCAGCCGGCGTCGAGTTCGAGCGAAACGTTCAGCGCCGCGCAGATGATCTCCGCCGTCTCGCGAGCGCGCAGGAGCGGGCTGGAGAGGGCGCGGTCGAAGGCGACGCCTTCGGCCTGCCAGCGTTCGGCCAGGGCGCGCGCCTGGAGGCGGCCGCGCTCGGTCAACGCGAAGTCAGCGTGGCCCTGAAAACGGTGCTCGGCGTTGCCAACCGACTCGCCGTGACGCAGGAAAGTGACGGTGTAGATTTCGGAGGTCATAGAGAGGGTATTTTACTACTAATAAAGAACCTTGCCTTCGCAAGGCTGTGCTTCACAATTGGACCTGATGCCTGTCTGCCAGGATTTCGACGGAGCGTGCCACCTCGGCTTTTTTCTGCCCCGCGTCCCAGCCGAGGGCATCGCCCAGCCAATCAGCGAATTGCTCCACCCGCGGACGGGTGAGTTGCCCCAGGTAGCCGAGCAGGGTGCGGCGCAGGAGGAGGTCATCGAGATGGACGATCTTCTCGCGCTTCGCCATTGTCACAATTTCATCGCGGCTGTAATCGGGCGTGGTCTTCAAGGCCGGAGCGTCCGCGCCCGCCCCAATGGGCAGGGATTTCGTATCTGCCTTGCGCGTTTGGCCGAGGAAGGCCAGGGCGCGGTCCGTGACCTGCTCGGAGAAGGCCCGGAACGAGGTCCACTTGCCGCCTACCAGCGAGAGGATGGGAATCTCGCCGAGTTTATCCTCCCGGATGTGGTGGTCGCGGGTGATCTGTCCGGTGGTCTTTGCGGAGCCGGTATAGGCCAGCGGGCGGACGCCGGAGAAGCGGAAGACGATTTGCTCGCGGCTGACCTTGATCTTCGGGAAGACGCGTCCGACCATTTCGATGAAGTAGTCCACTTCCTCTTCGGTGCAACGGGCGGAGTCGGGGTCATCAATAGGGATGTCGGAGGTGCCGATCATGACCTTGTCGAAGAGCGGGAATATGAGGACAATGCGCCCATCTTTGTTCTCGAAGAAAAACTCATGGTCGCCAATGGCGGCGCGCAGTTCGGGGTTGTCGAGCACAAGGTGCGAGCCTTTGGTTCCGCCGACGTAATGCGTTTGCAGGCCGAGGGTCCGGTTGGTTGGGTCTATCCAGGGCCCGGCAGCATTGATGATTAAGATCGGACAAGTCTCAAAGGTCTGACCGGTCAGTTCGTCGCGCAGAATGGCTTTGTTGTCTTCCACGCCCACTAGCGAAACGTAGTTCAGGGCTTTGGCGTGCTTGCCTTCCTTCTCGGCATCGAGGAGCAGTTCGAGGGTCAGGCGTTCGGGCGAAAGGATAATGCCGTCGTAGTAAGTGGCGGTGTAACGAATCAGTGGATTCAGTTGGTTCCAGCAAGCCAAAGATTTTTTGCGATTGAGGAATTGATGCCGAGGGACGGCGCGATTTTTACCGGTGAAGGCGTCGTAGAACATCAACCCAATCTTGATAATCAGCGCGCCACGCTCGGAGGGCTTCTCCAGCCAGCCCAGGAATTTGAGCGGGGCGTTGAGCAGACCAGAGAAGATTTTGAACATCGGGATGGTGGTGGGCAGCGGCTTGACCAGGCTGGGCGCGTTCTGAATCATGCGGTTGCGTTCCTGCACGGCTTCGCGCACCAGGCGGAACTCACCGTTCTCCAGGTAGCGGATGCCGCCATGCGCCATGCGAGAGGAGGCTGCCGAGACTCCGGAGCAGAAGTCGCCGCGGTCTATGAGCAGGGTATCAACGCCCTGGAGTGTGAGGTCACGGAAGGTGCCAACGCCATTGATGCCGCCGCCGACAATCAGCACGGTAGGGGAGTGGGATTTGAGGGAGTTGAGGATGTCTTGTCGCTTCATGTAAGCATCTCTTCGTACAAATCATTCCAATCTTGATTAAGTCCAATTGACTCTACCGCAAAAAGGCTATTGCACCGCGCAGCACGCGAAGACCGTCAGG